>JASHOI010000418.1 GCA_030041195.1 Streptosporangiaceae bacterium | reverse complement strand
CTTCCGGCCAGCGCCGTCGAGGAAACGGGCGCCCAGCGCGGCCAGCGCACCCGTTCCGCCGTCGGTGGACGCCGACCCGCCGAGCGCGATCACGATCCGCCTCGCGCCCGCGTCGAGCGCGGCGGCGACCAGCTCGCCGGTTCCCGTGGTCTGCGCGCCGAGCGGGTCCAGCGCCGCCATCAGCGGCAGGCCGCTGGCCAGGGCAAGCTCAATACAGGCGGTGCCGTCGCGCAGCTCCAGCCAGCAGCTGTCCACGGCCCGACCGTCGGGCCCGGTGACCTGAACCGGATGCCAGCTGGCCGCGGCGTCGGTCGCGGCGAGAACCTGCAGCGTGCCCTCGCCGCCGTCGGCAAGCGGCAGGCACACCAGCTCGTCGCGGGGCCGCGCGCCGCGCCAGCCCTCGGCCAGCGCCGCGGCGGCCTCGCGAGCGCCGAGGCTGCCCTTGAGCGAGTCGGGCGCGACGACGACCCGCATCGCCGTCAGCTAGCCGCCTGCTGCGGGGGGTGATACGCGGGCAGGCCGAGCCGGGCGCGGATGGTCTGCTGGACCTGCTCCTTGGGCGGCCGGGTATCGACGGTCACCACGTACTCCTTGCGGCGGAAGATGTCCAGCACCGGGTCGGTCTTCTCGTGATACTCGCGGAGCCGGACGGCGAGGGCTTCCTCCGTGTCGTCCTCCCTGGTGACCAGCTCGCCACCGCAGGCGTCGCAGCGGCCTTCCTGCTTGGGGCTGTTGTCGATCAGGCTGTAGTCCATGCCGCAGCCCGCGCACAGCCGCCGGGCCATCACCCGCCGCCGGACCTCGCTGTCGGGCAGGTCGAGGTAGATCACACCGTCGATGTCGTAGCTCTCCAGGAAGAACTCAGCCTGGCGCACACTGCGCGGGAATCCGTCGATGACGAAACCGTAGTTCCAGTCGTGCTGGGCCAGCCGCTCCCGCACGATGCCCTCGACCAGGTCGTCACCCACCAGCTCGCCCGCCGCCATGGTGCGCCGGATCTGGGCGCCGAGCTTGGTGTGGTTCTGCACATTCCAGCGAAGGATGTCACCTACGCCGATGTTCACCAGGTCCAGGTCGGCCGCCAGCATGGCAGCATGCGTGCCCTTGCCGCTGCCCTGCACACCCATGATGACGTATTTCCGCATGCACATACCCTCGCACAGGCCAGCGCTTCCGTGACCTGCTGGCTGGCATGGCCGCTGGCGGGGCTACCCGTGCCGCTCGCTGACCTCCGGCGAGCCGCGCAGTGCGAACCGCCGCTCGCACCATCGTCGCAGCTTGGGGTCCAGCGATGCCCGGATCAGCGGCCAGTCCTCCCTCAGCAGCCGGGCGTTGAGGAACCGCGCGACCTCGTTGCGCCTGCCCTGAGTCAGCACGATGCCGTACATGCTGCGGCGGATGGTGTCGTCGGTCACATCGAACTCGCGCATGCCCGGCCAGGACAGGTGCCTCGGCAGCACGATGACTCCCTTTGACGGCCCGCGCAGTTCGTCCAGCCGCTGCGGGAGGCGGCCGGCGAGCCCGACGCGTCCGGAGAGGAGTTCGGCAAGAGACATGCAAGTGATTATCGCTGATCAGCCGGGTGACCCTGGCAGTGACTCGCGGACCGGCCGGCGCCCGTGGCGGCAAGGTAGCGCGCCGGGAGCCGGGTTGCCCGGATCGTCCGGTCCTGGCACCCGCCCGCCACCTGCGCACCGGCGCCGGGGAGCACCGCAGCGAGTCCCCCGCCCGGTGACGTAACTCTGGCATCGAGGCCATATCCCCTGCACCAGCCAGCAGCGGTACAGCGCTAGGCTCAGTGCATGTCCAGCGTTCGGGCTAGGCCGCGGTGGTTCTTCCTTATCACCCCGAGGTGGCTCGGCTGGCATGCCTTCGCTGTGGTCGCCACGATCGGGATGCTGTGGCTCGGCGACTGGCAGTTCCATCGCGCCGAGTCGGGCAACGCGCTGAGCTGGGCCTATACCTTTGAGTGGCCGATCTTCGCGATATTCGGCGTGGTGTTCTGGGCGAAGACCATCCGGGACGAGTTCAGGCCGCACAGCGATCCTGGCGAGGTCCCCGACGTCGACCTTCCGGCCGGCGCGAGCGTCACCGCCGCGGCCGCAGCGGGCCGGGACGCTGACGGCGCGAGTCTCGACGCCATCGTGCATGGCGCACGCGCGGCCGCGGCAGCGGACGAGGATGCGGACGACCCGGAGCTTGCGTCCTACAACGCCTACCTGGCCCGCCTGAACGCGCAGGTGAAGGGGCATGGCAGGTGGCACGGCCTGCGCTAGCAGGTTGTCCGCAGGCGAGCAAATGATGAAGGAGGCAGGACTGTGCGTCCAGATGCGCTGGTCGCCGCGGTACGCCGCTACAGGGTGATGGCCTACGTGACCGGCGTCGTGCTGATGGTCTTGTGTTTCGTCGGGATCCCGCTCCAGGTGGTGGCGCACAACGACTTCGTGGTGAACTACGTCGGCACCACCCACGGGATCCTCTACATGATCTACATCGTCGTCGCGTTCCTGATGACGCGCAAGGTTGGCATGAAGCTGGCCACCCCGCAGACGCTGATCGTGCTGCTGGCCGGGACGATCCCGGTGCTGACGTTCGTGGTTGAGCGCTGGGTGACCCACCGGTACATCGACCCCGCGCTGATCGCGGCCGGGGTGGCTCCCGAAGAGGCATCTCTGCGGCCCGCCCATCGCCAGCCGGCCGTGCAACCCGCCGTGCAGCCTGCGGTGCAGCCGCCGGCACAGCAGCAGCGGCCGAGCTAGCTGCCAGCGGGGTGGGGCAGCAGTACTTCGCCGAGCACCCGGCCGCCCGGCCGCGCCCGGGATCGGTGCACGTCGTCACCGCCGACCTGCACCTGGAGCTGGATACCGACTCCGGGGTGTTCTCGCCGACCCGGCTGGACCCCGGCACGAGGCTCCTGCTGGAAACGGCGCCGCAGCCGCCCGTCAGCGGGGAGCTGCTCGACCTCGGCTCCGGTTACGGGCCGCTCGCGCTCGTGCTGGCCGCCCGGTCCCCCGGCGCCCGGGTCTGGGCGGTGGACGTCAACACCCGGGCGCTGGAGCTGTGCGCGAGGAACGCCGAGCGCGCGGGCCTGCCCAACGTCCGCTGTGCCAGCCCCGGGGATCCGGCGCTGCCTGACGCCTTCCGGCTCATCTGGTCCAATCCCCCGATCAGGATCGGCAAGGCGGCGCTGCACACGCTGCTCGCGACCTGGCTGGCCCGGCTTGAGCCGGCCGGAACGGCCTACCTGGTGGTCCAGCGCAACCTGGGATCAGACCCGCTGCAGCGCTGGCTGACCGAGTCGGGCTGGCCCGCGGAGCGGGTCGCTGCGCGTTCCGGGTACCGCGTCTTGCGGGTCGCCAGCGCGGGCAGAGCGGGCGGGGCGGAGCGGTGACCGCGCCGGACCGGGGCCAGCAGGCCGCTGCGGCAGCAGGGCCGAAACAGCTGGGGCCGAAGCAGCTGGGGCCGACGGACGTCAAGCGGCTGAACCGGTCGTGGCGACGGCGGGCGGATGCCCGGGTCGGGCTGCTGCTGGACTCGGTCAGCCAGCCGTTCAACGTCGGATCGATCATCAGGACCGCCGCAGCGTTCGGGGCCGAGCAGATCTGGCTATGTGGCGACACCGCGGCCCCGGAGCATCCCCAGGCGCGCAGGACCGCCCTGGGCACCGGCCGTTTCGTCACGTTCGAGCGTGAGCCGGACCCCGCAGCCGCGGTCACCGCCGCCGCCGCCGCGGGGCTGCGGGTGATCGCGATCGAGCTGGCCTCTGGTGCGGTGCCGCTGCATGAGGCGCCGCTGGGCGGTGACGTGTGCCTGGCGCTGGGCAACGAGGACCACGGCTGCTCGGCGGCCGTGCTCGCCGCGGCCGACGCCGTGGCCTACATACCGCAGCTCGGGCGGGTCGGCTCGCTGAACGTGGCCGCCGCCGCGGCGATCGCGCTGGCTGAGGCCCGCCGGAGGGAGTGGCAGCGCGCCTGACCGCGCGGTTGCGCCGCCCAGCGCATACTGAACTCTGTGCGTGACTTCCTCGACCTGCCGCGCCCCCTCGCGTTCGCACACCGCGGCGGAGCCGCGCACTACCCGGAGAATTCCTGGCGTGCCTTCGAGCACGCCGTCGCCCTCGGCTACTCCTACCTGGAGACCGACGTGAACGCCACCGCCGACGGCGTCCTGGTGGCCTTCCACGACCGGACCCTGGACCGGGTCACCGACCGGGCCGGCCGGATCTGCGAGCTGCCGTACCGCGAGGTGAGCGCGGCCCGGATCGGCGGCACCGACCCGATCCCGCTGCTGCAGGACCTGCTCGGCGCCTGGCCCGACGCCCGGTTCAACATCGACGTGAAGGACGAGCCGGCGGTGCGGCCGCTGGCCGAGGTGCTCGGGCGGGCCGGCGCGTGGGACCGGGTCTGCATCACCTCGTTCTCCTCGCACCGGCTGGGCGCCATGCGGCGGGCGCTGCCCAGGCCGGTGTGCATGGCCACCTCCCCGCTCGGCGTCGCCGCGCTGCGGCTCGGCACCCCGCGCCGGGCCATGGCAGCGCGGCTGCGCCGTTCCGCTGTGCGCTGCACCCAGATCCCGATCCGGGTCGCCACCGAGTCGTACGTCCGCCGGGCTCACGCGGCGGGCCTGCAGGTGCACGTGTGGACCGTCAACGACCGTGAGGTCATGGCCAGCGTGCTTGACCTGGGAGTTGACGGTATTATGACCGACGAGACGGAGGCCCTCAGGGAGGTGCTGGCCGCCCGCGGCCAGTGGCACCCGCGGCCCGCCGGATAGCCGGCAGACAGCCGATTTCCGCAATCCCGCGATGGCTGCGGGGTTGGAATCCCTGGCTGGCGGGAATCTTGTCCGGGAACTCACCGTTGTCATCAAGGACGGCTGAGCGCCTGGGAGGCAGCAGACCATGGCCGAACGCGCACTACGCGGCACCCGGCTCGGAGCCACGAGCTACGAGAATGACCGTAACACCGATCTGGCCCCGCGTCAGGAGGTGGCCTTCGATTGCCCGAAGGGCCACCGCTTCACCGTGCCGTTTGCTGCCGAGGCGGAGATCCCGGTCAACTGGGAGTGCCGGATTTGCGGCGCGATCGCGGTCACGGCCACCGGCGACCTGCCGGAGCCCAAGAAGGTCAAGCCACCGCGCAGCCACTGGGACATGCTGATGGAGCGGCGCAGCGTTGCCGACCTTGAAGAGGTGCTGGCCGAGCGGCTGGCCGTGATCAGGGGACAGCGCGGGGCCGGCCCGCGCGAGCAGGCCCCGGCGCAGTCGCGGCAGCGTAAGAGCGCCTGACCCGGGCGAGATTTACCGCGCCCGCCTACCTGGCCGGCCTGGGCCGCCCGCGGAACCAGCCGGCGATGCCCCACTCGGTGACCCGCCAGAACGCCTCGACCACGATCGCCCGGCTCATCTTGCTCGCGCCCCTGGTCCGGTCGCTGAACGTGATCGGCACCTCGGCCACGGTCAGGCCCGCGTTGACCGCGCGCAGCGTGAGGTCGATCTGGAAGCAGTACCCCTGCGAAACAACGGTGTCGAGGCTGATCGCGCGCAGCGTCTGCGCGCGGTAGGCGCGGAACCCGGCGGTGGCGTCGTGAACCGGGACGCGGAGCATCAGCCGGGCGTAGGTGTTGGCGCCGCGGGACAGCGCTTCCCGCGACTTCGGCCAGTTCTGCACGGTGCCGCCGCGCACCCAGCGGGAGCCGATGACCGCGTCGGCGCCCTCCAGGGCGGTCAGCAGCCGGGGCAGGTCCTCGGGCTGGTGGGAGCCGTCGGCGTCCATCTCGACCATCGCGCCGTAGCCCTTGTCAAGCGCCCAGCCGAACCCGGCGATGTAGGCGGCGCCGAGCCCTGCCTTGCCGGGCCGGTGCAGCACGTGGATCTGCTGGTCGCCAGCGGCGAGCTTGTCGGCGAGTTCGCCGGTGCCGTCGGGGCTGTTGTCGTCGACCACCAGCAGGTCGGCCGCTGGCACCGCGCTGCGCACGCGGGCCGCGATTGACTCCAGGTTCTCGCGCTCGTTGTACGTGGGGATGATGACGGCTACGCGGCCGATCGGGCCCCGCGATGAGCTTCGTCGGTCAGTCTCGGTCAATGTTCCTGCCTCAGCTGGGCTGCGGTCCGGAAGCGGGCAAGCCCGCCGGTCGAAAAGGATATTCGATCCCTGACCCGCGGCCGACATCACGTATCGGCACGGATGCCTGACCAGGCGCTGATGCGTGAGTCATCGGCGGCAGGGAAGAGGGCCCGGGCATCCCTTCGGACCGGAGTTCGTCCCGTCGGCAACGGGCTCGTCCTCCGTTGTCTACTGGGTGCCCGGGCCCCTCCCGGGTCCAACCCCCCGCCCAGCCGGGTCCTGAGGAGCAGCCCCCTTCCTTGCTGCGCCTGGCACAAGAGGACCAACTGATCCTCTCCTGACACAACACGGTCGGGGCGGCTCACCGCCCCGGCCGGCTGGCCCGGTGCTGGACTGCGCAGAACCATATCGTTGATCGGGGCGATGTCAACCGCTAGACGACTGCTGCGATCATGCTGTGACCAGCCCGGCGGGCGGCCTGTTCGCTCTTGTCCTGCGGCGATACGATTGAGCCTCCGCTTGGTTCCCGAGAACGGCGCTGTCCGCTTTGCCGGATTAATGGGTGGAGGACCAGAATGACAGAGAGTCCCGAGACACAGGTGTCCGAGACGCAGATTGCGGTGCACTGGCGCGAGGAGGAGTACGTCTATCCTCCGCAGAAGTTCATCGACCAGGCAAACGCTAACGACCCGGCCATCTTCGACCGGTTCAGTGAGGAGAATTTCCCTGGCTGCTTCAAGGAATATGCGGACCTGCTGACCTGGGACAAGCCGTGGGACACGATGCTGGACACCAGCAATCCACCGTTCTGGAAGTGGTTTGTCGGGGGCAAGCTGAACGCCTCCTATAACTGCGTGGACCGGCACGCCGCAGCAAACCCGGATAAGACCGCCATCATCTTCGTGCCCGAGCTCGAGGAAGACGAGCATGTGCACATCAGCTATTCGGAGCTGCTCCGCCAGGTAAACGAATTCGCCGCGGTGCTGCGCGATGAGCTGGGCCTGAAGACCGGCGACCGGGTGACCCTGCACATGCCCATGGTTCCCGAGCTGCCGGTGACGATGCTGGCCTGCGCCCGCCTCGGCGTCATCCACTCCCAGGTGTTCGGCGGCTTCAGCGGCAACGCCTGCGGCACCCGGATCGCGGACTCGGGCAGCCGCGTGCTGATCACGTCGGACGGCTACTACCGGGGCGGCAGCCTCATCGACCACAAGCTGAAGGCCGACGAGGCGGTCGCGGAGGCGGCCCGGCAGGGCCAGGAGGTCGACAAGGTGGTGGTCTGGCGCCGTCACCCTGGCCAGTACGCGTCCGAGACGCCGATGGCCGACGGCCGGGACGTGTTCGCCGACGACCTGCTCGCCAGGCACCAGGGCGCGACCGTCGAGCCGGTATCCCAGCCGGCCGAGGCGCCGCTGTTCCTGATGTACACCAGCGGCACCACCGGCCGCCCCAAGGGCTGCCAGCACAGCACCGGCGGCTACCTGTCCTACGTGGCGGGCACGTCCAGGAACTACGAGGACATCCACCCGGACGACGTGTACTGGTGCATGGCCGACATCGGCTGGATCACCGGCCACTCCTACATCGTCTACGGCCCGCTGGCGCTCGGCACGACCACGGTCATCTACGAGGGCGTGCCCAACTACCCGGACGCCGGACGGCCGTGGCGGATCGCCGAACAGCTCGGGGTGAACATCTTCCACACCTCGCCCACGGCCATCCGCCAGCTGCGCAAGATCGGCCCGGACGAGCCGGCGAAGTACAACTATCACTTCAAGATCATGACGACGGTGGGCGAGCCGATCGAGCCCGAGGTCTGGCGCTGGTACTACTCCTCGGTCGGCAAGAGCGAGGCGGCCATCGTCGACACGTGGTGGCAGACCGAGACCGGCGGCTTCCTGGGCACCGAGGTGCCCGCGCTGAAGCCGATGAAGCCCGGCAGCTGCGGGCCCATGGCGCTCGGGATTTACGGGGTCATCTACGACGAGAACGGCGACGAGGTCCCGGATGGCAAGGCCGGCAACATCTGCATCCGCAACCCCTGGCCCGGGATCTTCGAGACGATCTGGGGCCAGCCCGAGCGGTTCGTGTCCACGTACTACGCCAAGTACAACAAGGACCCGGACAGCAAGGACTGGCACGACTGGCCGTACTTTGCCGGTGACGGCGCGGTGCGGGCGTCGGACGGTTACTACCGGATCCTCGGCCGCGTCGACGACGTGATCAATGTGGCCGGGCACCGGCTCGGCACCAAGGAGATCGAGTCGGCGGCGCTGACCGTGCCCGAGGTCGCGGAGGCGGCGGCGGTGCCGGTGATCGACGACATCCGCGGCCGGATGGTGGAGATCTACGTGTCGCTCAAGCCCGGCTTCGACCCCAGCCCGGACCAGCAGGCGAAGGTCAGCAAGGCGATCGAGACCGAGATCGGCAAGATAGCCCGGCCGAAGAACGTGTGGATCGTGCCCGACATGCCGAAGACCAGGTCGGGCAAGATCATGCGGCGGGTGATCGCGTCGGTGTCCAACTTCACCGACGTCGGCGACGTGACCACGCTGGCCAACCCGGAGGTCGTCGACGGCATCCGGCACCAGGTGCAGACCGAGAAGGTGGCCAAGAACGAGGTGCCGCGCGAGCTGACCGAGGTCGAGCTCGAGGAGATCAAGAACTTCGGCACCGAGTCCTGAGCGCAGGCCTACCGGGCGGCGGGCAGGCCTTTCAGCGGCCCGCCGCCCGGTAGCGTTTTCACGGTGAGCGGTACCATCCTGGACCCGCCCGCCGCGGCGTGGCTGCGCCGTGTCCTGCCCGGGCAGCGCATCACCGCGGCGGAGCCGCTCGGCGGCGGCCACGGCAACGACAACATCCGCCTCACCACGGACCGCGGCAGCTACGTGCTGCGCCGCTACCGTCGCGGCGACGCCGCCCGGACCTGCGCGATCGAGGCCGCGCTCGCGGCCCGGCTGGCCGCCACCGCCGT
>JASHOI010000417.1 GCA_030041195.1 Streptosporangiaceae bacterium | reverse complement strand
CGCGAGCGCCGCGGGGCGGCGGGTGGCGGTGGTCGGCTCCGGGCCCGCCGGGCTGGCCGCGGCGCAGCAGCTCACCAGGGCCGGTCACGCGGTGACCGTGTACGAGCGGGCCGACCGGCCCGGGGGGCTCCTGCGCTACGGCATCCCCGAGTTCAAGCTGGAGAAGCGGCACCTGGACCGGCGGCTGGTGCAGATGCTGGCCGAGGGAACCGTGTTCCGCTGCGGGGTGGACGTCGGCGTGGACGTGACCGCGGGCCAGCTGCGCGGCGAGTTCGACGCGATCGTGCTGGCGGGCGGCGCCACCGTGCCGCGCGGCCTGCCGGTGCCCGGGGCCGGCCTGGACGGCGTCCACCAGGCCATGGAGTACCTGCCGCTGGCCAACCACGCGGTGGCGGACAGCCTGGCCGACGGCGGTGCCGCGCGTGAGCCCGCGATATCCGCGCGGGGGCGGAACGTGGTGATCATCGGCGGCGGCGACACCGGCGCCGACTGCCTCGGCACCGTGCTGCGGCAGCAGGCGGCGTCCGTGGCGCAGCTGGAGATCATGCCCCGGCCGCCGCAGGGGCGGCCGGACAGCCAGCCGTGGCCCACCTACCCGATGATCTACCGGGTGTCCAGCGCGCACGAGGAGGGCGGCGAGCGGGTTTACGCGGTCTCCACCCAGGAGTTCCTGGCCGACTCCGGCGGCCGGGTGCGGGCGCTGCGGCTGATGGACGTGGGGCCGCCGGGGAGCGGCTTCGCCCCGGTGCCGGGGACCGAGCGCGAGCTGCCGTGCGAGCTAGTGCTGCTGGCGATGGGCTTCACCGGCGCCGAGCGCGGCGCGCTGCTGACCGACCTCGGCGTGGGGTTCGACGAGCGCGGCAACGTGGCGCGGGACCGCGACTACGCCACGTCGGTCCCCGGCGTCTTCGTCGCCGGGGACATGGGCCGCGGCCAGTCGCTGATCGTCTGGGCGATCGCCGAGGGCAGGTCGGCCGCTGCCGCCGTCGACCGCTACCTGGCCGGCGACACCCTGCTCCCGGTCGCCATACCGCCCAGCGCCCGCCCGCTCACCTGACCGGCCGCCCGCTCACCTGACCCGCGCGAAGAACTCGCGCAGGTCCTGGACCAGCAGGTCCGGTGCCTGGCGGGCGGCGTAGTGCCCGCCGCGGTCGTGCACGGTCCAGGACACGATGCGCGCGCCCGTTCCCTCGGCCACGGCGCGATCCGACGGCCAGTCGTCCGGGAACTGGGACATGCCGAACGGCACGCCGAGACCGGGCGGGATCGTCGTCGGGCCGTCCGGGGGCTGCTGCCGGTCCTCCTCGGCGTAGATCCGTGGCGCCGACCCCGCGGTGCCGGTCACCCAGTGGATGGTGACGTGGGTGAGCAGAGCCTCTGGGTCGAGGCCGCCCATGACCTGGCTGTTCCACGCCAGCAGCCCGACCGGGGAGTCGGCCAGGGCGTGGGCCAGGGTCTGCGGCTGCTCGGCGTGCACGTGGCCGTACGAGGCGTTGCGCACCTCGCCAGGGCCGGCCGGGAACACCTGGGTCACGTGCACGCCGGCCACCTCCTCCGGCGCGATCCGGCCCAGCTCGGGCGAGATGTACGAGCCCCAGTCGTTGCCTGCGGCGCCGTAGCGGGAATAGCCCAGCCGCCTCATCAGGACCGCCCACGCGCGGGCGATGCGACGCGGGTTCCAGCCCACATCCGGCGTCGGCCCGGACCAGCCGAACCCGGGCAGGGAGGGGATCACCAGGTCGAAGGCGACGGCGGGGTCGAGACCGTGGCCGCGGGGGTCGCTCAGCGGCCCGATCACGTCCAGGTACTCGGCGACCGAGCCCGGCCAGCCGTGGCTGAGCACGAGCGGCAGCGGGTCGGGCTCGGGCGAGCGGACGTGCAGGAAGTGCACGTTGGTCCCGTCGATCGTGGTGGTGAACTGCGGATGCTCGTTAAGGCGGCTCTCCCACGCGCGCCAGTCGTACCGTTCGCGCCAGTACCCGACCAGGCGCTGGACGAACGCCAGCGAAACGCCGTATCCCTCGGCTCCGCCGCGCGGCTCCGGCGCCCAGCGGACCCGGTCCAGCCGGTCACGCAGATCGGCCAGATCACTGTCTGGAACCGCGATCCGGAACGGCCGAAGCTCCTCATCCTGGACGGTCACTCGCGTCTCCTCTTTGCCCGGTTGCTGGTCGCGGTATCGGACGAGTATCGCGCGGCAAACTCATCGCTGATCTTGCCGGCTCCGAGGAATCGGGCAAAATAAGCTAACCGGCACGACGAGGGCGGTAACGTCACGGAACATGCCGGTTGCCTTCCTCCCGAGCCCCTCGCGCAGCATCTGGCATATCGGGCCGGTACCGATCCGGGCCTACCCGATCTGCGTCGTTCTCGGCATCGTCGTCGGGCTCTGGGTCGCCAACCGGCGCTACCGCAGGGTCGGCGGCCGGCCCGGCATGATCCTGGACATCGCCACGCTGGCCATACCGGTCGGCCTGCTCGGCGCGCGGCTGTACAGCGTGTTCACCGACTACGGGCTGTACTTTGCGCCCGGACGTGACTGGATCAACGTCTTCCGGATCTGGGATGGTGGCCTCGGCATCCCCGGCGCGGTCGTCGGCGGGGCTCTCGGTGCGTGGGTGGTCTGCCGCAGGGAACGCGCCCAGCTCGCGCCCGTGGCGGGCGCGGTCGCCCCCGCGCTCGCGTTCGCTCAGGCCATAGGGCGCTGGGGCAACTGGTTCAACCAGCAGCTCTACGGCCGTCCGACGACGCTGCCGTGGGCCGTTGAGATCTCGCCCGAGCACCGCCTTGCCGGATACCTGAACTTCGCGACGTTCCAGCCGACATTCCTGTACGAGTCGCTGTGGGACGCCTTGGTCGGGGTCGCGGTGATCTTTGCGGCACGCCGGTTCCTGCTGGCGGGGGACCGGGCCTTCGCGGTCTACGCCGGGCTGTACGCGTTCGGCCGGTTCTGGACCCAGGGGCTTGAGATCACGTACTCGTCGCACGTGCTCGGGCTGCGGATCGACCAGGTCGTGATGATCTTGATCCTGGTGTGCGCGATCGTCTACCTGTACCTGACCAGGAAGCGGCGGGGCCCCGACATCGTGACCTCGGCCACGCCGGAGCCGGCCGCCGCTGACCCCGCAGCGGAACCCGCGGCGGGCTGACGGCACCGGGCGGCCGGCCGTCTGCTGGCCGCGGTCAGCCGAGGTGGAGAACGCGCTCGGCGTTGCCGCGGAGCACCCGTTCCGGCACCTCGGCGGGAAGCTCAAGGGCGTCGAACTCAGCAAGGCAACGTTCGGGGGTCAGGAACGGGAAGTCGCTGCCCCACAGGAACTGCCCGGACAGCCGGCCGCTCAGCTCCCTGATCACCTCGGCCGGGATCCGGCGCGGCGACCAGCCGGAGATGTCGATGTACACGTTGGTCTTGTGCAGCGCGATCGCGATCAGTTCCATGTGCCAGGGCCAGCCGAAGTGCGCCGCCACGATCGTCAGGTCGGGGTGCGCGGCGGCGACCGGGTCGAGCCTGATCGGCTGGGCGTAATCCAGCCTGATGCCCTGACCGCCGGGCTGGCCGGCCCCGATCCCGCTGGTCCCGGTGTGGAACAGGGCGATCAGGCCGTGTTCCTGGCACGCGGCGAAGATCGGCCAGTAAGCCGGGTCGTCCGGCGCGAAGGCCTGCAGTGAGGGGTGGAACTTGACCCCGCGCAGCCCGGCCGCGGCGATCTGCGCCACCTCGGCGACCGCCGCTTCGCCCTTGTGCGGGTCCACGGAACCGAGGCCGGTGAACACGTCCGGGTACGCGCGGCAGGCGTCGGCGACGGTGGCGTTGGGCACCCGGGGACGCCCGGTCGCCGTCTCCGCGTCCCAGGCCAGCAGCACCGCCATCACCCCAAGCTCCCGGTACCGGTCCGCGAGCTCGTCGAGGGTGGATCGCTGCACCGGGGACCGGAAATACGCCTCGGCCGCCTGCACGTAGCCGGCCATGCTGCCGTCCAGCCAGTCTGGCGTGGGCAGGTGCACGTGGAAGTCGATGGCACGCAGCGGCACCGGGTCATCGTAGCCGGTTCGGCTGCGCACGCCACGGTGCACCTGCCGCGGTGTCAGGCGTCCGCGCTGGCCACGGTGAGGTGCTCGATGCCGCGGGACTCGCTGATGTGGGCGAACCAGGCGGCGGCCTCGGGGACGTCGGCGGCGTGCTCGGCCGCGTGCTCGGCTTCCGGCCGGCTTTGCCAGAGGATCACGTCCAGCCATGATCCGTCGTCGCGCCGGGTCAGCCAGGAGGACAACAGGCCAGGAAACGCCCGGCGCAGCGCCGCGATCATCGCGGGACGTTCGTCCAGCAGGGCCTGTTCGTGGCCTTCGTGCACGGTGAACGCGGCGAACTCGAATACCTGGGCCATTGCTCGTCTCCTGAGGCAGCTATCGCGGCGATGTCCTCTGCTGTCCTACCAGGGCATCCTCAGCCAGCCGCGTTGCCGGTGCGCGGAGCTGGCGTTCGGCCAGGGTCATCAGCAGGATCACCGCGCTGACGGCGACGAGGATGACGGCGATCTGGTGCAGACCGTGGTCGCTCACGCGGGTGCGGAAGACCAGGCTGGTGATCGTGGCCGAGGCAATGGAGCCAACGTAGATAGAGGTTCGGAACAGGCCCGAGGCGGTGCCGGTCTGGGCGGGCGTGACCTGGGCGTAGAGGACCGCTTGGTTGCCGATGGTGGTGGTGCCGGTCGTGATGCCGTAGATCGCGGTCACGGCGACGATCCAGACCAGAGCGGTGCTCGTGGTGAGGAAGGCCGCGCCGGCCGAGGCGATCAGCGATGAGACGGCCGCGGCCAGCAGCGGGCCGCGGATCAGGTTCCGCCGCGCGATCGGCCTGGACACGACGGCGCCGACCGCGCACATCGGCAGCAGCAGCAGGCCGGTCTCGCCGGGGGACACGCCGCGGCTCGCCTCCAGCCACTGGGTGACCGCGTACGTCACGGTGTAGACGCACAGCATCGTGAGCCCGATCCGGATGTAGGTGCGGGCCAGCGCGCCGTGCGACGCGAGGAGCCGCACGTCGATGAACGGCCGGCCGGCCCGCAGCTCCCAGCCCACCAGGCCGGTGCCGGTGATCACTGCCAGCCCGAGCGCGACCCAGTCCGGACGGGGCAGCGAGAGCAGGAACACCAGCAGCGCCGTGATCGCGCCAGCGAAGGCGGCGATCCCGGCGAGGTCGATCCGGTCCGCCACCTCGGTTACGCCCCCTTTCAGGTTCACCGGCGCGTCCCCGGGGATCCAGCGGGCGGCCATGGCCAGCGCCGCGAGCGCGAACGGGACGTTGACGAAGAAGGTGGCGCGCCAGCCCCACGCGGCCACGAGCACGCCGCCAAGGGGCAGGCCGAGGGTGCCGGTGACCAGGGCCGCGATCTGCAGGCTGCCGAGCACGCCGCCCGGCGGGGCGTCCAGCCCGGCCTGCTGCGCGCGCCGCCGGATCAGCAGCATGGCCGGGGGATACCCGGCCGAGCTCCCGATACCGACCAGAACCCGGGCGACGATCAGGGTGGCCAGATCCTGGCCCAGCCCGCCGACGACGCCGCCGATTCCCACGATCGCGGCGCCGGCCAGCAGCACCCGCCGGGGGCCGAACTCCTCGGCCAGCTTCCCACCGGTCGGCTGGGCGATCGCGCTGGTCAGGTACAGCACGGCGACCAGGACCGTGGCACGGCCGACCGCCACGTGCATCGCCGCGGCGATGGGGACGAGTGCCGTGGCGATCAGCGAGCTGTTGATCGCGTTGACCGACGACCCGACCAGCAGTGGCGCGGTAAACCGCCACGAGAACGCGTTCCGCCCGTGCTCTCCGCTCCGTTCTGGCATAGCGTCAAGAAAAGCAGGCGCTTAGTCAAGCGTCAAGAGATATTAACGCTTCTCACACGGGGAGTGGCTCCGCTGCGGCCCGTGGGCTCAGGGCACGGGGCACCCGGTGCGGCACGGCCGGCGTCCACCCAGTGAGCACGGCTGGCGTCCACCCGGTGCGGCACGGCTGGCGTCCGCGCCGGTGAGCACGGGCCGCCGATCAGTAGGCTTACCGGTCCTCAGGCGGCCGCCTGCTTGCCTCGTCAGTATTTCGGGCCGACGAACTCGTCCAGCCTGGCGACCGCCTCCCGCCGTGCCACCGAGATCGTGGTCGGCTTGGAGAATCGCCAGGCCACCCCCAGCCGGTCGAGTGCTTCCCCGCACAGCCGGTGTATATCGGCGGACCGGTTGACGAACAGATACCGCGGGTATTCGTACCAGCGGTCTCCGCCCTTGAGCGGGCGCCGGACCCGGTTGATGAGCCGGCAGCCGTCCGAATGAAAGAGCCCGCGAGCGAAATCGCCGGGATGGCTGTCAACGATCTCCTGCTGCCACACCTCAAGCTCGATTTTGCGCTGATGTTTCCGCCCCGGCCCATGCTGCGGAAACAAACACGGCCAGTGCTTTGATGTGCTGACGACCTCTACACAGCCTTCCCGCTGGATCATGCACACCGAGTTGCCCGGCCGCACCGCCAACATTGCCCGTTTGCACTCCACGATGAGTCCGGCCAGGCGTCTGCGCACAGGACGCGGAGCGCCCAGACGTCCTTACTCGGCCTCGGGCGACTGATGCAGCCATCGCCGAGGTAGAGGCCGAGAAGGTAGGCGTAATCACGCTGTGGTTCGACAGTTGTCTTTGCTTCCGCGCACCGCGGGCAAGTTTTCTTACTCGATAGAGATAACTTTTCGGGGCTATACCACCAGTCGCGTAATGTCCTTTGCGCGATACCCGTCGCCACGCTTGCGTCCCGGAAGCTCTGCCCCTGAGCGATCAGGCTCATCGCCCGGAGTCGTGTCACCTTGTCGTACATAACACAACACTTGCAGCAGGGACTGACATTTTCGCGTGTGCCCCGGGTGGGACTCGAACCCACACTGCGCGGTGTTTGAGACCGCGGTCTCTGCCTGATTGGACTACCGGGGCGTGACCTACGCTGCTGGGGGAGGTGCGGTCGAGTATCAATGTACCGGGCCACGATACGCTCGGTGGGTGAGCCAGACTCCGTTTCGCGTGGTGATCGCCGAGGATGAGGCACTGATCCGCCTCGACCTCAAGGAGATGCTTGAGGAAGACGGCTATGTCGTCGCGGGTGAAGCGTCGGACGGCGAGGCTGCCGTCAAGCTGACCGAGAGCCTCAGGCCGGACCTGGTGATCATGGACATCAAGATGCCTGGTCTCGACGGTATCTCCGCCGCCGAGCGGATCACGTCCGAGCACATGGCACCGGTCGTCATCCTCACCGCGTTTTCGCAGCGCGACCTCGTGCTGCGGGCCAGGGACGCCGGGGCGATGGCGTTCCTGGTCAAGCCGTTCACCAAGGCCGACCTGGTGCCGGCGATCGAGATCGCGGTGAGCCGGTACCAGGAGTTCTCGGCCCTCGAGTCGGAGGTCTCGAACCTCAAGGACCGGCTCGAGGTGCGCAAGTTGCTCGACCGCGCCAAGGGGGTGCTCCAGGCCGAGCGCGGGATGACCGAGCCCGAGGCGTTCCGCTGGATCCAGAAGAGCTCGATGGACCGCCGGATGACGATGCGGGCGGTCGCTGAGGAAGTGCTGCAGACGGCCCAGCCGCCGGCCTCGAAGACGTTAGATGCCCAGATCGCTGACGGCGGGGGAGCCGGGCAGGCGGCGGGCGCCGGCGACGCGGCCAAGGCCGCCGGGACCGAGCCAGGCGCACCCGGGTCCGGCGCGGATGGGAAACCGGAACCAAAGGCCTAACTGATCGCGACTGATCGCGCCGCGGGCCGGAGCGGCTCCAGAGTGCCCGGACGGACTGGCGGCGCGGGCTGCGAATGAGGTGAAGGGGCCCTTGCTGTTCCTGTTTGAACGGTGTGGGTCCCTTCACGCTGAAAGGCTCATCGTCGCTGGAGCCGCTGCCGGCTCTGCCGGCCCCGGCACTTGGAGCGCGCGGGGCCAGGGGGGCTAAGCAAGCGGGCGGGGCCGGCGGGCTGCACAACCCCCGTCTGCAGGCCGGCTCCCGCCCGCTTGTGCCCGCTGCCGGCCCAGGGACAGCAAGCAACCTGGAGACGGCAAGCAGGGAGCCCGGAGAACCTTTGGTGCCATGTCAGCCTTCCCCGGGCCGGCACGTTCTCTACTCGGCTTCACCGGGCTCTGCCCTCCACCGTAGCGATGCCGAACCGCGTCGCGCAAAGGCACTGACATTCGTCAGCCGGTATGGGTTAAACGTCCCTTAACCTGCGGTCGGCTATCTGTGCGCGGCAACCGCCGAGTTGCGCGGACCACGGTCTGGCTGGGCAAACGCGGCCAGCATCGAGAACGCGCCGGCCGGGCGGCCGGCGCGGTGCCCGGCCGAAGGCCGGCGGCGGCTTCGTTCGTCGTCGCCGGCGACGTCAGGAACGGCTCGTCTGGCCGGTGGCCGCCGGCCCGAGCAATGGCTCGCGCCGGCGCCAGGAATGGCTCGCCGGCGAGACCAGCCCCGCCGGGGTCGCCGGCCGATCGGCTGAGCCATCGGGGCTGTCGGCGGGCGGGCCGGCCGGATCAGGAATGGAACGCGGGCGGCTGGCCGTCGCCGGGGATCGCGTCCCGGTACAGGCAGGTCAGGCGGGCCGTGCAGACCCGGCGGTCCTGCTCGTCGGTGATCACGATCTCGTACGTGGTCAGGGTGCGCCCCCCGTGCAGCAGCGTGGCCACGCCGGTGACCAGGCCGTGCGCCGCCCCCCTGTGGTGCGTGGCGTTGATCTCGATCCCGAGCGTGACCCGGCCGGGGCCCGCGTGCAGGGCCGCACCCAGCGAGCCGAGGCTCTCGGCGAGCACGCACGAGGCGCCGCCGTGCAGCAGGCCGTACGGCTGGGTGTTGCCGGCGACCGGCATGGTGCCCACGATGCGATCCCGGGAGGCCTCGACGATCTTGATGCCCATGCGGCCGGAGAGCGTTCCCTCGCTCGCCCGGTTGTAGGCAGCCACGATCTGCTGCTCGCCGCTCGCCGCCTCGTCGCCGGACGCCCCGTCGCCGGACACCCCGTCGCCGGACACCTCATCGCCGGACACCTCGTCGCCGGACACCTCGTCGCCGGACACCTCGTCGCCCGTCGCCTGATCACTCATCACCGGGTCGTCTCCCACCGGCACCTCCGCCAACTACAGTCCCGTCCAGGACGAAGCCTAGGAGGCGCAGGTCAGGGACGGTTCCCCCGGATCCACGGTGGCTCACCGGCGATCGGCCGTGACCACCGCGGCCGATGCGCGCAGATAATTCCTTATCGCCATACTTGCCATAGATTGTTCGCTACGCCTCAACCATTCGTTACAAAAACAAGACCGTTTCTATGCCCAAAGGGGTGACATACCAGGTTGTTAGCGCTAACAATGCCCTACGGAAGAGGCCCACCCGCACGGGCCTCAAGGACAGGAGGGCACCATGCGCAACGTGTTACTGCCCAGTATCACAAAGCCGGTCGTCCGGATCGGAGCGGCAGCAATCCTCGGCGTCGGCCTTGTCGGCGCGCTGGCCGCGACCCAGGCATCCGCCTCGTCGTCCGGCCAGCAGTGCAGCCCCACCATTTCCAAGCAGTACTTTGGCAGCACGATCGAGCCGTACACAGGGAAGCTAACCCCCACCTACCGGTACACGCTGACCAACTGCCGCGGCATGCGGATCCACCTGCTCAGCTACGGTGCGATCACGCAGTCGATCGATGTGCCCGGCCGCAACGGCCGGGAGGCCGACGTCGTCCTCGGCTTCAAGACGCTGCAGGACTACGTCAACGATGACAGCCCTCCGGTGACCGCGAACGGCGGCCCATACTTCGGTGAGACCATCGGCCGCTACGGCAACCGCATCGCCAAGGGCACTTTCCAGCTGCAGCAGCCCAGCGGGCTTGAGACCTACACGCTGCCGATCAACAACGGCGTCAACGACCTGCACGGTGGCCTTGTCGGCTTCGGCGACCACATCTGGTCGCAGGTCGGCGGCCTGATCTCCACCGGCAAACAGGCCGGCGTGACGCTCCAGCTGGTCAGCCCGAACGGCGACTCCAGCGGCGCCGTCGGCAGCCCCGGCTGCCCCGACGGCTGCACCGGGTTCCCGGCCGAGATCACCGTTGACGTCACGTTCACGCTGAACAACGCCGACCAGTACCGGATCCACTACAAGGCGGTCAATGACTCGAGCAACCTCAACACGGTCATCAACCTGACCAACCACAGCTACTTCAACCTGGCCGGCGAGAGCTCGCCCGCGGGCTCGGCCTACGGCCAGTTCGTGCAGATCAACGCCAACAAGTACACGCCGACGGACACCACGCAGATCCCGCTCGGCTACCTGGCTTCGGTCAAGGGCACGCCGTTCGACTTCACAAGGCCGCACACGATCGGCTCGCGGATCGACGACGTCAGCGCGAACACCAACTCGCCAGGATTCAACCAGCTGCTCATCGCCCAGGGGTACGACCACAACTGGGTGCTGAACCCGCAGACGGCCCGCACGACCGGGCCGGACGGCCTTAACCTCGCCGCCCACGCCTGGGACCCAGCCAGCGGGCGTGAGCTGACCGTCTGGACCGACCAGCCGGGCGTTCAGTTCTACAGCGGTAACTTCCTCACCGGCACGCTGACCGGCATCAGCGGTCACACCTACCGTCAGGGCGCGGGCTACACGTTCGAGACCCAGCACTTCCCGAACTCGCCCAACCAGCCCAACTTCCCGTCGACCGAGCTGAAGGCCGGCGCGACGTTCACGTCGACGACGATCTTCGCGTTCTCGTCGAACGGTTTCGGTTGGTGAGTTCCTGACACAGTCCCGGCCCCGGCGGCTGCCGTGCCCCTGCGGCGGCCACCGGGGCCGATCCATGCCCCTGGCCGAGAGCCAGGAACGCATAGGTTGCCCGCCGGTGTCAGACCGGCCCACTAAACTGCCTGCGTGGCGACCAAGCCGGAGGCACCCGCGCGGGGAAGAAGCGACCGTGGCAGCAAGAGCCACCACGACCGGCTGCTCTTGCTTGACGGCCACTCCCTCGCCTACCGGGCGTTCTTTGCGCTGCCGGCGGAGAACTTCGCCACGACCACCGGGCAGCCGACGAACGCCGTCTACGGCTTCACCGCGATGCTCATCAACGTGCTGCGCGACGAGAAGCCGACGCACGTCGCCGTCGCGTTCGACCGCAGCGAGCCGACGTTCCGGCACGAGCAGTACGTCGACTACAAGGCGAACCGGCGGGAAACCCCGGCGGACTTCCGGAGCCAGCTCAGCCTGATCTTCGAGGTGCTCGACGCGCTCGGCATCCGGCGGCTCTCGGTGCCCGGGTACGAGGCCGACGACCTCATCGCCACGCTCGCCACCGAGGCGACGGCCGACGACATGGGCGTGCTGATCGTCAGCGGCGACCGCGACGTCCTGCAGCTCGTCAGCGACGACGTGACCGTGCTGATGACCCGCCGCGGGATCAGCGACATGACCAGGTTCACGCCGGAGGCGGTCACCGAGAAGTACGGGCTGACCCCGGCTCAGTACCCGGACTTCGCGGCCCTGCGCGGCGACCCGAGCGACAACCTGCCCAGCATCCCCGGGGTCGGCGAGAAGACGGCAGCCAAGTGGGTGGTGGAGTTCGGCTCCCTTGGGGAGCTGGTCGACCGGGTCGACGAGGTCAAGGGCCGGGCCGGGGATCAGCTGCGCGAGCACGTGGCCGACGTGCTGCGCAACCGCCAGCTCACCGAGCTGGCCAAGGACGTGCCGGTCGGGGTGGCGCCCCAGGAGCTGACCCTGGCGCCCTGGGACCGGGACCAACTGCACCAGCTGTTCGACACGCTCCAGTTCCGGGTCCTGCGGGAGCGGCTCCAGGCGACGTTCCCGAACGGCTTCACCGAGTCGGTCGGGGCCACGGCGGGCCCGGCCGAGGGCTTCGACATCGAGGCGGAGCGGCTCGGCCCCGAGGACGTGGCGGAATGGCTGGCCGAGCACGGCAGTGGCGGGCGGGTCGGCCTGGCCGCCAGCGGGACCTGGGCCCGCGGCACCGGTGTGCTCACCGGCCTGGCGCTGGCCACGCCCGACGGCGGCAACGCCTATCTGGACCCGACCGCGCTGACCGAGGACGACGAGCGGGCCCTGGCCGCCTGGCTCGCCGACCCCGAGATCCCCAAGGCGCTGCACGACGCCAAGGGGCCGATCCACGCTCTCGCCGCCCGCGGCCTTGACTTCAACGGCCTGATCAGCGACACCGCGCTCGCCGCCTACCTGGCGCTGCCCGGCCAGCGCTCGTTCGACTTGGCCGACCTGGCCGAGCGCTACGTGAACCGGAGGCTTACCGGCACCGGCGACACCACCGTCGGGCAGCTGGCCTTCGACACCGACACCGACGGGGACGTCGAGGCGGCGAACGCGCTCGCCCAGCGAGCCCGGGCCACGGCCGAGCTCGCCGACGCGCTGGACGCGGTGCTGCAGCAGCGCGGCGCCACCGACCTGCTCGCGAACGTCGAGCTGCCGCTGGTCGGCGTGCTCGCCGAGATGGAACGGGCCGGGATCGCGGCCGACGTCGACCACCTGGCCGGCATGTCGGCCAGCCTGGGCGGGGACGTCAAGGCGACGGAACAGGCCGCCTACGCCGTGGTCGGGCACGAGTTCAACCTCGGCTCGCCCAAACAGCTGCAGGAGGTCCTGTTCACCGAGCTCGGCCTGCCGAAGACCAAGCGGATCAAGACCGGCTACACGACCGACTCCGAGGCGCTCACCACCCTGCTGGCCCAGACGGAGCATCCGATCCTGGTGCACCTGCTCCGGCACCGCGACGTGGCCAGGCTGAAGAGCATCGTGGACTCGCTGATCCCGATGGCGGGCGTGGACGGCCGGATCCACACCACGTACAACCAGACGATCGCCGCGACGGGCCGGCTCTCGTCGACGGACCCGAACCTGCAGAACATCCCGATCCGGACCGAGGAGGGTCGCCGGACCCGCCAGGCGTTCATCGTTGGGGCTGGTTACGAGACGCTGCTGACCGCGGACTACAGCCAGATCGAACTGCGGATCATGGCGCACCTGTCCGGGGACCAGGCGCTGGCCGAGGCGTTCACGTCGGGCCGCGATTTCCACGCGGAGACCGCGTCCCGGGTGTTCGGCGTGCCCGCCGAAGACGTCACGGTCGAGCTGCGCAGCAAGATCAAGGCGATGAACTACGGGCTGGCCTACGGGCTGTCCTCCTACGGGCTCTCGCAGCAGCTGCGGGTCTCGCGGGAGGAGGCCAGCGCGTTCATGGACGACTACTTCGAGCAGTTCGGCGGCATCCGGGACTACCTGGAGGGCATCGTCGCGCAGGCTCGCAGGGACGGCTACACCGAGACCATTCTCGGCCGCCGCCGCTACCTGCCCGACCTGGTGTCCGACAACCGGCAGCGCCGGGAGATGGCGGAACGGATGGCGCTGAACGCGCCGATCCAGGGATCGGCCGCCGACATCATCAAGGTCGCCATGCTGGCCGTGCACCGCCGGATCCGCGACGAGGGGCTGCGCTCCCGGATGCTGCTCCAGGTGCACGACGAGCTGCTGTTCGAGGCGGCTCCCGGCGAGCTGGACCAGCTCAGAGACCTGGTGCACACCGAGATGTGCGACGCGTTCGAGCTGACGGTGCCGCTCGAGGTGTCGATGGGCACCGGCCGCAGCTGGGCCGACGCCGCGCACTGACGACCGCGCGACCCGGCAGCTGGCTGGGACACCTAGATTGACCGGCGGGGTCGGGCTCTCATATCCTGATCGCTGCGCTGTGTTTCTTGCAGTCCGCCATGGTCAGGCAGCCCGCGGGCGTCGTTACGGCAGGCCGCGGCCGGTCTCACTGGCCAGGCAAGTCCAGATTCTCCTGGCCGCCCATGGCGGATTGAATTTTGCGTGGCGCGCGTCCGCACCATCCATGTCCGTATCCGGAGTCCACCTACACATGACGACCAGCAGCACCGAGGCCACCTCGACCCCCAAGGTAGCGGTCAATGACATCGGTTCCGAGGAGGCCTTCCTCGCCGCGATCGACGAGACCATCAAGTACTTCAATGACGGCGACATCGTCGAAGGGACGGTCGTCAAGGTCGACCGAGACGAGGTCCTGCTCGACATCGGCTACAAGACCGAGGGCGTAATCCCGTCCCGCGAGCTGTCGATCAAGCACGATGTCGACCCGCACGACGTCGTCAAGAGCGGCGAGCACATCGAGGCCCTGGTCCTGCAGAAGGAGGACAAGGAAGGCCGGCTGATCCTGTCCAAGAAGCGCGCTCAGTACGAGCGCGCCTGGGGCACGATCGAGAAGATCAAGGAAGAGGACGGTGTCGTCACCGGCACGGTCATCGAGGTCGTCAAGGGCGGCCTGATTCTGGACATCGGCCTGCGCGGGTTCCTGCCCGCCTCCCTCGTGGAGATGCGCCGGGTCCGCGACCTGCAGCCGTACGTGGGCAGGGAGATCGAGGCGAAGATCATTGAGCTGGACAAGAACCGCAACAACGTGGTTCTGTCCCGCCGCGCCTGGCTGGAGCAGACCCAGTCCGAGGTCCGCCAGAACTTCCTGAACACGCTGCAGAAGGGCCAGATCCGCAAGGGCGTCGTGTCCTCGATCGTCAACTTCGGCGCGTTCGTCGACCTGGGCGGCGTGGACGGCCTGGTGCACGTGTCCGAGCTGTCCTGGAAGCACATCGACCACCCGGGCGAGGTCGTCGAGGTCGGCCAGGAGGTCACCGTCGAGGTGCTCGACGTGGACATGGACCGGGAGCGGGTCTCGCTGTCGCTCAAGTCCACCCAGGAGGACCCCTGGCAGCAGTTCGCCAGGACGCACCAGATCGGGCAGGTTGTGCCGGGCCGGGTCACCAAGCTGGTGCCGTTCGGTTCGTTCGTCCGGGTCGAAGAGGGCATCGAGGGCCTGGTGCACATCTCCGAGCTGGCGGACCGGCACGTGGAGATCCCGGAGCAGGTGGTGCAGGTCGGCGACGAGATCTTCGTCAAGATCATCGACATTGACCTGGACCGGCGCCGGATCAGCCTGTCGCTGAAGCAGGCGAACGAGGGCACGATCGGCGAGGCGGTCGGCGAGGACTTCGACCCGACCCTGTACGGCATGCCCGCTACCTACGACGACCAGGGCAACTACGTCTACCCCGAGGGCTTCGACTCCGAGTCGCAGGAATGGCTGGAGGGGTACGAGAAGCAGCGCGAGGAGTGGGAGCAGCAGTACGCCGAGGCCAGGTCCAGGTACGAGGCGCACCAGGCACAGGTCGCCGAGGCGCGCCGGAACGAGGCCTCCGAGGGAAGCGGCAACGGCGCTGGCGGCGACCACGGCGGCGCCAGGCAGCCGGCCGAGCAGCCGGAGGCCGAGGCCACCGGCACGCTTGCCTCCGACGAGGCACTGGCCGCGCTGCGGGACAAGCTGTCGGGCGGGCAGAACTAGGGGCGCTGCGCCCGGGCCCCGTTCATGCCTCCGGGGCGCTGCGCCCGGGCCCCGCTCATGCCACCGGGGCGCTGCGCCGGCCCGCTCATACCTGCGGCTGGCGTTCGTCGTCACACACTGACCTCTGCTGGCCCGTCGCGCCTTAGTCGCCGGCTGGCGGAGGCAACGGTTACGCCTCCGGTATGAACGGGTCGGCTCCGCTTCGGATCGGGGTGGTGCCAAGGTTTGGTCAGAATCCGGGCAATCCGGGCATAAGTTCGCATGATCGGATTATTGGGGAATCCCGTCAGTCGTATTGACTGGCAGGATTCCCCAATCTGAGGGGATTCCCCGCTAAGTGAGCGGCGGTCTGCTGAGTGGGCGGGATCGCGATGGATCCGGGCGTGAAGCAGGGAACGCGGGTGTGATGGGGGGCCGGCTGGGTCGAATGGCTGGCAGTTCGCTGCGGGTGCGGTGTTGACTTGAATGTTAGCTATCTGGCTAAATAGCTATATGGCAGATGGCGATGCGTCTGTGTTCCGGGCGCTGGCGGATCCGACCCGGCGGCAGATTCTGCGGGATCTTCGTGACGGGGAGATGGCGGCCGGGGATATCGCCGCCCGGTTCCCGATCAAGGGGCCGTCGGTGTCCCGTCACCTGTCGATTCTCAAGGGCGCCGGGCTGATCACCGAACGGCGGGACGGCAACCGGATCCGGTACGCGCTGGCGGGGGAGCGGCTCGCGCTGTGCCTTGGCGGGTTCTTGTCCGTGGTCTGCCCGGAGCAGGTCGTGCTGCGGCACCGTGCCGCCCGGGACAGGCCGTGAAGGCGCCCGCGCTGGCGGCGGTGATGGAACGCCGCATCCTGGTCAACTACCGGGTCGACCCGGATCTGCTCGGCGCGTGTCTGCCGGCGCCGTTTCGGCCCGCGATCGTTGGCGGTCACGGGGTTGCGGGGATCTGCCTGATCCGGCTGGGCCGCATCCGGCCCGCTGGGCTGCCTGCGGGCGGGCTGCGCTCGGAGAACGCCGCGCACCGGGCGGCGGTGTGCTGGGATGGCCCGGACGGCCCGGTCACCGGCGTGTACATCCCCCGGCGCGACACCTCCTCGCGGCTCGCCGCGCTGGCCGGCGGCCGGGTGTTCCCTGGCTATCTGCACCTGGCCCGGTTCCGGGCGCGGGAAGACGCGGGGGGCTACCGGGTTGAGGTCGACAGCCGCGACGGCGTGGTGCACATCGAGGTCGAAGCTCATCTCGCCGCGGAGCTTGCGCCTGGATCGGTCTTCACCAGCCTCGAGGCAGCGTCGGCTTTCTTCCGCTGCGCCCCGGCCGGCTACGCCGCCACCCCGGCCCGGGGCGTCTTCGACGGGGTGGAACTCGAAACAGCCGGCTGGGCACTGCAGCCGCTGCGCCTGGACAAGGTGGCCTCGAGCTTCTTTGACGACCGCCGCCGGTTCCCCGCGGGCACAGCCGTGCCGGACAGCGCGTTCCTGATGAGCGGGCTCAGCACCATCTGGCACCCTCAGCCCCTCCTGCGAGCCGCCGCCGCGGCGAGCCAGCCGGTCACGACGTGAACGTGCCGCGGAGCCGACCAAATGCTGTCGGCCGGCGAGCCGCCTGTGGGGCTCTGGGTCTGGGCTGAGTCTGCTCCGGACTGGGCTGCGCCGCTTAGGATCACGGTGTGCTGAGGGTCGGGCTGACTGGCGGGATCGGGGCCGGGAAGAGCGAGGTGTCGGCCCGGCTGGCCGCGCAGGGCGCGGTGGTCATCGACGCGGACGCGATCGCCAGGGAGGTCGTTGAGCCCGGTACCGAAGGGCTGGCCGAGGTGGTGCAAACGTTCGGTCCCGAGGTGCTGTTGCCGGACGGCACCTTGAACCGGCCGCGGCTTGGCGACATCGTGTTCGCCGACCCGGAGCTTCGCGGCAAGCTCAACGCGATCATCCACCCGAGGGTGGCTGCCCGCATGGCCGACCTGGAGCGGGCGGCGGGGCCCGGCGCGATCGTGGTGCTCGACGTGCCCCTGATCGCGGAGAGCGGCCGCGGTGACGCCTACGACATGGTCGTGGTCGTTGATGCACCGCCCCGGCTCCAGGTCGAGCGCCTGGTGCGGCGCCGCGGCATGACCCGCGAGCAGGCCAGGGCGCGGATGCAGGCGCAGGCCAGCAGGAAGCAGCGGCTGGCGATCGCCGACATCGTGGTCGATAACTCCGGCTCGCTGGCCGAGCTGGACCGCCAGGTGGGCGACCTGTGGTCCGAGCTGCGCCGGCGGGCCAGCGGCTGACGGCAGCCGGGAACAGCTGTGCCGGCGCTGGCCAGCGAGTCCGGCGGAATTGCCAGGGACATGCTGGGGTTCATTATCAATAGCGCCGACGGCCTGCTGCCGCGCTCGCCGTGACCGGGCCGGCCGCCAGGCCCGCCCAGAATGTCGGCGGGGCGGCCTACAGTGGGTTTGACCGACCGGATCGCGTTACGTTCACGAAGAGAGAAGGCGGAGCCATGCGTCCAGTGACTGACCTGCAGCGGCGCGTTGCCCCGTTTAAGGTGGTCACCGACATGGTGCCCGCCGGGGACCAGCCGCAGGCCATCGCCGAGATGGAGAAGCGCATCCGGTCCGGGGCCGAGGACACCGTGCTGCTCGGCGCCACCGGAACCGGCAAGACCGCGACGGTCGCCTGGCTGGCCGAGAAGCTGCAGCGGCCTGTGCTGGTCATGCTGCCGAACAAGACCCTCGCCGCCCAGTTCGCCAACGAGCTGCGCGAGATGCTGCCCAAGAACGCGGTCGAGTACTTCGTCTCGTACTACGACTACTACCAGCCAGAGGCGTACGTTCCGCAGACCGACACCTACATCGAGAAGGATTCCTCGATCAACGACGAGGTGGACCGGCTGCGGCACTCGGCGACCAACTCGCTGCTCACCCGCAGGGACACGATCGTGGTCGCGTCGGTGTCCTGCATCTACGGTCTCGGCACCCCGCAGGAGTACGTGGACCGGATGCTGAAGCTCACCAGGGGCGGCACGATCGACCGGGACGCGC
Source organism: Streptosporangiaceae bacterium (assembly GCA_030041195.1). Next base: position 7,946 of record JASHOI010000417.1, on the reverse strand, counting down.
TGCTGCGCAAGCTCGTCGGCATGCAGTACATCCGCAACGACCTGTCGTTTACCAGGGGCACGTTCCGGGTGCGCGGCGACACCATCGAGGTGATCCCGGTCTATGAGGAGATGGCCGTCCGGATCGAGATGTTCGGCGACGAGATCGAACGGCTGATGACGTTGCACCCGCTCACCGGCGAGGTGATCAGCGAGGACGAGGAGCTGTACATCTTCCCGGCCACGCACTACGTCGCCGGGCCGGAACGCATGGAGCGCGCGATCTCTGGCATCGAGGCCGAACTCGGCGAGCGGCTCGCGGAACTCGAGCGGGGCGGCAAGCTTCTCGAGGCGCAGCGACTGCGGATGCGCACCACCTACGACGTTGAGATGCTGCGCCAGGTGGGCAGCTGCGCGGGGATCGAGAACTACTCGCGGCACATCGACGGCCGCGAGGCGGGCAGCCCGCCGAACACGCTGCTCGACTACTTCCCCGAAGACTTCCTGCTGGTCATCGACGAGTCGCACAACACGGTGCCGCAGATCGGGGCCATGTACGAGGGCGACGTGTCCCGGAAGCGGGTGCTGGTTGAGCACGGGTTCCGGCTGCCGAGCGCCATCGACAACAGGCCGCTGACCTGGGAGGAGTTCGGCGACCGGATCGGCCAGACGCTGTACCTGTCGGCCACCCCGGGGCCGTACGAGCTGCAGCGGGTGCGGGGCGAGGTGGTCGAGCAGGTGATCAGGCCGACCGGGCTCGTCGACCCCGAGGTGATCATCAAGCCGACCAAGGGCCAGATCGACGACCTCGTGCACGAGATCAGGGAGCGGGCCGACCGGTTCGAGCGGGTCCTGGTAACCACGCTGACCAAGAAGATGGCCGAGGACCTCACCGATTACCTGCTCGAGCTCGGCATCAGGGCCAGGTACCTGCACAGCGAGGTGGACACGCTGCGCCGGGTGGAGCTCCTGCGCGAACTGCGGCTCGGAGAGTACGACGTCCTCGTCGGGATCAACCTGCTCCGCGAGGGTCTGGACCTGCCCGAGGTGTCACTGGTGTCGATCCTGGACGCGGACAAGGAGGGCTTCCTGCGGTCCGGCACGTCGCTGATCCAGACGATCGGCCGGGCGGCCAGGAACGTGTCCGGCCAGGTGCACATGTACGCCGACCAGGTGACACCGTCGATGCAGCGGGCGATCGACGAGACCAACCGGCGGCGGGCCAAGCAGGTCGCCTACAACACCGAGCGCGGGATCGACCCGCAGCCGCTGCGCAAGCGGATCGCGGACATTCTCGACCAGCTCGCCAGGGAGGACGCGGACACCGCGCAGCTCCTCGGCGGTTCCGGCCGGCAGCAGAGCCGGGGCAAGGCTCCGGTGCCGGGGCTGTCCTCGCGGGCGCGGGCTGCGGCGTCGGCCGCGGCCGGGGAGCGGCGCGGCGAGCCTGGCGAAGGCGGGCCAGCGCGCGAGGATCTGGTCGGCCTGATCAACGAGCTGACCGAGCAGATGCACACGGCAGCCGCCGAGCTGCAGTTCGAGATCGCCGCGCGGCTCCGCGACGAGATCAAGGAACTGAAGCACGAGCTGCGCGGCATGCAGGCCGCCGGGGTGTAAGCGGGCGTACGTTTACCGGTCAAATCGTACGTCTCGGTCGTAACCGCCGGACACCGCGCGACACCCGGTGGAACCGGTGGTGCACCCAGATCCGTCCAAGGGGCATGGATCGACCAGGGATCACCGGCGGCGAGGCGGTCAGCCGCGGCAGAGGCCTCTGGGCCGCGGCGTTCCTGTGCGCTGCCGCCCTCGCCGCGATCGTGCTGGCCGGCTGCGGGAGCATCCCGGCATCGTCTACCGGTGCCGTGTCGGGGACGTCGCCCAAGGCCTCGCCGTCGCCGTCGGTGAGCCCGGGTGCGGCCGCGACCGAGGCCGCGCTGTGCCAGCACACGGCGACGGTCACCGGCCTGGAAATCGTGCACACTCACGTCATGCGGGTGCCGCAGCTGCAGATCGCCTTCCCCGAGCACAACGTGGTCGTCACCTCGGCCCACGCCCGGACCGTGGCACGGGCGATATGCGCGCTGCCGTCGTTCCCGCACGGCATCATCAACTGCCCGAACCTGACCGTGGGCACGACCTACCTGCTGCAGTTCACCGCGGACGGGCGGCGGCTGCCGCAGGTCAGCATCGAGGCGACCGGTTGCGAGGTCATCACCGGAGTCGGGCCGGCCCGCTGGGCGGCCAAGTCGCCCGGGTTCTGGCGGACGCTCGCCAAAGCGGCGAACGTGACCCCGCCCGGCCGGACAGCGTTCACCGGAGACCTCACCTCGAGCTGCCAGCCCTCGAACCGGCCCGATCAGATCAACGCCTGCCCGGCCCAGGTCAAGCCGAACACGGCAGCCGCGCCGTAGCCGGCGCCCGGCACCCAGCGGCCGGCACCCGGCGGCCATCACTGGCCGGTGTCGCTGCTGCCGGCCACTCCGGGGCGCAGGTAACCTCCATGCACATTTCGGTCAGCCTATTTTCAGCTGTCAGCTGAACTTCGCCAAGCCGGACAGGCAGTGTGACACCGGCGCGCTGGCCAGGCTCGGGGCCAGCGCCGGCGACGCCATCTGCATCAGGCAACCGCAGCGAGAACGTGACCGGCGCGGCGACCCTGGGCCTGCGATCGTCGCATTCAACCAGCCCAGAACGGACGCGCGCGGCGGTCGTCGAGCGGCTCGGCGGCCGTGCCTGAACCCGCTCCAGGCCGCGCGTCCCGGCCATCGCCGGCGCGGCCGGTTCGTCCTGGTGAGGGCACGGCCGGCCGGTTTACGCAGGTGTGCTGGCTGATCAAGCCGGCGTAGGGTCGGAACTATGTGGGCGAGCCTGGTCGCCGCGCTGGTGTCGGCCTTCTGCTACGGAATCGCCGCGGTCATTCAGGCCGTGGCGATCCGCGAAGCCAGCCGTCGGCCAGCGAGGATCGAGGAAGGCGACCCGGCAGCGGCGCGGGTCGACCCTGGCCTGATCGTCCGGCTGCTCGGCCAGTGGCGCTTTGTCGCCAGCATCGGCATCGACCTGGTCGGGTTCGTTGCTCAGCTCGTCGCGCTGCAGCGGCTGCCGCTGTTTGCTGTGCAGGCCGTGATCGCGTCCAACCTCGCGGTCACCGCGGTGTTCGCGGCGTGGCTGATCAACGTCAAGCTCGGCTGGCGGGAGTGGCTGGCGGTCGGCGGGGTGGTCGTCGGAGTGGGCCTGCTCGGGTCCTCGGCCGGAGCCGAGGGCGCGGTGATGCCTGGCGCAGCGTTCCAGATCGGGCTGATGGTCGCCGTGGTCGGCGTGGGGCTCGGCGGCATGGCCGCGGCCAGGCTGTCCGGCTGGGCGCGCACGCCCGCGCTCGGCGCGATCGCGGGGCTCGGGTACGCGGTGCTCGCGGTGGCGGCCCGGATCCTGCCCGGCTTCTCCCCGGGCCAGCTGGTGCGCAGCCCCGCGACGTACACCCTGGCCGCGGCCGGGATCGTCTCGTTCCTGATGTATGCGTCGGCGCTGGAGGGCGGCAGCGTGACCGTGGCCACCGCGGCCGTTGTCCTGGCCGAGACCGTGCCGCCGGCGATCGTCGGCGTCGTGTTCCTCGGTGACACCACGCGCCGCGGGCTGGCCGGGCTGGCGGTGGCCGGGTTCGTGCTCGCGGTGGCCAGCGCCGTGGCCCTGGCGCGGTTCGGCGAGGCGGGCGAGCAGCCGCACGGCAGACCGGGCGACGTGCAGGCTCAGCGTTCCCGCGGCCAGTCGCAGGCCACAACGCCGGTGTGACCGGCCGACTCGCGCATCCGAGGGTGACCGCTATGGAACGCTTTATCCCTGGTCACCGGCCGTGCGGGTGTGGGGTGTTCGGCGTTGCTGCCCAGGCCGGTCTCTCACGGCTGATATTCTGATACCCCGTGGACCGGCGGATTTACCGCAGGGCGAAGACCACGGGAGCCTCACCTTGGCGACGCCAACACTTTCTTCACGGCCCGTTTCTACTAGGCATCTCTTCGTTACCGGGGGCGTGGCCTCCAGCCTCGGCAAGGGCTTGACCGCCTCCAGCCTCGGCCGGCTGCTGAAGCTGCGCGGACTCCGGGTGAACATGCAGAAGCTGGACCCGTACCTCAACGTCGACCCGGGCACCATGAACCCGTTCCAGCACGGCGAGGTGTTCGTCACCGATGACGGCACCGAGACCGACCTCGACGTCGGGCACTACGAGCGGTTTCTCGACACACGGCTGCCCGGCTCGGCGAACGTCACGACGGGGCAGATCTACTCCAGCGTGATCGCTAAGGAGCGGCACGGCGACTACCTGGGCGACACCGTCCAGGTGATTCCGCACATCACCAACGAGATCAAGTCGCGGATCATGGACATGGGCGGCCCGGATGTCGATGTCGTGATCACCGAGGTCGGCGGCACGGTGGGCGACATCGAGTCGCAGCCGTTCCTCGAGGCGATTCGCCAGATCCGGCACGAAATCGGCCGGGACCGCTGCTTCTTCCTGCACGTCTCGCTGTTGCCGTACATCGGGCCGTCGGGCGAGCTGAAGACCAAGCCGACCCAGCATTCGGTGGCCGCGCTGCGCAGCATCGGCATTCAGCCCGACGCGATCGTGTGCCGCTCGGACCGGCCGATCAGCGGAGGGCTGAAGCGCAAGATCAGCCTCATGTGCGACGTGGACGAGGAGGCCGTGGTCTCGGCCGCCGACGCGGTGTCCATTTACGACATTCCCAAGGTCCTGCACTCCGAGGGCCTGGATGCCTACGTCGTGCGCCGGCTGGGGCTGCCGTTCCGCGACGTGGACTGGAGCGACTGGGATGAGCTGCTGCGCCGGGTGCACCGTCCGGCCCGCAGCGTCACGATCGCGCTGGTGGGCAAGTACGTGGACCTGCCCGACGCCTACCTGTCGCCGGCCGAGGCGCTGCGGGCCGGCGGGTTCGGCAACGACGCCCGGGTCAACATCCGATGGGTGACCAGCGACGACTGCCAGACCCCCGAGGGCGCGGAGCGCCAGCTCGACGGCGTGGACGGGGTGCTGGTGCCGGGCGGGTTCGGCGTCCGCGGCATCGAGGGCAAGATCGGGGCCGTGCGGTACGCCAGGGAGAACGGCATCCCCCTGCTCGGGCTGTGCCTCGGTTTGCAGTGCATGGCGATCGAGGTCGGCCGGGACCTGGCCGGGCTGGAGCGGGCGAACAGCGCCGAGTTCGACCCGGACTCGCCGCATCCGGTGATCGCCACGATGGCCGGCCAGGAAGACGTCGTGGCCGGGGACCGGGACATGGGCGGCACGATGCGGCTCGGCCTGTACCCGGCGGTGCTCGCCGAGGGCAGCCTGGTCCGCGAGCTGTACGGCACGGACGTCGTGGAGGAACGGCACCGGCACCGGTACGAGGTCAACAACGCCTACCGCGAGACCCTGGAGCGGGCCGGGCTCGTCTGCTCCGGGCTCTCGCCGGACGGCCTGCTGGTCGAGTTCGTCGAGCTGCCGCGCAGCGTCCACCCGTTCTTCGTGGCCACCCAGGCCCATCCGGAGTTCCTGTCCCGGCCAACCCGCCCGCACCCGCTGTTCAGCGGGCTCGTCGCCGCCGCGCTGGAGCGCTCACGGGCCGTGCCGAGCGCCGATCCGCTGACCGCATCCGGCCACCGGGCCGCCGCCAGCGCATGATCTACAGTTGCGGAAGCATGACGCCGCGGGGGATGTCCGGGCGCCCAAGATGGCCGGGCGCCACAAGATGGCCAGGGCTCCACGAGACGGTGGCCGTGACGCAGGAGCGACGGGTGTGAGCGAAGCAACGGACGACCTCGGGACGCTGGACATCCGGGACGCGGCCGCCTCGTGGCCGGTGACCGGGTCGACGGAGCTGGCTCGCGGCGCCCTGGTGGGGCTGCGCAAGGACATGGTGCGGATGCCCGACGGCGACGTCGTGGGACGGGACGTCCTGGAGCACCCGGGCGCGGTGGCCGTGCTCGCGCTGGACGCCGAGGAGCGGGTGCTGATGATCCGCCAGTACCGGCACCCGGTCGGGCGGATGCTCTGGGAGATCCCGGCCGGCCTGCGCGACGTCGCCGGCGAGCCGCTGCACCAGACCGCCGAGCGTGAGCTGCTCGAGGAGGCCGGCTACCGGGCATCGGAGTGGCGGGTGCTCACCGACTCCTATTCGTCGCCGGGAATCAGCACCGAACGGATCCGGATCTTCCTTGCCCGCGGGCTGGCCCTGGTTCCGCAGTCTGAGCGGTCGTACGTGCCCGAACACGAGGAGGCTCACCTGGAGCTTGCCTGGGTGCCGCTGGATGAGGTCGTTGCCCGCATTCTCGCCGGTGATCTGCACAACGGTGTCACGGCACTGGGTATCTTGTCCGCGTATGCGGCCCGTCAGGACGGGTTCACCACGCTGCGGGGAACGGATGCCCCTGAGCACTGACCGGCGGCTGCATGCGCGCGCAGTGGACTTGCCCGGCAACGGAGCCGGACAGGACACGTTGACCGGGAGGGACTGGTTGTCATGAAGGTCGGCATCCCCAAGGAACTCAAGAATCACGAGTACCGGGTGGCGATCACGCCGGCCGGCGTGCACGAACTGGCCCGCGGCGGGCATGAGGTGTTCGTCCAGAAGGACGCCGGCGCCGGGTCGCTGATCCCGGACGACGATTTCGTCGCCGCCGGGGCGACGATCCTGCCGGATGCCGATGAGGTGTGGCAGGCCGGGGACCTGATCCTCAAGGTCAAGGAGCCGATCGCCGAGGAGTACCACCGGCTGCGCAAGGACCAGGTCCTGTTCACCTACCTGCACCTGGCCGCGTCCCGGGAATGCACCGACGCGCTGCTCAACTCCGGGATCACGGCGATCGCGTACGAGACCGTCCAGCTGCCGGACGGGTCGCTGCCGCTGCTGGCCCCGATGTCCGAGGTCGCCGGCCGGATGGCACCGCAGGTGGGTGCCCATCACCTGCAGCGCGACGGCGGCGGGCGCGGCGTGCTGATGGGCGGGGTGTCCGGCGTCTACGCGGCCAAGGTCGTCGTGCTCGGCGCCGGCGTGTCGGGCATGAACGCCGCGGCGATCGCCCTGGGCATGCAGGCGGAGGTGCTGCTGGTCGACAAGAACGTCGCCAGGCTGCGCTCGGCGGATGCCATCTACCAGGGTCATTGCCAGACGGTGGCGTCCAACGCCTACGAGATCGAGCGCGCCGTGATCGACGCGGACCTGGTCATCGGGGCCGTGCTGGTTACGGGCGCCAAGGCGCCGAAGCTGGTCTCCAACGAGCTGGTGTCCCGGATGAAGCCGGGCTCGGTGCTCGTGGACATCTCCATCGACCAGGGCGGCTGCTTCGAGGACTCCCACCCCACCACCCACGACAACCCGACCTACATGGTGCACAACTCGCTGTTCTACTGCGTGGCGAACATGCCGGGTGCGGTGCCGCACACCTCGACCTACGCGCTGACCAACGTCACCCTGCCGTACGCGGTCGAGATGGCGAACCGCGGGTGGCGGGACGCGCTGCGCGCCGACCCGTCGTTCGCGCTGGGCCTGAACACCCACGAGGGCTCGATCACCTACCGCAGCGTCGCCGAGGCGCACGGGCTGCCGTGGATACCAACAAGCGAGGCGCTCAGCTGAAAGCGATCCGGCCGATCACCGTTGATGAGGCGGTCAAGCGTTACCTTGATCACCTGACGGTGGAGCGCGGGCTCGCCCGGCATACGTTGGAGGCTTACCGAAGGGACCTTGAACGCTACGCCACCGTGCTCGGCCTGGCGGGCCGGGCCGGCATCGACGACGTGACCACCCAGGACGTGGCCGCGTTCCTGGCCGGGCTGCGTGAGGGGGACGAGAGCCACCAGCCGCTGGCGGCCAGTTCGGCAGGCCGCGCCGTCGTCGCCGTGCGCGGCCTGCACGCGTTCGCCGCCGCCGAGGGCCTCGCGCCATCGGACCCGGCGCGGCAGGTCCGGCCGCCGGCACCGCC
>JASHOI010000416.1 GCA_030041195.1 Streptosporangiaceae bacterium | reverse complement strand
CGCGGGAGCACGGCGGGCGCGGCGGCACCATGCTCGACCAGCTCATCTTCACCGACGAGGCGGCGATCGCGCGCGTGCCCGTGCCGTTCCTGACCATCAACACGGTGGGCCCCACGATCATGCGGTTCGGGACGCCGGAGCAGAAGTCGTTCTACCTGCCGCGGATCGCGGCGGGCGAGATCTGCTTCTCGATCGGGTACTCCGAGCCGGAGGCCGGCACCGACCTGGCCGCGCTGCGCACCACGGCGGTGCGGGACGGCGGGGAGTGGGTGATCAACGGGCAGAAGATGTGGACCAGCCTGATCCAGTACGCCGACTACGTGTGGCTGGCCTGCCGGACCGACCCCGACGCGCCCCGGCACAAGGGCCTGTCCGTGCTCATGGTGCCGACCAGCGCCGAAGGGTTCTCCTGGACGCCGGTGCACACGATCGCCGGGCCGACCACGAGCGCGACGTACTACTCCGACGTCCGCGTTCCCGCGTCGGCCCTGGTCGGCGACGAGAACCAGGGCTGGCCGCTGATCACCAACCAGCTCAACCACGAGCGGGTCGCGCTCACCTCGGCGGCGCCGGTCCGCACCGCGCTGCGCGAGGTCTGCGACTGGGCCGCGGCCACCAAGCTCGCCAGCGGCCAGCGCGTGATCGACCAGGAATGGGTGCAGCTCAACCTGGCCCGGGTGCACGCCAAGGCCGAGTTCCTCAAGCTGGTCAACTGGCGGATCGCCGCGGAGGCGGACGCAGCTGCCGCGGGTGGCGGCAGCCACGGGCTCGGCCCGGCCGCGGCCTCGGCGACCAAGGTCTTCGGCACCGAGTTCGCGACCGAGGCCTACCGGCTGCTGATGGAGGTGCTGGGCGCGAACGCCCACGTCCGCGACGGCTCAGCCGGCGCGATCCTGTCCGGCCGGATCGAGCGCATGCACCGCGCCGCCCTGATCCTGACCTTCGGCGGCGGCACCAACGAGGTACAGCGTGACATCGTCGCTGCCGCCGGTCTCGGTCTGCCGATCCGCCGATGACTGCCTGAGGACATCCATGGACTTCACCCTGAACGATAGGCAGCGCGAACTCGGCGCGCTGTGCCGGCTCATCGTCGCCGACAAGGCCACGCCGCAGCGGCAGCGCGAGGTGGAGGAGGCCGGTGACCGGTTCGATCCGGTGCTGTGGGCTGACCTGGCCGACGCCGGGATCCTGGCCGCGGCGCTGCCCGAGTCGCTGGACGGTGCCGGGCTCGGCGTGCTGGAGCAGTGCTCGGTGCTGGAAGAGCTGGGGCGGGCGGTCGCCCCGGCTCCCTACCTCGCCTCGATCGTGCTCGGCGCCGGTGCGATCGCCGCGTTCGGCACCCCGGACCAGCAGAAACGCTGGGCCGTCCCAGCCGGCCGGGGTGAGCTCGTGATCACGGCCGCGCTGTCCGAAGAGGATGGCGACGATCCCCTGTCGCCGCGCGCCACCGCCGAGCGCGAGGCCGGTCACTGGCTGCTGACCGGCACGAAGACCGCGGTGCCCGCTGGCACCCGGGCCGGCCTGTTCCTGGTGCCCGCGGCGACCGCGTCCGGGCCCGCCGTGTTCCTGGTCGCCCCGGACGACCCGGGCGTCTTGCCCGTGCAGCCGCAGCGGCTCGTCGACGGCGATCTGGCCGGGCGCCTCGAGCTCAACCGTGTCGAGCTCCCCGGCGACCGGGTGCTGGGGAGCGCGCAGGCCGGTGCCGAGGTCATCGGCTGGCTGGCAGCCAGGGCCACGGTCGGGCAGTGCGCGCTGCAGCTCGGTGTGCTCGCGCGGGCGCTGGAGCTGACCTCGGAGTACGCGAAGAGCCGGGTCCAGTTCGGCCGGCCGATCGGCGCGTTCCAGGCGGTGGCGCAGCGCCTCGCCGACGCCTACATCGACGTCGAGGCGGTGCGGCTCACGATGTGGCAGGCGGCGTGGCGGCTGGCCGCGGGCCTGCCGTGCGAGACCGAGATCGCCACCGCGAAGTTCTGGGCGGCCGACGCCGGCCACCGGGTCGCGCACACCGCGGTGCACGTCCACGGCGGGGTCGGCATCGACACCGACTACCCGCTGCACCGCTACTTCGTCGCGGCCAAGCGGACGGAATTCGAACTCGGCGGGGCGACCGCGCAGCTGCGCCGCATCGGCGCGGCCCTGGCACGCGCGCACTGACCCGCGGCAAACACCGGAACCCGCCGTCAGGACACCTGGCCACGCACGCGTCATCCGGCTCGGCTCCTGCACCACGTGCACGCATATGATGCAAACGAAATTGTTGACACTTCTCCTGCCAAAGCCTAGGTTCTCGCGAAGAAACTGCGGCACGACCTGACGCCCTACTTGGCAGGACGGTGGAGAACACGTGAGCCGGATGAGCCCGGGTGTGACGCGAGCCGAGCCGGTCGGCTCGCTGCTGCGGTCGGCCAAGCTGCTCGAGGCGCGCAGCGAGCACGAGGATGGCAAGCTGGGGCCGGCCGAGTTCAAGCGCGTCGAGGACGCGGCCGTCGACCGCGCGATCTCGCTGCAGCAGGGCGCCGGCCTCGACGTGGTCACCGACGGCGAGCAGCGCCGGTCGCACTTCACCGGCCCGCTGTCCGACGCCGTCGAGGGCCTGGGCGACATACCCGCCGACCACATCGACTGGCATGGCTCGGCTCCGGCGGACGAGATGACGTACGCACACCGCCGGGCCGTCACGGGGACGCTGCGCCACGCGCGGTCCCTCGCCCAGGAGGAGTTCGTCTACCTGCGGGCGCGCGCCACCAAGCCAGCGAAGATCACGCTGCCGAGCCCGCTGATGATGCAGACGTTCTGGTCACAGGAGCACTCGACGGCCGCCTACCGCGACCCGTTCGAGATGTTCGCCGACGCGGCAGCGCTGCTGTCCGACGAGATCGCTCATCTCGCGGCGCTGGGCTGCGGTTACGTCCAGATCGACGCCCCGGAGCTGGCCACGCTGGTCGACGACTCGGTGCGGGCCGGCTTCTCCGCACGCGGCATCGATCCGGACCGGATGCTCGGCGAGGGCGTCGACATCCTCAACGACCTCGCGGTGACGCCCGGGGTGCGCTTTGCGCTGCACCTGTGCCGCGGGAACCGGGACGGGCACTGGATGGCCTCCGGCGGCTACGAGGCCATCTCCCAGCAGGTGTTCCGGCGCGCGACCCGCTTCGACACCTTCTTCCTGGAGTACGACGATGAGCGCTCCGGCGGCTTCGAGCCGCTCGCCGACCTGCCCCAGGACCGGTTTGTGTTTCTCGGGCTGGTGTCCACGAAGCGGCCCGCGCTCGAGCACCCCGGCCTGCTGCTGAGCCGGATCGAGGAGGCATCCCGGTTCTACCCGCGCGACCAGCTCGGGATCTCGCCGCAGTGCGGGTTCTCGTCGGCGATCGGCAGCTACCCGCTCGACGCGCTGCAGCAGCAGCGCAAGCTGCGCCTGGTCAGCGACGTCGCGCGGCTCGCCTGGCCGGTGTGACGCCCCGGCGCGGCCGAACAGCTTAGAGTTTGCTGACAATTTAGTCAGCATTTCTGATATTCTGAGCGGCAGACTAGTTGGAAGGACACGCTGGTGCCTGGCGATCCGAGGCTCGCCGTCGTCGAGGCGGTCCGCGCAGCGATCGTGCAGGGTGAGTACGCGCCCCGGCAGCGCCTGATCGAGGCCGACCTGTGCGAGCGCTTCGGCACCTCGCGGTTCATCGCGCGCTCCGCGTTGCTCGAGCTTTCCGCGCAGGGCCTGGTCGAATTCCAGCGCAACAGGGGCGCGCGCGTGCGCGAGATCTCGATCAGCGAGGCGATCGAGATCACCGAGGTGCGCAAGCTGCTCGAGGGCCTCGGGGCAGCCCGGGCCGCCGAGCGCATCACCAGGGCCGAGATAACCGCCCTGCGCGCGCTCATCAAGGAGATGCGCACGGCGGTGCAGAACTCAGAACTGCTCCGCTACCGGGATCTCAACGGCCGCCTGCACGCGGCGATCCGGGACATCTCCGCGCACGAGACCGCGTCGCGCCTGCTCCAGCAACTCCGTGACCAGACCGTGCGGCACCAGTTCTCGCTGGCGCTGGTGCCGGGCCGGCCTGCGGTCTCACTGCCGCAGCACGAGGCGATCGTCGCCGCGGTGACCGCCAGGGACGCCGCGGCCGCGGAGCGGGCGATGCACGAGCACCTGCAGAGCGTGATCGAGGCGTTCCAGGCGCTAGCGGTCGCCACCAGGCGGCGCTGACCGCCCGGCGGCCCCCGTCCGCCGACCCAGCGGGCGCGTTCGCGTATGACCGGCGACTGCGCGTGGCGGGTGACCGGGGCAGGCGGGTGGGCTTTCGGGTGCTGGCTCCGCTGGCGCCCAGCGGTCGTGCCCGGGTCATGGTTTCATGATCATTTCTGCCACATTTCACGGGTTCAGTGATTTTTTTAGGACGATATGCCCTGAATGTGGTCGCCGGCGACGTGATATGTGCAGTTGGCGTCGTTCCGGATTCGGGCGCACGTACGTAATGACCGTCCGGAAACCGGTTGCGGTCGGCTATGGGCCGTCGCATCCCCTGCCCGGCTGCGGGAAAGCTGGCCTAATGCCGCCGTTCGCTGCGGCCGCCGGGCGCGAGGCGGACGTGCAGGTCGGCGGCAGTCGCGTCATATCTTGTCAACGGAGGCGGTTCGTCGTACGCTACCGATATATCGCGATCGTATCGTGAGGCTGGACCGGAGGTGCGGGATGCCGGGACCAAGGTGGCGGGCCGGGGATTTCGATGCTGGGCTGTTCGAGATGCTCGGCTGCGCGAGCGGGCTGATCGGCCAGCTGCGGCGGGCCAAGTTGCTGATGTCAGCGGGCCATGGCGGCTGGGGCGAGGGCGGCTCCTGGGGCCGGGCGTACACAGCGCCCAAGGGCCCCGGGCCACGCGGCGGCGGCTCCGGGCCACGCGGCGGCGGCTCCGGGCCGTGGGGCG
>JASHOI010000415.1 GCA_030041195.1 Streptosporangiaceae bacterium | reverse complement strand
ACCCCCGCCCCCAACCCGCACGCCTACGTCCCCAACCCCACCGTCCTAGCCGACCCCCTCGGCCTTGCGCCCTACCCCGCTGGTCTAAAGAATGCTTCGGCGGGCCTGAAATCGCTATTCTCAGATGGAAGTATCAGCGGGCGGTCTATCATCAGCATCCGATCGGAATTGCTTGACGATGGGTTCACCCAACAACTCGCCGATAATAAATCTGGATATCTATTTAAAAACTCGCTGGGCGAGCAGGTACGAATAATGTATAGAAATGGGGGATGGGATATACGAATCAGGAATCAATACGGAAATTATCTGGACGGATCTGGAAACGTGGCTCCACCAACGCAAACGCATGGAATCCCGGTATATTCGAAATGACCAGCACAGCTCAGATGTTGAATGAAAAACTTAAGCGCTGGAATTTCTTTGGTGAATGTATTCTCTGGGATTTTCATTCGACACGATTTGGTTTTGGTTTGGACCTCGCCATTAATTATATATGGGATAAGGACGGACGTGTCCGAGAGGACACTCTGGAGAATCCGCTCCTGTATATATTTCAGCTTATCGGAGTCGAGTCTCTTCGCTTGGTAGCAGGTCTTACGGCTGGCATGAAGGCAGATCCTGGGATGATCGACTGGGGATTCGCCGAAGTGTCTCGGGTAGAGGCATTCGAGTCGGCCGCCGGTTGTGGCCTTTCAGTTAGATGGGAAGGCAAGCGACGTCTGGATCTCGAGTTCAACGATTACATACTTCTGTCGCCAGAAGGTCATCCGTTGTGATAGCGCGTCCACGACGGCGCGTGTCAGATGCCCTCAGGGTCCCCGGCACAGTGGCGTGGCGCTCTGCCCAAAGATCGATATTCTGTGGACGAGAATGGGATGGTTCAGCCCGGGACAGGTGGAGCGTCTGTTAATGACTCACCAACTGGAATGCCAGAGTTCCGGAGGCCTCCTTCCTTCAGTGGTTCTGGCAAGGATCTCAACATGTACCGCATCAGTTCAAATGATATCGGGCCAGGTCTGCAATATATACCAGAGTCAGGCGGGCCCGGCTTCTTGGAACCCGCCTGGGAAATGGCATTCAGCGAATATCAGGAGTATCTGCATCGGACTCAAAGCTCCTGGAGTGAGGTCTTGCCATGACCGCCGAGCATCGTGAAGCAATGATGAAAGCAGTCGAATCGCCACAGGCGTTCGATCGGCTTAGAAACCTAGTGAAACAATTCGTTGACGAAGGCGTGCCTCCCGACCAGCTGCTTGAGGATCTCTCTCAGATTAGAGCCTTGGTCTCAGAGGAGGCCGAGGAATCTGTTCTGGATGTTATGGATCTGCTCGTGGGTTGGTGTGCGCCGGAGTTCAGACTCGTCCCTCGTAAGGAAGAAGAATCCGATAGATTACGCTGACGCGTCTTCACCCCTACCTAGTGGCCATGCTGAGCGAACAATGAGGGAAGCAATACTAAGTGCTGGCAGTCAGGCGCTGGATTCGGGATAACGGGCACTAATATGCTGTCCGCTCTAATATCAAGGAAACCTTCGCCTGGCTCGTGAGAATGGCTTCGATGAATGACTAACGAAACGCAGGTGCTGAGCGAATTGCGAGCGTGGTTTGCTGGACACAAGGCCACGCTGGCAGATAGTGGCTACCAGATCGAGTTCGCTGAGTCGCCGCCTGACAGGGGGGAGCCATCTGCAGCGGTTACTGTCGCCTGGGCACGTCGCATAGGACAGCTCACCGTATGGTCTACAGGGGAAGCTGAGTTGAGCATGGGGGATGCAGACTCTGGAACGGTTGCCGAGGAACATAGGGAGATTACATCCAAGATCGGCTTGCAGGATGCGACCGAGACACTTATTGCCTGGGTAAGCCAGGTCGTATAGCTGTTGAGGTCAGACCATGACAACGAACGACTTTCTCCAGGCGTTCATCGAATTCCTTGGCCGCAACGGCTGGCCTGCAGACCAGTCACCCTGGACAACCGTCGAGCAGTGGGAATCGCTCGTCGAGCAAGTGGCGGAGGGCTATCAGTGGGGACTTTATGAATTTACAAATGACCTCGGTGCACGCGATCTCCTCGAGAAGGCTTTTACCGATGACCAGTTCAGCCAGTTCGCTGAAATTGACATTATGTGTCAACGTGTAGAAAAGACAGACGTTCGCCTCAAGAGCATGTTTACGCCGGGCGTTGAGATCGGCAGTGCTGAGGGGCCGTGGTGGCGCCGCGGGGTTCTGGCCACCGCATGTAACGAGTACCGCGATGATATGAAGCGCCTCCATGGAATCGAAATACATCGGTAATTCATACGGGTTTCCGGACTCGGTTCTGAATTTTCTTGCCGATTTCGCCATTCCCGGCCAGATCGAAGGTGTTGGCCTGAACTCCGCGCCTG
This sequence comes from Streptosporangiaceae bacterium, assembly GCA_030041195.1. The sequence continues at coordinate 22,261 of JASHOI010000415.1, read as the reverse complement.
AGGAGTGGGCAGAGAATCTTGGAACAGACTTTATTGACGAGAAGAGTAAAAGCAACAAGCGGCTGCGTCGAGACTATGGCCTCGTCGAGCTCGGGTTTTTTCGTTCAGACAGGCGATGGAAGTGTTTTTTGATCAGCCTTCAGGCCCATCGTCTGTCGCGATGCGACGACCACGTGCCACAGATATTAGTGGATAGATATGGGGAATTTCCAAGAAGCATTCAATTCGAGGATGTTCGCAGAATACTTCGTGCGCGTGGGTATGAGCCTGAGTCTACAGAAGGTGAAGATGGCTCCGACACTGCAAGGTACCGTATTCCAGCTACGGGGGTTTTGATCGCTGTAGTCTCGAGAGAAGACCTCAATAATGTGCCACAAGGATCGGTTTGGTCGATGCACCTATCTGAAAGCTCGGATATCTGGACGCGACCTCGCAAGGATTGAGTGGAGACCGGGTTCGACCATCCGCGAGAAGCGCCGGAGCTTCCCAGTCAGCAGCTGAGGCTAAGCCGAAGTGGCGTCTGCGGCGGCTTTCCCCACCACCGGAGGTCCGCTGGAACGGCCGAGACGTGGTCTGAAAGGCTAGGGCCATGGCGAGCAGTTCCACTAGGCAGCTGATCCTGCTCCGGCACGCGAAGTCTGCCTGGCCCGACGACGTCCCTGATCATGACCGGCCGCTGGCGCCTCGCGGCCGCCGCGACGCTCCGGCAGCAGGCAACTGGCTCCGCAAGTCTGGCCACGTGCCCGATCTAGTGGTCTGTTCCACGGCCACGCGTGCTCGCCAGACCTGGCAGCTTGCGGAGGAGAAGCTGGGGGCTGATCCACAGACAGTTTTTGAAGACCGCGTCTACGGCGCGTCTAGCGCGGGTCTGCTCGACCTCGCGCGCCAGACACAAGCTGAGGTCCGTTCCTTGCTCATCGTCGGGCACGACCCAGCCATGCGGGGGCTGACCCTGGAACTGGCTGGCGAGCAAACCGACGATGCCGACGCAGAGGCACTGAGCCGTGTCCGCGCGAAGTATCCGACAGCCGCGATCGCTGTGCTTTCGTTCCCGGTCGGCTGGGCGGACCTGAGCCCTGGTGAGGCGCGGCTGGTCGAGTTCGTGGTGCCCGACGACTTCGGCGCCGGGCACGGCAAGCGCCGCTGACGGGCCGTTCCCCTCCAGCCATCTAGCGTCATCCGAACCGTTGCGGTGGCCGCCCCTGACCTGCGGTTTCATCGCTTCCGCGGAGTCGCAGCGGCGTAACGTAACGGATTGGGGCGACACGGGCTCCAACTGATCGAAAATCGCACCGCAGGCGGCCTCCAGGTATAGTGTGCTCGCGTGCACCTGGCTCGTTCGTCGGTTTGTGCGACACGGCGCACTCTTGCATCGCCTTGTTTTATCTGGCCTCGGCGCTCACCGCTTCATCGCCAGCCGAGGTCTCAGAGTCTCTGACCCAACTAAGCAGCGCCCGGCGGCCATGGGACGCAACCTGTTATCGGAAGGACAAACCGCCGAGCGGGATCTGAGGACAAATGCGGCTAGGCAGGCTAGTTTCGTTTAACGCACGATATGGCTCGTACTACAGATCCCACGGCGTGAGTTCTGCCCAGATTGCTAAAGCTTCGTGGTATAAGAGTTCTGCATCTGGCTACAATGGCAATTGTGTCGAAGTGTCGCATCTTCGGGATGGCCATGTCGCTGTCAGGGACACCAAAGATAGGGCATCCGGCCCGGCCCTCATTTTTACACGGCCTGAATGGGCTGCGTTTCTCGCGGGTGCAAAAAACGGCGAGTTCGACTCCGTCTAACAGCGTTGGTGCCCGACTAATCCCACTCTTCTGCCGCGACTCTGATCAGTTCCTCGCGAGACTCATCCAGGCCGAGCGAATTCTCTTCTAGGGCCCGGAACGCCACGCTGTACTTGAAGGTATCGCCCTGGTCTTCGATTTGAGCCGTATCCGTCAGGTGCTCAAATGTGACAATGTCGTCCAGCGGGACGTCATGAAGCTGAGGGAACTTCACATAGGTAAATGCGCCGGTGGCCACCGGGTGATCACTCTTGAGCGGAAGAATCCGCACTCGGATGTTGGGCAGGCGGGAGGCTTCGACGATGTGCTGAAGCTGCGCCCGCATCACGGACGCTTCTCCCAGCTTTCGGTACAGGACCGACTCGTCCATGACGACGGACAGTTGCAGCGGCGGATCGCGCTGCAGGACCTGCTGGCGCAGGCGCTGGGCCTCGACCCGGCGTTCGACCTCACTCGGCGGCTCGGTGAACATGGAGTGCCAGCCGAGCATCACCGCCCGTGTGTAGTCCTCCGTCTGCAGCAGCCCGGGAACGATCTGGGGTTCCCAGTTCCACACGGATTCGGCCTCAGCCTCGACGTTCAGGAACTCGGCCTGTACCCCGGGCAGGCGTGCGCTGATCGCCTTGAGCCGCCCGGAGGGCTGTGATTCCTCGGCCAGCGCCAGCAGTTCCTCGCGACGCCTCGGCTCGACCCGGTAGAGCTCGAGCAGCCGTCGCAGGTCGGCGCGCTTGATTGCGGTCTGGGCGCGCTCAAGCCTGCTGATCTTCGAAGTGGACCAGCCTAGGAGCCGCGCTACCTCTTCGCCGATGAAACCGGCACGCTCGCGAAGCCGACGCAGTTCGGCGGCAAGCCGACGGCGACGGACGTTCGGGCTGCCGTAACCAGCCACCCGCTCGGCTCCTTCTGGGATCTGGAGGTCCCCAGCCCCTGGTGATCCCCAGCCCACTGTGACTCAGTATGAGCCTAGAGGCGGCAGAGGTGACTTGAGAAGACCATTAGGAGAATTCCCGGTGCAATTCCCGCCGGGTGTTGCGATCTTGTCGTTCATGCCGTGTACTCAAAGAGAGGCCAATCGTCGTCGTGGGCGGGAGGCCAGGAGGCTAGGCATGATTGGCTGTCGGGGGTTCCAGATGGTGGAACCGCCGCGTGCCTCGTCCCGCTCGGCCCGCATTCAGCGGTCGCGATCTCCCCCGGGCCGCAGGACCGTTGCCACGAATCCGAACGGCAACACCGGCGCCAGATACGGCCCTGGGCCAGCGGGTGCCACCGCCAGCCCAGGCAAACCAAACTCCACCCGAATCGACTACGGAACGGAGTCAGTTGTGACTTCTCACATTACCTCGGCTTGCGGCCAATGCAAGAGCACCGTAGGCCGTTCTAGCTGCGGGATTGCACCGACGGACGGAGCGCTGTCAGCGATACGAGCGAGTGAGGTGGGACCGTGAACGGCCTCACCGTAGCTACATTGATGATCATGGCCGCCGTGATCGGCTGGGGATTCACGATGGTCTTCGCGTCCGCGCGGCACTCCAGGCTCACCGGCGAGATCGCCCGCATCGAGCAGATGGCGCGCAGAGAGATCCAGCACTGGCAGGACGAGGCGCTACGCGCACGAAGCCACGCTGCCCAGCTCGCCAGAGACTCCGAGACCTGGGCGGCGGGCTGCAGGCAGGGCCGCGATGACGTGATCGGGGTTGTCCCGTTGCTGATCGCGGCGCAAGAACACCAAACAGCGGGCGGCGCGTGCGGTCAGCACGGCGCCCAGCAAGTTACCGAGAGGGCCTAGCCGATATGCGCTCCCCGGCCGGACGCACGCTTCCGGCGGGGAGCGCGATGAGACCGGTAGCCGAGCCGGGCAAACCGCGGGCCGCGGCTCACCGGCTCGGGGCGCCGGTGCCTATGTCGGCGAGAACTTCGCCGACGCTGGGCACCGCGCCGTGGCGGCGTCTGATGACATCGGCGATCACGCCGGTCCAGCCGGTCTGGTGCGAGGCACCGAGACCGGCTCCGTTGTCGCCGTGGAAATACTCGCTGAACACGAGGTTGTCCCGCCAGGCCGGGTCGTGCTGCAGCCGGGTGACCTCGCCGAAGCAGGGCCGCCGCCCGTCAGGGCCGGCCACGAAGAGCGAGATCAGGCGGTCTCGCAGGTCAGTCGCGACGGCGCCGAGCGTAAGACGCCGGCCCGAGCCGGTCGGGTACTCGACCGTGAGATCGTCGCCGAAGAACCGCTGGTAGCGCTCCAGCGTGCTGATCACCAGGTAGTTCAGCGGGAACCATACCGGCCCCCGCCAGTTGGAGTTCCCGCCGAACATGGGCGTGGTGGACTCGGCTGGCTCGTAGTCGATGGTCGCCCGGACTCCCTCCACGTCCAGCTCGTAGGGATGCTCGCGGTGGTAGGCCGAGAGCGAACGCAGGCCGTGCGGAGACAGGAACTCGCCCTCGTCGAGCAGCCGGGAAAGCAGCCGCGGCAACCGGTCTGGCCCGGCCACGCTCAGCAGCAGCCGCCGATCGCCCGGGGTGCCGCGCAACTGTCCCCTCTGGGCCAGCGTCGCCGGGTCGGCGAGACCCCTGGCGCTCAGCAGGCTCGCGAACTGCTTTCCGACCACGAGCGACAGGCGCAGCATGCTCTCGTCGACCACGCCGACGGCGAGGACGGGGATCATTCCGACCATCGAGCGGACCTTCACCGGCACCGCGGTCCCGCTCGGGGTGAGCAGGCGGTCGTAGTACATCCCATCCTGGTCGTCCCACAGGCCCTGCTCGTCGATCGCGTCGCGGATGCCGGCGAAGTGCTCGAGGAACTTCAGCACCAGATCGGTTCCCGGCCGCTGGCGGGCACGGCCCAGGGTCACGGCGATTGACCCCATGGCCATCGCGTAGAACCCCATCCACCCGGTGGCGTCGGACTGCTCCAGGGTGCCGCCGACCGGGAGATGCGAGCGATCCAGCGGCCCGATGTTGTCCAGCCCGAGGAACCCGCCCTCGAACAGGTTGTTGCCGAGCGCGTCCTCCCTGTTCACCCACCAGGTGAAGTTGACCAGCAGCTTGTCGAACACGCGGCTGAGGAAATCGATGTCGTGGCCGCCGTCGACGGCAAACACCTCGAGCGCGGCCCAGGCCTGCACCGGCGGGTTCACGTCGCCGAAGTCCCACTCATATGCCGCCAGCGCGCCGTTGGGGTGCTGGAACCACTCCCGGCACAGCAGGATCAGCTGATACTTCGCGAACGCCGGGTCGACGTGGGCCAGGGCCACGCAGTGAAACGCCAGGTCCCAGGCGGCGAACCAGGGGTACTCCCACTTGTCCGGCATCGACATGATGTCGAAGGCGTCGAAACTGCGCCACCTGCTGTTGCGGCCGTCAGCGCGGCCCGGGGGCGGCGGCGGCTGGGCCGGGTCGCCGTCGAGCCAGCGCGCAACGTCGTAGTAGTAGAACTGCTTGCCCCAGAGCATCCCGCCGAACGCCTGGCGCATCACCATCGCCTCGTCGGCGGATGCGCCCGCCGGGGTCAGCTCGGCGTAGAACTCGTCCGCCTCCGCCCGGCGCAGCGCGACCACCCGGTCAAAGTCGTCGCCGAGCGCCGCCACCGGCCCGGGGCCGGCGCCGGCCGGCCGCAGCCGGAGCCGCAGCTGCGCCGTCGAGCCCGGCGCGACCGTCAGCTGGTACCAGAACGCGCACTTGGTGCCGCGGCGGTCCGGGTTGACGGTCGCGGCCCCGCCGATCACGTGGTCGTTGATGCCGTCCTTCGGGTACGGGGTAGCCGGCGCCGCGCCGAACAGCCGCGCCACGTTGGTCTCGTTCTCGCAGAACAGCGGTACCGGCGCCGTGGCGTCGGGGCCGGCACCGGCGAGCAGCTCCAGGTCGGTGCCGAACGGGTGCCGGATGTGCACCGCCCCGTCGCCGGCCGCCGAAAGCAGCGGCTTGGGAGCGCCGATCTCCCAGGACCACGTGTTGCGGAACCACGCGCTCGGGAGCACGTGCAGGGTCGCGGCGTCGGGTCCGGCGTTGGTCACCTCGATCGCCATCAAGATGTCGTCCGGGTCGGCCTTTGCGTAGTGCACCTCGACGATCCAGTACCGGTCGCCGTCGAACACCCCGGTGTCCATGAGCTCGTACTCGGGCTCGGTGCGGTCGCGCCGCCCGTTCACGGCAACGAGATCGTTATAGGGGAAGGCCTGCTGCGGGTAGTGGTAGCGCCACCGGTTCCAGGTGTGGCTCGGGACCGAGTCCAGGTACCACCAGTATTCCTTGACGTCCTCGCCGTGATTGCCCTGCTCGCCGGTCAGGCCGAACGCCCGTTCCTTCAGGATCGGGTCGCGCCCGTTCCACAGGGCAAGCGCCAGGCACAGCCGCTGCTCAATGTCGCAGAACCCGGCCAGCCCGTCCTCGCCCCACCGGTAGGCGCGGGACCGGGCCTGGTCGTGCGGCAGGTAGTCCCAGGCCTGGCCGTCCGGGCTGTAGTCCTCCCTGACGGTCCCCCACTGCCGCTCGCTGACGTAGGGCCCCCAGCGGTACCAGTCACCTGCCTGGCGCAGCCCGTCCTCCAGGTGGCCGAACCCGGCCGCGCGGTCTCGTTCAGCTCCCACGTGCCGGATCGTACTGGGCCACGCACCCGGGCGTGCCGCGCCGGGCCGGGCTGGACTGACAATCCCCCAAGGCTGCAAGATCGGGGCAAGCCCCATCACCCGGAGACAAACCGAACCCCCCGACGAGGAGGCACCGCCGATGACCGAGCTCAAGGCCGACACGGATCCGGCCGAGGTGGGTTTCGACCCGGAGCGGCTGGAGCGGGTTGACCGGCATTTCCGGCGCTACGTCGACGACGGCCGACTGCCCGGATGGCTGATCACCGTGAGCAGGCAGGGCCGGCTGGCGCACGTGTCCAGCTACGGCTCGCGGGACGTTGAGGCCGGGCTGCCGGTCCAGACCGACACCCTGTGGCGGATCTACTCGATGACCAAGCCGATCACCTCGGTGGCGGCGCTGATGCTGTACGAGGAGGGCGCGTTCGAGCTGACCGACCCGGTGAGCGCGTTCATCCCGTCGTTTGCCGATGTCCGGGTGTATACGGGGGGATCGGACGTCAAGCCGGTCACCGTGCCGGCCACCGAGCCGGTGCGGATCTGGCACCTGCTGACCCACACTTCCGGCCTGAGCTATGGCTTCCACCGCACCCACCCGGTGGACGCGATGTACCGCCAGGCTGGGTTCGAGTTCGGCTGGCCTCGCGGGATGGATCTGGCCCAGTGCTGTGATTCCTGGGCGGCCCAGCCGCTGCTGTTCCAGCCGGGAGCGGAATGGAACTACTCGGTGGCCACCGACGTGCTCGGCCGGGTGATCGAGGTGGTCTCGGGCCAGGGCCTGGACGAGTTCCTTTCCGGCCACATTTTCGGCCCGCTGGGCATGACCGAGACCGGCTTCTGGGTCGACGAGGCCGAGATGGGCCGAGTGGCCGCGCTCTACACCCCGGGTACCGGCCCGGCCGGACCGCTGCGCCGGGTGGACGAGATGGGCCGGGTCGCGCACCGGCCGCCGCGGGTGCTCAGCGGCGGCGGGGGACTGATCTCCACCGCGGGCGATTATCACAGGTTCACCCAGATGCTGCTGGACCGGCCGGACAGCCCGGGCGGGGAACTGGACGGCGTGCGCCTGCTCGGCCAGCGCACCGTGGCCTACATGACCCGCAACCACCTGCCGGGCGGAGCCGACCTGGAGACCTTTGGCCGGCCGGTGAACGCCGAGGCGCCGCAGCGCGGGGTCGGTTTCGGCCTGGGCGTCGCGGTCGTCATCGACGCGGCCGCCGGCAAGACGCTCGGCTCGGAGGGTGAGTGCTCCTGGGGTGGCCTGGCGTCGACCGCGTTCTGGGTGGACCCGGCCGAGGAACTGACCGCGAGCTTTTTCACCCAGCTGATGCCGTCGAGCGCCTACCGGATCCGGCCCCAGCTCCGCCAGCTGGTCTACCAGGCCCTGACCGGCTGAGGTCTAGGCGTTCGGGTCCCGCACCTCGCGTGCCGCCGACTCCTTCCTGACCTCGCGCAGCCGATACCCGACGAACCCGACGATCGCCAGCACCACCAGGACGACGAGTATGTAGCCGCCGATCGAGACGTCGTGCGAGATGCTGTGCCAGGCGCTGCCGAGCTCGTAGCCGATCAGCGAGAACGCGATCACGTAGATGACCGTGCCCACGAGGCTGAGCAGCCCAAACTGCAGCGCGGGCACCTCCACCAGGCCGGCCACGATCGACGTGAACGCGCGGATGACCGGCAGCATCCGGCCGACGGTTACCGTCCACGCTCCGCGGCCGGCGACGAACCGCTCCGCCCGGTCGATGTCCTTGTGGGTGATCAGCGCGTACTTTCCGAGCCGCTCGACCAGGGGCCGGCCGCCTATCCGGCCGACGCCGTAGGACGCGTACGAGCCCGCCAGCTCGGCCAGGGACCCGATGATGATCACGAGCGCGAGGTTGAGGTGGCCCTGGTAGGCCAGGACGCCAGCGAAGCCGAAGGTGATCTCCGAGGAGATCGGGATGCAGCACGCCTCGAGAAACCCGAAGACGATCAGCGCAGCGTAGCCCGCGTGCGTCAGGAAGCTCTCCATGGGCATCTGTTGTACCGCATGCGCCCGGCCGGGACGTACTCGTCCGCCGGCCGCGGCGGGTCAGCGCCGTGCCCGGCGCCGGCCGGCGGAGCATAAATTTCCGCGGCTAAAGCAGCGGAAGGAAAATCAAAGAAACTGAATTGAACGCTAGCCCCGGGGCCGGTAAGCCTACCTGTCCCCGGTTCGGCCGCGGCAACGAAACCCGGTGCCTGCATGGGCGCGTGGCTGCTGCACGGCAACGGTAAATCATGAAAAACATGACATCTCAAGCTAAGAGGCAGGATAACTGGAGCTTGCCGTCATTTACCGGTGATGAGCTGCAGTGTTGTATGCTTGACAGGGTGCTGAATCGTTGTTTAAATACGTGAAGTCGCCGCGGGTTACAAGCGGGTCTTGTGGCCAGAGGGCGACGCTATTTGTTCCCCGGGGGTGGAAATTCATGAGATTCATTTCAGCGTTTTCTAAACGCAGGCTCACTCGCTGAGTTAGCGTAGAAGCCGTCGGCAGGAAGCAAGCCTGGCCCTAGGCTAGGCGGCCGACGCGATTCCTCAATCGATTTAAACGTGGCGCGGACCCGAGCACGGCTCGGCGTCTGATCGGTCCGCGTCGCAGCTTTGCTGTTGCCAAAAACGGGTTGTCCCGTGTCGGCAGCGGCGTCGATCAGCCCCCCCTGACGGCCCCGCACCCCGAGTAACGACCATCACGAGGCTGACATGTTCCCTAAATCCAACGTCAAATCCCAGCGGCCGTGGCAGGACTCCGGCGCGATTGATCTCCGGACGCTGCGTGAGCTGTGTCACGACCTGTCCGTGCCAGCGACGTCGATCAAGTTGCTGACCCAGGTGGCCGCGGCAGAGTCCGATCCCGGCCCGGCCATGCTGGCCCGGCTGCGGCAGATATCCGAGGAGGCGAGCCGGATCGCGGACATCTGCGGCTACTTCCTCGACCTGCCCGGAAACGCGGGCGCGCAGCCTGCGGACGCGGGCGTGGCCGACCTGCACGTTCTCGCCGCCGAGGCCGCGGACAGCATGCGGTGGCGGTACTCGGGCGTGGTCAGCGTCACCGCTGAGCCGGCCACCGTGGCCGCGCATCCGGTCGTGGTCGTGCGGATCCTGACCAACCTGCTCGACAACGCGTGCCGGGCAGCCGGGCCCGGCGGACGGGTCGAGGTGACCGTGCGGCAAGAGGGCGAGCAGGCCAGGCTCGTGATCGCGGACTCCGGTCCCGGCTTCGGCCAGGCGGAATCCGGCAAAGCGTCGCTCGGCCTGAGCATCGTGGCGGCCATGGTCCGCCGCGGCGGCGGCAGCGTACGGATGGGCGTCAGCGAACTGGGTGGCATCGCCGTCACCGTCACCCTCCGCGCCGCCGAAACCGATCCGGAGGCGCCGAGCCTCGCACCGGCGAAGGGAGCCGCGGGATGAAGATCGTCATCTGTGACGGCCACCGCGTGTTCGCCGACGCTCTCGCGTCTCTGCTGCACGGCGCGGGCCACGAGGTGGTCGGCAGTGTGACCAGCCTCGAGGATACGGCCGAGATCTGCCGGCGTGCGCAGGCCGACGCCTGCGTGGTCGACCTGCGGCCAGCGCGCACGGGCAGGCGGGCCGATATCGAGCAGGCCGTCTGCTTGGCCCCTGGCACCGCATTCGTCGCACTGAGCGCGTCGGCCGACGCCACCACGCTGCGGCAGGCGGCGGCGGCCGGGGCGGCTGGCCTGGCCCTGAAGGGGGACGACTTCGGCGAGTTCCTGCGCGTGGTCGGCGAGACGGTGTCCAGCCGGGCACGCGGCGCCGGGCCGAGGCCGGTCGCTCAGGTCGTGTTGTCGAGGTCGGCCAGGGCCGCGCTCAGGACCGGCCAGGGCGTTGAGGCCGGGCCTTCCCAGTTCCTGACCGACCGCGAGTGGGAGGCGCTCCGCCGGCTGGTACGCGGGGAGAGCACAGCGGGCATGGCCAGGGAGATGGGTGTGCGCGTCTCGACCGCACGCACGCACATCGATGCGGTGCTCGGCAAGCTGGGCGCCCACTCGCGCCTTGAAGCCGTGGCTTACGCGGTCAGGGAGGGGCTGGTCGACACCAGCGGCTGGCAGCGTGAGCAGCGGGCGGTGGGCATATGAGCCCGGCCAAGCTGCTGATCGTCGATGATCACAAGGTCTTTGCCGAGGGGCTCGAGGTGCTGTTCCGGGCGGAGCCGGATTTCGAGCCCGTGGCGGCCGTCTCCGATCCTGCCCGGGTGGTCGGTGCCGTTCGCTTGTACCAGCCGGATGCGGTGATCATGGACGTCCACCTCGGTGACGCCAACGGCATCGAGCTCACGGCTCAGCTGGTGACACAGCCGGTGCCGCCGGTGGTGGTGGTGCTGACCGCTTACTGTGACGCCGCGACGGCCGCCGACGCCGTCGCGGCTGGCGCGATGGGCTTTGTGTCCAAGGACGGTCCCGCCGAGCACATCGTGACCGCGGTCCGGGCTGCCATGCTCGGCGGGGCCTGGTTCCCGGCCGGCCTGCTCGGCATGATGCTCGCCACCGGCCAGGACCCGTTCGCCGAGCCGTTCGGGCAGCCGCTCGGCCAGCTCACCGACCGGGAGCGGGAGGTGCTGCGGCTGATGGTCAGCGGGCTGGACCGGAAGAGCATCGCGTCCCGCCTCTACCGCTCGCCGGACACCGTCAAAACCCACATCCGCAACATCGCGTCGAAGCTCGGCACGCAGAGCGCCACCGAGGCCGTGGCCGTGGCCCTCAACGCGGGCCTGCGGCCCGAATTAATGCGGTACCTATGCCGGTGGCACCGCCCTAGGACGCGTTCCAGTTGTCTGGGTCGGCGGTGCCGATGGGAGCGGTCGCGGTCGAGGCGGGCAGGGCGGACGGGCTGACGAACGAGCTGCCGCTCGGCCCGGCCTCGACCGCTTCGTCCAGCGCGCTGCCCTGAACGTACCTGCTCCACGGCAGGAACCACATGGTCCACCCGTTGTCCCAGGTGCCCGCCTTCGGGCTGCCGGTGACCGTCACCGGATCACCGGGGATCTCCATCTTGTAATAGATCTCGGCATCGGCGGGCGGCATGTTGACGCAGCCGTGGCTGACATTCGTGAAGCCCTGCTCGCCCACCGACCAGTAGGCGTCGTGCAGGTAGTCGCCCGACCAGGTGAACCGCACCGACCACGGCACCTCGAGGTTGTAGCCGGGTCCCTTCATGTCCACCGGGTTGCCCTTGTCGATGGTCAGGTAGGTGCCGTTCGGGGTGTTGTCACCGGGCCGGCCGGTGCTGATCGGCCAGGTGTCGATCAGCTTGCCGTTCTGGTAGAGCTCCATGTGGTGCGTGACCGTGCTGGCGACGACGATCAGTGACGAGCCGATGTCGAACGTCTGGGTGAGCGTGTGGTAGCCGTACACGCCGGGCGCGCCCTCGACGCCGTTCAGGTGCGCGGTGAGGCTGACGGTCGTGTCCGCCGGCCAGTAGTTGCGCGGCCGGAAGTACAGGCAGACCGTCGCCATGTTGCACGGGTCATCCCAGTACCAGGCGCCGACGACCGGCTTCGACGAGGTGATCTGCAGGGCCCGCTCCACCGCGGCCTTGTCGGTGATCTGGTGGTTGAAGTACAGGATGATCGGCATGCCCACGCCGTAGGTCTCGTCCGCGCCCTCGTAGATCTGCGTCGTGAACGTCTGCGACGGGTTAAGCGTCTTGAACGACGACGTCCGGGTGATCGTCTTGCCCGAGGTTCCGGCAGCGCTCGTTCCTTCCGCCTTGGCGGTGACCGTGTAAGTCTCGGCCACATCGAGCGCCCAGGTGCTGTGCCAGACGGTGCGGGCCGCGTTCATCGATCCGGTGACCTGGTCGCCGCCGGTGGTCACGGTCACGCTGGTGAGCTTGCCGTCGGCAGCCGTGACCGTGATGCCGTTGCTTGGCGTGGCGCTATTGCTCCCGTTGGCTGGCGTGATCGACACCTGCAGGCCGGCGGGAGCGCCCGGCTTGCCGTTCGCCGATGTCCCGCTTCCTGAGCACGCGGAGGCGGCCAGGCTTGCTGCGCAGCAGATCGCGACCGCGACCAGCCACCGGTGTTTGCGCGCGGATGAGGAGGTCCCCACGACTGAATCTCCCACTGCGGATCGTTGACGGCTCATGTGGTTCCCGGTCCTACTCGGGCAACGTTCACTGCTCGGAGCGGGGCGCGGCCGCCGGGCTGCCATCGCTGTGTCCGGGGCCGTTCGTGTCGCCGTCCTGCGGGGCGCTCGTCACGGCACCGGACCGGTCGCGCCGGGGATTGCCGTCCCAGACTATTCCGGCCGGGCCGTGCGGATGACCCGTTAGCCGGCGTATTCGGCCGCTTCGCAGCAGCGCGATCGCGGCGGCCAGCGCCGCGATACCCACCGCGGTCCACGGAACATAGTCGCCAAGCTGGTCGTAGGGCGTGCGGGCGGACGCGGGCGGAAGGCCGAGGCGGACCAGGGCGACCCCGCGGAAGGACGATCCCTTCCAGGCGATCAGCCGGCCCCGCGGGTCGAACGCAACCGAGTCGCCGGTCAGCGCCGCCTGCACGACCGGGCGGCCGGTCTCGGCGGCGCGCAGCGCGCTGAGCGCGGCATGCTGCTGCTGGGCCCACTCCCAGCTGGCCTGCCAGGTGGAGTCGGAGGTCTGGTACACGATCAGCTGGGCGCCGTGATCGGTATCCACCCGGGACATGTCAGGGAACGCCGACTCGAAGCAGATCAGCACCCCGATCGTGAGCGGCTGACCGTTCGGCAATGTGACGTGGAGGACGTGCGCCCCGGTGCCGGGGACCATGTTCTGCGCCGCCGCCTTGCTGATCTTGGTCAGCCAGCCCAGCTCCTGCCGGAACGGGATGTACTCGCCGAACGGCACCAGCCGGGTCTTGACGTAACTGCCGTCGATGCCATTGTCGCCGATCAGCAGGGCGACCTTGGAGTGGTCGCCGTTTGGCGCTATCGAGTCCTGGTTCACCAGGAGCTGCGCGTCGTCGGCCGCCGACAGCCGCTCGAGCTGATGCAGCAGCCAGGCGTACTTGGGCACGCTCAGGTCATAGGCGACGCTGCTCTCCCCCCAGACGATCAGGTCAGCGTGTGCGCTGCGCAGGCCGGCCGACAGCCGCTGGCTGGCATCGACCCTGATCGCCGGGTTGTGCACCACTCCCGGCTGGACCAGCGCAACCGTCACGTACCTGCTGATCGGCGAGGCCGAGGTGAGCGCGAAGGCAACCGGGCCAGCCGCGAGCGCGATGAGGGCGCCCGCGGCCCCGACCAGTCGCACCGGGATGGGCCGGGCCACCAGCGCGATCAGGATCCCGGTGTTCGCTGCCACGAGCGCGAAACTGACCAGCCAGACACCGCCGAGCGCGGCGAGGGCCAGGATCGCGGGATGCTGCCACTGACTGGCGCCGTACACCGCCCACGGCCCGCCGAAGCCCTGCCAGGAGCGGACCCAGTCGGCGACCAGCCAGCAGCTCGGCACCACGGCGAGCGCGGCGAGCGCGCGCAGCGGCGTGACCGGCGAGCGCAGCAGCCCCCAGACCGCGGCACCGAAGATGGTCCAGAGCAGGCCGATGAACGCCGCGATCAGCAGCAGCCCGGGGCCGAGGTTGGGCGCCAGCCAGTACAGCGAGGCGAGCAGGAAACCGGCACCGAACCACCAGCCGCGCACCGCCGCCTCCCTGGCCGACGGCGCTGAGCGGAACAGCAGCATGCCGGGAACCAGCCCGAACCACGCGACGAACTCCAGGTTCAGAGCCGGGAACGCCAGCGCGGGCAGCGCGCCTGCGGCTAGCGCCGCATAGCGGACCGGCCTGCCGAACGCGCGCCAGAATCCCACATTCCTATTGTGCGGCCCCGCCGTGGGCAGCCGGTGCCGATCGGCCGCCACGCGACCGCCGGCGCTCGGCGATCTCGCTGGCCACGCCGGCGGCAAGCGCGGCGACCGCCAGTGCGCTGAACACGATCTCCGGCCACTCGCCCAGCCGCTCGGCCAGCGTCGCGTTGGTCAGCAGCGGAACCCGCGCCTCGAGCAGGGCCCGCTGCCAGGTCCGGCTCTGCGCGATCAGCGCCCCGTCGGGCGCGATGATCGCGCTGACCCCGGTCGTGCCCGCGACCACCATGGAACGGTCGAACTCGATCGCGTGGATCCGCGCCATCGCGAGCTGCTGCAGGGTCTCGCCGAGCTGGCCGTCCAGCTCGAAGTCGGCGTCGTTCGTCTGCTCGGTGAGCAAGTTCGCGCCGGCGGTGACCTCCGAAGCGACCAGGTTGTCGAAGCCGACCTCGTAGCAGATCACGTCGCCGAGCCTGATCTTGCCGATGTGGAAAACCACCGCCTTGTGCCCGGCGGTGAAGTTCACCGGCTGCAGCGACGGCAGCGAGGAGAACGAGCTGATCAGACTGCGGAACGGGATGTACTCGCCGAACGGCACGAGCTGGCGCTTGACGTAGATCGCGACCGGCCCCCGGCCGGGCAGCCACAGCTGGCCGGCGTTGCGCAGCGGATTCTCCAGTACCGCGCCGACGAGCACGGGGCGGTTGATCGCGGCGACCGCCAGGTCGATCGTTGCGTATTCCGGCGGGTCCAGGCTGGGGTCGGACTCGGCGGAGTCCTCCGGCCAGATCACCAGGTCGGGAGCTGGCCGTGTTCCCGCTTTGACCTGGGCGGCGAGCTGCTCCGTGGCCGTGGCGTGGTTCTGGGTCACGATGGTCTCGGCGAGCTGCTTCGCCAGCGTCCTCGAGTGCGGCACGTTGCCCTGTATCGCGGCGACCTCGGCCGTGGAGACCCCGGCGCCGGGTTCGCCCGACGGCAGCAGGCCGCCGGCCAGGACCAGCCCAGCGGCGGCGGCGAAGCCGAGCGCGGGCACGATCCGGCGCCGGACCGGGCCCGGGGCAAGCACCAGCCAGGCCAGGGCGGCCCCGGCGAGTGCCAGAAGAAACGTCAGCAGCGGCGGGCCGCCGAGCGCCACCCAGCGGACGGTGGGTGCTTCGGCCTGGCTCATCGCCAGTCGCCCCCACGGGAACGCGTACGGCCACCGGTCCCGGAAGGCCTCGACGCCGACCCACCAGCAGCCGACCGCGACCGGCCACCCGGGCAGGCGAAGCATCAGCCGCTGCCCGATCGCGAACAGGGCGAAGATTATGGCCTCGGAGATCGCCAGGGCGGCCCACGCGTACCAGGCCACGTTGATCAGCCAGGACAGCAGCGGGATGAAGAACGCCAGGCCGAACCCGAGCCCAACCAGGAACGAGCCGCGCAGGCTCCGTCCCCAGAGCGCGATCACGAGCAGCGCCGGGGCGATGGCAGCGAACGGCCAGATTCCGGTGGGCGGGAACGCGGCCGCGAGCGCCAGGCCCCCGGCGATGGCAATCAGCAGGGCCGGCAGCGTCGGCACGCCACCCCGGCGGGTCGTGGTCTGGCCGGCGCCGCCTTGCGCCACCTGCCCGGCCGCCGTGGGATCAGCCTGCCCAGTGGCCGCCAGGCCAGCCTGGCCGGCCGCCGCGGCCGCATCGGGCTCGCCGGCGCCGGCCACCGCATCAGCGGCGGCCGACTTGTGGCCAGCCTTGCCGATCTGCGGCACCGTACCTCCCGCCAGGCGTCGGAGTCCGATGCAGTGAGAGTAGCCCGACCTGCGGCACCCCGCGCCCCCCAGCACTCCCCCCAAACCCCAGCATCGGGGCCGGCCGGACCGCGATCGTTCATCTTTTCACGGGTTTGTCAAGTACAAAACAGACGAAAACGGGCGACAGCGCGTCGGAACCCGTGAAAAGTCGTGACCCTCAAGCCGCAGCCCCCCACGCGGGCGAGCCCGACAGGGCCGTACCCGGCTCTGCCAGGCCTGTTGGTGCATGGCTCAGTGAGCGGGTTGCGAAATGCAATTTCCCGATTCAATGGGATTGCAGCTATCCATCGTGATAACCTCGTCACCGTCTGTTGATCATCGATGCGGTAATAGCGGTATCCGGGTTATTTTGCGAGGTCCACGGCACGTGATCAAGATCCGTTACGCAGACCTGCCGGCCGGGTTACATATCCGGACGGCGGCCAGCGGGAAGGACACGATCATCTACTTGCTGCCCGGGCTGACCGCAGCACAACGGCAGGCGGCCCTGCGCCGGGTACGCAGCAGCGCCCGCATGGGACAGGGCCCGCGGCTGCCGGTCGCTGGCGTCCTGCGCGCCGTGGTGGTCGACCGGATTCGGACGACCATACGGAACGCGGCCGCGGCCATGCGCGGGCACCCGGCGATTCTGGTCCCCCCGCTCGCGATAATCGTGACCGCTGCCATCGCCTACATCCTTTTGGTGTCGGTCACCATCAGGCTCCACGAACCGCAGGCCAGCGGATCCTCCGGGCAAGGCGCCCCGGTCCCTGCGGCGGTCGCGCCGCCGCAAGGCCGGGCAGATGATGACCCCCCCGGTCGGCCGGGTTCAACGAGGCCGACCGCATCGCGGCGGTCACAACGGCCAGCACCCAGGCCGTCGGGGGGCGGCCACGGCGCAACCGGCGCCTCGCCATCTCCGTCGCCCACCCCGTCTTCTGCCGGTTCGCCGCCGTCGCCGTCCCCGTCGGCCACGGCATCGCCGACCCCGTCGGCGGGCGGTACCGACTCGACGGGTTCCGGTCCGGGCTCGCCCAATGCCGGCGGGCTGTGTCTCGACGTCGGCCTGCTGGGCGTCTGCCTGTCGAGTTAGCCTCGGCCGGTCCGCCCGCAAGAGCGTTCAAGACGGCTGCGCTCACCTTCGGCGAAGATGGCAGCAAGCCTGATGGGCCCGAGCCCTGACTGGCGACGCCACGGACCCGACCGGAGGGAGACCGGCAGTGAGCCGCCGGGGCTGGGCGCTGTTCGCAGCGATGAGCATCATCTGGGGGGTTCCCTACCTGCTGATCAAGGTCGCGGTGGGTGGGGTGCCGGTGCCGGTGCTCGTGCTCGCCCGGGTGGGGGTCGGCTCGGCGCTGCTGCTGCCCGTTGCGATCAGCCGGAACCAGATCGGCGTGCTGCTGCCGCACTGGCGATGGCTGCTGGCGTTCGCGTGCGTCGAGATCATCGCGCCGTGGCTGCTGCTGTCCGAGGCCGAGCGCAAGCTCTCCAGCTCGATGAGCGGTCTGCTCGTGGCGTCGGTACCGATCGTCGTCGTCGTGCTCGCGAGGCTGACCGGTGGCACCGACCGCCTGAACGCGACTCGGTGGGCGGGTCTGCTGGCCGGCCTCGGCGGTGTCGCGCTGCTGGCGGCTCCGACCGCGGCGGGCGGCGATACGCTGTCGATCGTCGAGGTGCTGCTGGTGGCGGTGTGCTATGCGACCGGTCCCCTGATCGCCAGCAGGAAGCTCGGGGATCTCCCGCCGCTGGGGATGACCGCGGTGTGCCTCGGCTTCGCAGCGATTGTCTACGCGCCGCTGGCGGCGCTGGCCTGGCCGTCGGCGATGCCGTCCTGGCGGGTGCTCGGTGCGCTGGCGGGCCTGGCGGTGGTGTGCACCGCCGCGGCGTTCCCCATCTTCTTCCGGCTGATCGCCGAGGTCGGCCCGGCCCGGGCGAGCGTGATCACCTACGTCAACCCCGCGGTCGCCGTTGTGCTCGGGGTGTCCGTGCTCGGCGAGCGGTTCACGCCGGCGATGGCGGCGGCTTTCGCGCTGATTCTCGGCGGCTCGGTGCTGGCGACCCGCACCGGAGGGCGCGGGGCTCCAGGGCCGGAGCCGGCCGCGGAGCAGGACCCGGCGTGCCGCGCGGAACCGGGACCCGCCCCGACGCCAGGCCGGCCGTAAACCGTTCTGCCGCGCCCGGACCACCCCGCTAAACTCGCCAAGGTGATCGATCTCAAAGCGGCCCGGCAGGAGCCTGACCGGTACCGCACAGCGCTCGCCCGGCGCGGCGCGGCAAAGGACTTTGACGCTCTCCTTGCCGTGGACGCCAAGTGGCGTGAGTACACGGAGCGCGCCGAGACGCTCCGTGCTGCGCAGCGACGGTCGTCGAAGGGCAAGCCAGGGCCTGACGAGCTAGCCGAGCTTCGGCGGCTCGCGGCAGAGTTCGCCGCGGCGACCGAGGAGCAGGCGCACGCCGCCCGGCAGCGGGACGAGCTGCTGGCCAAGATCCCGAACCTTCCCGATCCCACCGCTGCCGACGGCATGGACGAGGATGACGCCGAGCTGGTCCGGACGTGGGGCGAGCCGCCGAAGTTCGACTTCGAGCCCAAGGATGCCTTGGACCTGGGCTCGTCCCGTGGATGGATCGACATGACCAGGGCGGCGCGGCTGTCGGGCTCCCGGTTCGCCTACCGGATCGGGGACGTGGCACTGGCCGAGATGGCGCTGTACCGGTTCGTCATAGAGACCCTGGCGGACAAGGGCTTCCTGCTCGTGCTGCCGCCGGTGCTGGCCAGCGAGCGGGCCATGTACGGCACCGGCTTCCTGCCGACCGAGGAGTCCAACCTCTACCACCTGGAGAAGGACGACCTCTATCTGACCGGCACCTCCGAGGTCGCGCTCGCCGGGCTGCACGCGGAGGAGCGGCTCGAGGAGGACCAGCTGCCCGCCCTGTACGCCGGGTTCACCACGAACTTCCGCCGGGAGGCCGGAGCGGCGGGCAAGGACACCAAGGGCATGTTCCGGGTGCACCAGTTCGACAAGGTGGAGATGTACGTCTACTGCGCCCCGGAGCAGTCGGGTGAGTTCCACGAGCGGCTGCTGGCGTACGAAGAGGAGATCGTCCAGGCCCTCGGCGTGCCCTACCGGGTGATGAACATAGCGGTCGGCGACCTCGGCGCCCCGGCCGCGAAGAAGTACGACATCGAGGCCTGGTTCCCGACCCAGAGCCGGTACCGCGAGATCACCTCGTGCTCGAACACCACCGACTACCAGGCGCGACGGCTCAATATCAGGTTCCGCCGTGACGGCAACCTCGAGTTCGTGCATACGCTCAACGGCACCGGCGCGACCGCGCGTGTGCTGCTGTCGATCATGGAGAACTTCCAGGACGAGGGCGGCACGGTCGCGGTTCCCGAGGTGCTGCGCCGCTGCGGTGCCCCGGCGACACTCGGCGCCCCGCGCTAAGGCGCCGTCACCGCCTCCTCGCCCGTGCCGGCGGTGAGCGTGGCCAGCAGGGCGGTGCCGTCCGGTGAGCCCAGGCCGGTGCAGGCATCCCAGCCGGGCCCGGCCGAGTAGGCGCCGTTGCTGCCGCTGGTGATGTCGTGGAACCCCGGCGCGGCCTCGCCGGCCTCGACCCCGGCGTACAACTGTTCCTGGATCAGCCCGAACGTCTTATCCGCGGCCTGGGCCAGCCGGCTGACCAGCGCGGCCCACAGCGGGGCAACGGCGCTCGTGCCGCCGATCACCGTCGACTGGCCGTCGACCAGAACCTGGTAGCCGGTATTGGGATCGGCGTCGCCTGCCACGTCGGGCACGCCGCGCCCGGAACTGCCGGCCGCGGTGTCCGGCACGCCGACGTTCGCCTGCCAGGCCGGCAGCGCGAACTGATCGCTCACCCCGCCACCGGTCGCGCCACCGCTCGACCCGTCGTTCCACACGGTCTCCGAGGTGATCACCCCCGTGGCCGGGTCGGCCTGCAGGCTGGTGCCGCCGCAGGCCAGCGCGTGCGGGCTGGACGCGGGGAAGTCAACATGCGGCTGGCCGCCGCTGACGCCGTCGCTGCTCCCGCCATCGCCCGCCGCCACGCACACGGTCACGCCCAGCGCCACGCCGTCGGCGCACGCGGCGTCGAGCGCGGACCTTGCCTGAGCGGTCCACGAGTCCTCCGACTGGCCCCAGCTGATGCTTACCGCCGCGGGTGTCGGCGTTGCGTGGACCGCAGTGGTCACGGCGTCGATGAAACCCTGGTCGGTGTTGGGCGTGAAGTAGACCACGAGCGCGGCTCCCTGCGCCACCGAGCCGGCCACCTCGATGTCGAGCAGCACTTCGCCATCCGCGCCGTCCGGGGCCTGATCCGGCACGTTGCTGGCGCCATCCACACCCTGCGCGGTCACCGAGGGAACGGAAAGGCCCAGGCCGGAGAAGTAGGTGTCCAGGTCGCTCGCTGAGTAGCCGCCGCCCAGCTCGATGATCCCTATCGTCTGCCCGGTGCCGTCGGTGCCGGCCGGGAACTCGTAGATCTCAGCCACCTGGGGCGGGGTATAGGAGGTCCCGCCCGCGGCGGGGTCGGCGCGCCTGGCCATGGACCGGGCCTGGGGGCGGTTGTCGAGGCCGAGCACGGCGACCACGATGCCGTCGAGCTCCGCCGGTATCCACAGTGCGCCGGTACGGTACCGGTGCGTCACCCGCTGCGAGCCGCCCGGAACCGGGCTTGTGACCATCGACAGCTCCGCGCCGAAGGCGTCCGCCAGCGCCGAGACCGTGCCCGCCACGGTGATCCGGCGGGAGCCGGCGTCCTGTCCCGTAACCTCGAGGCCGAGCCCGGACAGCGTGACGGTCACGAGATCGAGATCCGCCGGGTCGGCCCCGTAGTGGTGCTCGAGCTCGTGCCTGGTCAGCCTGACCGGCACGCCGGCGGCGTCGACCGGCAGCTCGGCGCGCCGCCTGGTCAGGACGGCGAGCTCGATGCGTTCCGACCCGTCGATGGTCCCGGCAGGTTCAGCGTCGGCCAGCGCCCCGCGTTCGCTGCCGGAGAGCTGCACGAAAGAGTCGTCGGTCATGTCGCCAGCCCTTCACCTAGTCCCTGGGCCGCAGCGGCCCGGCAGAAGGCTACTCCGGCCTGACGTTTCCTTTACTCGCCGCTTCGGCGCAGCCGCTAGCGGACGATGGGACTGCTGCCGTGGCCGTGCAGCGGGAAGGCCTGTGCGAGCGCGTCGGCGATGGCCAGGGCGCGGGCCGCGCATCCCGTGGAGTTGTAGTGAATCCCGTCCGGCAGGAACCAGCCTGGCTGTGCCACGGCGGCCCAGTCGAAGATCCGCATGTTCGGGTACATGGCGAGCGCGCGCACCAGGGTGTCGTCCCAGAGCTGCTCGTTGGCCTCGGCATACGGGCCGCTGCTGAGCTGGGTGACGGTGTTGACCCACATGACGGGCTCGCCGTGCGCCACCGACATCATTTCCTGGATGCGGGCCATCATCCCGACGTTGGAGCCGGCGGCCACGTCCGCCGCGTCGTTGGTCCCGAGCGCGAACACCCAGCAGCCGCGGTATCCCTCATTCCACCAGGTGAGGGCCACGTTGTACCCGTTGACCTGACCGGGGAGCGTCTCTACGACCGACCGCCCGCCCGAGGCATCGATCAGCAGGTGCCTGACCCCTACATCGGCGTAGCGAGCGGGCAGCTGCTGGGCGGGGTCGGGCAGGTCGGCCGATGAGATCAGGTCCGCCGACGTCGAGTCGCCGATGTGCGCCACCGAACGGCAGGACGTGCGCTGTGCGGCCGCCCGGGCCGAAGCCGCTGCCCGGGTCTGCGGCGCGGCCACGGCCCGCG
This sequence comes from Streptosporangiaceae bacterium, assembly GCA_030041195.1. The sequence continues at coordinate 476 of JASHOI010000415.1, read as the reverse complement.
GCGAGGCGGCGCCGACCAGCGTCAGCACGAGCGTAGCGGCGATACCGGCTACGGCCGCCAGGGCTCGGATCCCAGGCGCGGCGATCCTCTCCCCGCCTCCGCGGGGCCGGCTGAGCCTAGGAATGCCCGGTACCCACCGTCCAAATTGGGTGACGGACCGTGTCTGGTCATGCCGACGGCGCATCGGAGAAGCTCCAATCGCTGTTGGGCTCTGGGCATGGGGGCTTGACGGAATGCCGCGCTGAATGAGAGGTGCGGCGAGCAACCGAGTAACAGTCGCATCGATAACAACACCAGTCGCGGTGGCTGTGATTCCGCGAGATGGACGGGGTGGCCACTGTGGCCACCGCTCAGACGGGTGCGGTGGCCACGGTGGCCGCGACTGCGGTGGTCGGCGTGATCACGCGCTGGCCGTGCTCCGCTGGGGTGGCCGCACGCGCATGGATGTACCAAAGGGCTCAATAGATGCGGCCCTT
>JASHOI010000414.1 GCA_030041195.1 Streptosporangiaceae bacterium | reverse complement strand
TAATCCCGGCTCTCCAGCCGCTTCACCAGGTGCGACAGGCGCGACAGCGATGAGCTGGTGCGCTCGGCCAGCTCGCTCATCCGCAGCGTCCAGTCCGGCGCCTCGGACAGCATCGCCATCGTCATGTACTCGATCATGCTCAGGTCGGCGTCGCGCTGCAGCTGGGTGTCGATGGCCCACGGCAGCCGGGTCATCAGCCGGACGACCGACAGCCACGAGGCCAGCTGGCCCGGCGTGAGCCACAACTCGGCGTGCTCGTCGGCCAGGGACTCCTCGGCAGCGCTCATGCCACGAGAATATCACTTACAGCTGCAATGCCGTGCACCCGAAGTTACTGGAACCTTGAAGTGATTACGCACAGTGCTTTCACCCCCACCGCCGGCCCGCGGCTGAAAAGATCTAGGAGGATGGCGTGCGGTATCTGCACCGGATCCTCCTAGATCTTCAAAGGAACCCGGTCGCCGGGCCCACACCTGACCGCAGCCCCGGTGCGACGGTGATCGGCGATGTCCGCGACCGAGCTTATTAAGCTACCGGGCCCCGATGTTGCTTGAACCGTTGACTTGTTGCCTGGCGCTAGGTTTGAGAATTCAAGCGCCTGGCCAGCCGGGGGATATGCCGCCGGCCGGGTAGCCGTCCTCGTTCAGGTCCGCCTCGCCGGGGCAGCAGCCGGGTGTGCTGCCGGATACTGAGAAGGTGCAGGCAGGCCGGGATGGTGATCCGGGCCAGGCCGATGGCGAGAAGGACGCGGAACTGGAGCATCTGGATGGCTGACGCGGTGCGACCGCATGCCGCCAAGGGAACGCTGCGCACCTACCTCGGCATTGCCCCGGGGGTGGGGAAGACCTACGCGATGCTGCGGGACGCGCGTGCCCAGCGGCGCGCTGACGTCGACGCGGTCGTCGCGTTCTTGCAGCGTCACGGGCGCGCGGCGACCGCCGCCGAGGTGGATGATCTCGAGGTGCTCACCAGCACGGTGAGCTACCGCGGGGCGGCCCTTGAGGAACTGGATGTCGCGGCGGTCCTTGACCGGCGCCCCGGACTGGCCCTGGTGGATGAGCTGGCCCACGCAAACGTGCCCGGCTCTGGCCACCCGAAGCGCTGGCAGGATGTCGGCGAGCTGCTCGACCACGGCATCGATGTGTACACCACTCTGAACGTGGGCAACATCGAGTCGCTCGGCGCGCTGGTCTCGCGGATCACCGGGGTGCACCCGGGCGAGCCGGTGCCGGATGAGTTTGTCCGGGCCGGGCAGGTTGAGCTGGTCGACCTCACGCCCGCGGCGCTGCGCCGGCGCCTGGCCGACGGGCTGGTCTTCCGCGCGGACCAGGCGGACACCGCGCTGTCGAATTATTTCCGGTACGCGAACCTGGCCGCGCTGCGCGAGCTTGCCCAGCTGTGGCTCGATGACTCCATTGCCGACCCGGGCGCGGCGTTCCTGGCCACGCACCCTGGCTGCGAGCCCATCGAAGCCGCCGTCATCGTGGTCGGTCTGCAGGGCTCGCCTGCCGACCGGTGGCTGATCCGGTACGCTGCGCGGCTGGCCGAGCTGTCCAATGCCCGGCTGCACGGGGTGCACGTCCGGCCCCTCGATAATCTGGACCGGCCGGTCACGGAGCGGCTGACGGAAGACCGGCGGCAGCTCAGGCAGCTGCACGGCACGTTCGCTGAAGTCAAAGCTGCCGACCCTGCCTCGGGACTGATCCAGGCCGCCCGCAAGGCCGGTGCCGCGCAACTGGTTATCGGGTCACGCCGGCGGTCACGGTGGTCGCGGCTGCTGACCGGATCCACCGTGGCAGATCAGGTGGTGCGTTTGGCCAGCGACCTTCCGGTCCAGGTCGTGAACGTCGGACAGCCGGACAAGACCAGCAGCGAATGGCGTCGCGAGACGACCACGTGAGGAACGTGCTGGGGCCGCTCCGCGGTGTGTGCGAGATGATGGCCAGGTGCGTGTGCTGATGCCGCTGCCGGATCGGGATTTCGATGTGACGGAGGTCGCGGTGCCCTGGCGGGTGCTGCGTGATGCGGGGCATCAGGTCGTCTTCGCCACCGAGCGGGCCGGCACGGTCCCCGCCGCCGATCCCCGGTTGCTGTCCGGAGTGATCTTCGGGCAGCTGGGCGCCGCGCCCGAGGCCAGGCGCTTTTACGCCGAGCTGGCCAAGGCCGAGGAATTCACCAGCACACAGGCGTGGCGAGCGCTGGACCCGGCCGCCTTCGATGGCCTGCTGCTGCCCGGCGGGCACGCCCCGGGGATGCGCCAATACCTGGGCTCGACGGTGCTGCGCGACCAGGTGGCCCGGTTCTGGGCGCTGGGCAGGCCTGTGGGCGCGATCTGCCACGGCGTCCTGGTCCTGGCCCGGACTTCGGATGCCGCCACCGGCCGCAGCTTGCTGGCCGACCGCCGGACGACCTGCCTGCCCAAGTACATGGAACGCCTGGCCTACCTGGCTACCGCCTGGCAGCTCGGCCGCTACTACCGGACCTATCCCGCGTACGTCGAGGATGAGGTCAAAGCCGCCCTGGACGACGCGCGGCACCAGTTCGAGCGAGGACCGGTAGTGCTCGGCGCTCGCGGCACCGCTACCGACGACAGGCCCGCCTTCGCCGTGACCGACCGCAATTACCTGTCCGCGCGCTGGCCTGGCGACGCCTACCTGTTCGCCCGCCGGTTTTCGGCACTTCTGCAACCGACCGTTCAGCCCGGTCACTAGCCAGCGTTGGATTCACCCGGAGCTGGAAGGTTCTGGGTTCTCGCGACGGGCGTTGCTATCCGGTGCCGAGCAGGGCGGTGGCGTTGTGGTCGAGGATGGCGCGGGCGGCGGCCGGGTCGATCTGGGGGTCGCTGATGTAGCCGACCGCGCGGACGAAGGTGTCGCCGTTCTCGTAGGGGAAGTCGGTGCCGAGCAGGAGCCGGTCCGCGCCGAAGGAGCCGATCGCGCAGCGCAGCGCGGGAACGTGCCCGTGGCCGACGGTGTCATACCACATCCGGCGCGCGGCCACGCTGGGCCGCTCGGGGGTGCCGGGTGCCTCCCAGCGGTACTGGTCATCGGCACGCTGCAGCAGCATCGGCAGCGCCCCGCCCAGATGCGAATTGATGATCTTGATGTCCGGGTGGCGCGCCGGGACGCCGCGCGTGATCAGCTGCATGATCGAGATCGTGTCCTCCACCGGCGCGCCGACCATCCAGGTCAGGTGATAGTCCCGGATAAGCGGCGAGCAGGCGCTGTTGCCGGCCGGGTGCAGGTACAGCACCGCGCCCCGGCGGTTCAGCTCGGCGAACACCGGCTCGAACCCGGGCTCGGCCAGCGCGTGCCCCAGCACGCTGGTGTTCAGCGCCACCCCGGCCATGCCCAGCTCATCCAGCGCCCGGCCGATCTCGCCCAGCGACTCATCGATGTGCGGCATCGGCAGCGCAGCGAACGCGGCGAACCGGTCCCGGTGCCGGCCCACCAGCCCCGCGTACTGGTCGTTGACGAACCTGGCCGCGCTGGCCGCCTTCGCCCGGTCCTCGACGTAGGGAGACTGCGGGCAGGCCGACAGCACCTGCATCTCCACCCCCGCCCGGTCCATCAGCTTGAGCCGCGCCGCCAGCTCGCCGCCCCCGCCGGCGCCCAGGCCGCGCGCCACGCCGGTATCGGTTCGGCCCAGGTCCTTCAGCAGATCGAGATAGTCCTCGGTCCAGTAGTGCGCGTGCACATCGATCCTCATCACGACCTCATCGTTGATCTGCGGGTGCCCGCTGCTCGACTGTCGGCTCTCCATGATTGCCCGTTGTGGCGCACACGGCGTCTGCTCGACGAATCCGGAGGGCAGCCGCGCTCGGACATGACTGCCTGACACCGGCCCGCTCGGCGACGCTCAGCCTGGCTGGCCCAGTGCCTGCCCGATGACGGCGGCGAGCTGCGCCGCGCTGTCTGGCGTGTAACGCACGGATCGCCACGCCACGTGCCGGTCAGGGCGCACCAGGACACAGCCGCTGGTCTCCACCTCACGCACTGCGGCCCACTCGCCGTAAGGGTCGGTCACACCGTCCCGGCCCCCGATGACGTGGACCCGGACCGGTACCCCCGCGTCCGCGGAGACCTCCGCCGCCGGGCGGCTCCATGCCTCACCGCCGGGCCCGGTGAGCAGCGCGAAGGCCAGGTCGTCGACCAGGTCGAGCGAGGACACCGGCACGCCGTCGCGTTCCAGCCGGGCGTGCGGCACGCGGGCGCCGGGACGGGTAGTCGGCTGGTAATACAGCTGCGGGTCGCGCGCCGGAGTGGGGTCCGGGCTGGCGTCATCGGCGATGGCGTCGCTTCGGTAGCGGTACCCGAGCTCGACGCCGTGGGCATTGAACTGGTAGTTGCTCAGCTCGATCGCTTTGTGCAGCGCATCCCTGCGCTCGTCCCCGGCCGGACCGGGCTCGTACAAGGTGCTGAGAGCTTGCCAGCCCGCCTCGGCGGGCTGCCCCGGCTCGTAGCCGAGGGCGGCCTCCACCGCGGCTCCTTCCTGCAGGCTGGTGATGGCGCGCTGGACGCCCTGCGCCCCGACCGGCTGCCGTTCCGCCGAGTAGCTGTCCAGCAGCGCGGCGCCCGCCCGCCGGTCCAGGACGAGAGCCAGCTTCCAGCCCAGGTTGTACGCATCCGCGATGGACATGTTGAGCCCAAGGCCGTTGGTCGGCGGGTGCCGGTGAACCGCGTCGCCCATGCAGAACACGCGTCCGGCCGCGTAGCCTGGCGCGATCTGCGCGCGTACCTGCCATCCGGCGACGCCAAGGATCTCGGCGTCGACGTCCTCTCCCACGAAGGCGCGTATCCGGCTGTACAGGTCGTCATGGCTCAGCGTGTCCAGCGACAGCTGCCCGGGGTCGTACATGAAGGCCAGCACGAACTCGGTGAACGGCTTGTGGCAGATCAGCGTGCCGAGCCGGAGCGGCGGCAGCGGCCCGGGCATCACGTTCCAGGTCAGCACTCCGGGCCGGTGCGCGAGGTACCGGGACAGGTCGGCGCGGAACCAGATGTTCGCCGCTCTGGCCAGGTCATCCGGCCCTTCGGCGGTCAGCCCGGCCTCGCCGAGAACCCGGCTGCGGGCACCGTCGGCGCCCACCACGTACTGCGACCGCACCGTCAGCGTCGCATCCGTATCGCGGTGCCGGATCACGCTGGTGACGCCGCCGGTGTCCTGGGCGAGGCTGATGAACTCCCACCCGAACCGGACGTCGGCGCCGAAGTCCCGGGCGGCGGCCAGAAGCATCGGCTCCAGTACGGTCTGCGGGCAGTTGGCCATCGGCTCCGGACTCGCCGTGCGGTAGTCGGCGGCCCGCTCGGCGCTGGTCCCCCACGTCTCCGACCGGGCGACCTCCAGGCCGGACAGAGTGGTCACCCACAGGTTGTTGGCCATCAGGTGCTGCGGCGTGGCGACCGCGTGGAACCGGTCACTGATCCCCAGATGCCGGAAGATCTCGACCGTGCGCTGATTGATGATGTGTGCGCGCGGCGTGTGCGCCGTGCTCCGGTGCCGCTCGACCAGAAGATGCCCCACCCCGTACCGCGCCAAGGCAACCGACAGGCCTAGCCCGGCGGGCCCGGCCCCGACGATCAGCACGTGCACGTCCACGGTCTCTGATCCGGGAATCGACATCGGCCGCCTCCACCTCGAAGCACCTTCCCGGCGGTGATGCCGGCTTCCTGTGTGCCAGTCAACTAGATGATAATCGATAGAGCAACACTATATCGATATTTGTTGAGCAAAACGTTATCCAGCGGAAATAAGCTATGCTGACAACGTGACGATCACTCCCGCGACCCGGACCGGGCAGGTGTACGAGGTGCTTCGGTCCGAGCTGCTGAACGGGGTCCTGCATCCCAGCCAGAAGCTGAAGATGGTCGAGCTCACCGAACGGTTCGGGGTGAGCCAGTCTGTGGTTCGGGAGGCGCTCACCCGCCTGACCGAGCAAGGTCTGCTGGTCGCCACGCCGCAACGCGGCTTTCGGGTGCGCGACCTTTCGGTCGCAGACATCGCCGAGCTGACCGAGACCCGCGTCCAGGTCGAGTCGGTCGCCTTGCGCCTCGCTGTCGAGCGTGGCGACCTGCAGTGGGAGACCGGAATCCTGGCCGCACACCACCGGCTCGAGCGGACGCCGGTCGTCCGGGAGGACGGAACGGTCAGCGAGGATTGGTCCATTCGGCACCGCGATTTCCATCAGGCCCTGCTCGTCGGGTGCGGCAACCGCCGGCTCGAGTCGGTCGCCAACTCGCTCCGGGACAGCGCCGAGCTCTACCGGCGCTGGTACTGGGTGCTCACCGACGATCACCAGCGCGACCTGGCCCGGGAACACCGGCAGCTCAAGGAACTCGCGCTTGCCCGCGACGCGGACCAGGCCATTGAGGTGCTGGCCGAGCACATCGACCGTGCTCCGTCGCTGCTGATCGCTTACGCCCGCGAGCACGGCGTGGACGACCTGACACCGCCAGCCACGCAAGATCAAGCTCGGCCACGCTGACCGGGCCGCGGCGCGGCGACCGCCGCAGGCTGGTGATGATGATGCACTACCCTGCTCAACCACCTCGCGGCCACCGGCGACGACCGGGTGCACAGCATGGCCTACGCGGTCACCCTGCTCGATTTCGGCCTGCGCGCCCCGATCACCGCGTTCTCCGGGCGCGGGCTGGCCGCCTTCGCCGGCCGCCGGTCACGGCGCAACGGCATCATCACCAGCCGACAGATGGGCAGCGCCTTCACCTGGCTGCGCCCCGACGACCTCGTCTTCAACTACTGGGTGAACAACTACCTGATGGGCGACAAGCCGCCTGCCTTCGACATCCTCGCCTGGAACGCCGACGGCACCAACCTGCCCGGAGCGCTGCACGGCCAGTTCCTGGACATCTTCCGCGATAACCTGCTTACCCGCCCCGGGCGGCTCAGCGTTCTGGGAACACCCCTGCAGCTACGACAGATCACCGTCCCGACGTTCGTCACCGGCGCCGTCACCGACCATCTGACGCCGTGGAAGGGCTGCCAGGCTGGTGAACCCGCCGGGCAACCCCAAAGGCGCACTACTGGACCGGTGCGGCACCCGGCGCTGACGCCGAGCGGTGGCTGGCCGGCGCGCAGAGACAGCAGGGCAGCTGGTGGGAGGCCTGGGCCGACTGGATAACGGCACGATCCGGCGACCCGCGGCCGCGGCCCGAGACACCCGGCGGCCGATGCCCGGGACTGGACCCGGCACCCGGGCGCTACGTGCGCGATCAGGCGCCTACGTCCTGACGGCTGCCTGCAGGGCCGGTCGCAGGTCGGTGCCGGTGATGTTGGTGATCATCGGGTTGGTGGCGCCGGCGGCACGATAGCGGGCCACGCCCGCCGCCACGTCCTCCGGTTTGCCGATGGCGCATAGGTCATCGATGAACGCGTCGCTGATCGCGGCGCGCTGCGCGCCAACGTCGGCCGCCGCGTCGTAGGCCGCGATGTCGGTTTCGTAACCCGCATGGGCGAACATCGCCCGGTAGAAAGGCAGGCCGAAGTAGCGGTGCAGCTCGGCGCGTATCCCGGCGTGGGCGACGGCGGGATCGGCGACGACAGCGCTCGGGATGGCGGCACAGATGTCGAATCCGTCAAGATCCAGGCCGGCCCGCGCCCGGCCGGCAGCGATCTCCCGCGTCACCACGTCCCCGACGTAGGAGGCGGGGCACGCCCACAGCACCACTCCGTCGGCGATCTCTCCGGCCAGGCGCAGCATGGCCGGGGACAGGCCGGCCAGGTAGATGGGGATATCGGCACGAGGCTTGAAGCCGCTGAACGCGAAGCTGGAGTTCCAGCGAAGACCGGCCGGCGGCCCGGTCCCGGCCAGCAGCGCCCGGACCAGTGCCACGTACTCGCGCATCTCGGTCACCGGGCTGCCGATGTCCTGCCCGTGCCAGCCGCCCATCGTGGCCCGGTGACCGGTGCCCAGCCCGAGCCGGAAGCGGCCGCCGGACAGGTCGTCGACCGTGGCGGCCGTCTGGGCCATCGACGCGGGCGAGCGGTGGTAGATCGGGGCCACCGCCGTGGCCAGGGTGACCGACGGGGCGAGGTGGGCAAGGCCGGCGAGGGTGGTGAACGAATCGCGGGCGGCGATGTGCGAGCAGTTGATCGAGTCGTAGCCGAGCTCATCGGCCATCGCGGCGTGCTCGCGCACGGTGGCGATGTCGCCGGTGGTGGGGATCAGCACGCTCGTCTTCATCGCGTTTCCTCCTCGCGCCCGGACCGGCGATTCTCGGTCACGGGATCGGCGTCCTTGCCCGGTAGGCCGCGAACCACCACAGGGCGTCCGGGTCGTCTGCCGCGCCGGCGTCCACGACCTGGCCCAGGTCGCCGCCCTGCAGGATCCGCTTGACCGGGATTTCCAGCTTCTTGCCGGTGCGGGTGTGCGGGATGGCCGGTGCGGCGATGATCTCGTCGGGCACGTGCCTGGGCGAGGCTTGCTCGCGGATTGCCCGCCGTATCTTGCCGGCCAGCGCGTCGTCGAGATCGTGCCCGGTGTTGAGCACCACGAACAGGGGCATCCAGTACCCCGTCGTCCGGTTGCTCTACCCCGACCACGAGGGCCTCGGCGATCTCGTCGATCTGCTCGACCACGTGGTAGATGTCGGAGCTGCCCATCCGGACGCCGTTGCGGTTCAGCGTGGCATCGGACCGGCCGTGCACCAGCACGGACCAGCGGTCGGTGACCGTAATCCAGTCGCCATGCCGCCATACGCCCGGGTAGGTGCTGAAGTAGGCTTCCCGGTAGCGCGAGCCGCCCGGGTCATTCCAGAAGGCCGCCGGCATCGACGGCATCGGCTTGGTGATGACGAGCTCACCGACCGCGCCGCGGACCGGCCTGCCGCCGGAGTCCCACGAGTCGAGGGCCACCCCAAGGCACGGCGCGGACAGCTCGCCCGGCCACACCGGCACGACCGGCGAGCCGCCGGCGAACGCGCTGACGACGTCGGTGCCGCCCGAGGTGGAGTTGACCCGGACCCGGCGCCCCACATGATCCGACACCCAGAAGTAAGCGTCGCCCGGCAGTGCCGAACCCGACGATCCGAGCGACCGCAGCGCGGACAAGTCATGGTCACGAGCCGGTTCCACGCCAGCCTGGGCGCAGCCGCGCAGATGCGCGGGGCTGGTGCCCAGCAGCGTGACGCGGTGCTCGGCGGCCAGCGCCCACAGCGCCTGCCACGACGGGTAGCTCGGGCTTCCGTCGTAACAGACGATCCGCGCCCCGGCCAGCAGGCCCGAGACCAGGTAGTTCCACACCATCCAGCTCGGCGAGGTGTACCAGAAGAACGCGTCCTGTTCGCCGAGGTCCAGGCTGAGCGACATCGCCTTCAGGTGCTCGAGCAGCACCCCGCCGGTGCTGTGCACGATCCCCTTGGGCCGGCCGGTGGTGCCGGAGGAGAACAGCACCCACAGCGGGTGGCCGAACGGCACCGGGTGCGGTACCAGGTCGGCAGAGCCCGACGGACCCGGCCAGCCGAGTTCTCCCGCCGCGGCGGCCGCCGGAAGGCCGAGCCTGGGGAACACGATCGTCGCGCGGAGACTGGGCAGCAGCGCCGCCAGCTCGCTGACCGATCCGCGCCGGTCGAATTCCCGCCCGCCGTAGCGGTAGCCGTCGGCCGCGATCAGCACCGCGGGCTCTAGCTGCCCCAGGCGCTCGGCCGCCGCCGGCGGCGAGTAGTCCTGACCGCAGCTGGACCAGATGGCGCCGAGGCTAGCCGTGGCCAGGAACGCGACGACCGCCTCGGCCCCGTTGGGCACGTACCCGGTTACTCGGTCGCCGGGACCGACCCCGAGATTGCGGAGCATCGCGGCGAGGCTACCGGTCTGCTCGCGCAGCATCCCCCACGTCAGGAGGCGGCTGACCGGTCCTTCGCCCGGCCGCGCGGATTCGCGGGCGTCGATCACCGCGACCCGGCCCAGGTCACGGCCCCGGAATACGTGCTCCGCGTAGCTGACCTGCGCGCCGGTGAACCACTCGACATCCGGCATGACCGACCCGGACAGCACCCGCTGGTACGGAGCGGCCGATCGGACGCCGAAGTAGTCCCAGACAGCCGACCAGAACTCATCGAGCCGGTCCACCGACCAGCGCCACAACTCGAGGTAGTCGCCGCTCAGCCGGCCCCGCCCGGTCTGGGTGAGCCAGCGGGCGAACCGCGCCACGTTCGCGGCCGCGGCCTCGTCCGGGTCGGGTACCCAGATCGGCTCACCGCCCAGGCTCACCGCGGTCACCGCCCCGGCTGCGCAAAGCCCGGCCCGGCGATCAGCGGGTTCCGCAACTCGCCCAGGCCCTCGATGGTGCTGACCAGCGTGGTGCCGGGGCGGAGGAACTCGGGCGGCTTGCGCCCCATGCCCACCCCGGGCGGGGTGCCGGTGAATACCAGATCGCCGGGCAGCATCGGGCACACGGCCGAGATCCGGGCCAGCAGCTCGGGAACGGAAAAGATCATGTCCCTGGTCCGGCCGTCCTGCAGCACCCGGCCGTCGACCGAGCAGCGCAACGGCAGATCATCTCGGTCCGGCAGCTCATCGGGCGTCACGAGCCACGGTCCAGTCGGCCCGAAGCCGGGAAACGACTTCCCCAGCGAGAACTGCGGCACCGGGCCGGCCAGCTGAACCGCCCGCTCGGACAGATCCTGACCCACCATCACGCCAGCCACGTACGACCAGGCCTTCTGCTCCGGCACCCGTTCCGCGGCCCTCCCGACCACCGCGACCAGCTCGACCTCCCAGTCGACCCGGTCGCTGGGCAGCTCGACGGTCGCGGACGGCCCGGTCAGGCAGCTGCGGAACTTCGTGAACACCGGCGGCACATCCGGCACGTCAACGCCGGACTCGGCGGCGTGCTCCCGGTAGTTCAGGCCGATCCCGAACACCTGGGCCGGGGCAAGCACCGGCGCGCCGAGTTCCTCTGGCATGAGCGGGCTGGTGTGCTCGCCGGAACCGGCGTACCCGCCAGCCCATTCGGTGAACCGGTCCCACACAGCGAACACGCGATCCGGGTCGGCGCTGAACTCGCCGCCGCTGGCGCTCGCGACGTCGACCACACCGTCACCGTCGATGATCACAAGACGGCCATTAGCACGTCCGATACGCACGACGTCTCCCTCGGGCCAGAATCAGGAGCCGACCGAGCCGGGCGCGTGGCTCCCGGTCATCAGCGCGGCCAGGTCCTCAGGATGGATGAACGAAGGCGGCGGCGGTGGGCCCCAGTTGTACAGGCCACGCGCGCCTTCGACCACCGACGGCTTCCAGAGCTGGTCATCGAGGATGATGTCCAGGTCGGAGTAGTACTCCGAGAAGTTGCCGACCGGGTCCTTCAGGTACCAGAAGAAGTTGGACCCGATGTGATGCCGGCCCAGCCCCCAGATGTGCCGTTCGGGATGGCCTTCCAGCATCGCCGTTGCCCCCCGCCCGACCTCGTCGACGTCTTCGACCTCCCACGCGGTGTGGTGCAGGAAATTCACCGGCGCCTGCTGCACCAGCAGGTTGTGATGATCGGTCGAGCACCGCATGAACGAGGCCAGCCCCGGCACGTGATCACTGACCTTGAACCCAAGGCCCTCGGTGAAGAACCGCTGCGACGCCTCCTGATCCAGCGATCCGACCACGACATGGCCGAGCCTGCGCGGCCGCACCCGGCCTTCCCGCTCGACCGCTGGCGCCCGGCCGTTGGGCCGGTCCGGCCGCCCCGGGCCGTTGGTCGGCTCCTGCTTGGCGGCCACCTCGGTGATCCGGGGGCTGACCTGCACGCTCACCTGGAGAGCCGAGTTCGGGTCCCGCACCCGCAGGCCCTCGGCGTCGCGCTCGAACTCCACCCCCAGCCGCCGCAGGCTCGCCTCAACCCGGCCAAGATCGTCGGGATCGTCGGCGCCGATGCCGATCTCCAGAAGCCGGCGCCGCTCGGCGGGCCGCAACACCAGCTGCTCGCCGCCCTCTGCGGTCGCGAACCCCAGACCGTGACCCGGCCGGTCACCTACCCGGCGCAGCCCGAAGTCCTCGTAGTACGACGCGGCCGCGTCGACGTCCGGGACGCCCAGGGTTATCGACGTCAGACCGTGCATGCTCATCGCGTGCCATCTCCTTCCGGGCTCGATTCCGCCTTCTCCGCCCGGCGGGCTGGCCGGGCTGACTCTTCCCAGGTCTAGTTCATACGTATCGACAAGTCAACAAAATATCGATAATTGTGGTCACTAGGTGAGGGCTCCCGGTGCCAGCACAAGAGGAGAGCCGTCCAGACCGAACCCGGCGCCGAGCGATTCCGAGTCTGATGGCATTGTCAGGGCATGGCCGATATCGAGGTCGTGCTCGGGGACATTACCGTGCAGGATGTGGACGCCATCGTCACCGCCGCGAACGAGTCCCTGCTGGGCGGCGGCGGAGTGGATGGGGCGATTCACCGGGCGGCGGGACCGCGCCTGGCCGAGGCGGGCGCGGCCATCGCGCCCTGCGAGCCGGGTGACGCGATGGCCACGCCCGCATTTGACCTGAACCCGCCGGTGCGCCATGTGATCCACACCGTAGGGCCGGTCTGGGCAGGCGGCAGCCACGGCGAGGCCGAGGTTCTCGCCTCGTGCTACCGGCGCAGCCTGCAAGTCGCCGACGCGCTCGCGGCCCGCAGCGTCGCATTCCCCGCCATCGCCACCGGCGTCTACGGGTTCCCGCCACAGCAGGCCGCAACCATCGCCGTGCAAACCATCCGGGCCACTTCGACGACGGTCGAGCACGTGCGGCTCGTCGCCTTCGACCAGTCAGCGCGCGACGTGCTCGAAGCCGCGCTCAGCCAGTGACGGCGGCCGGCACCAGCGTGATCAGGGCCAGCCGGCGGCATCGCGGATGATGCTGGCCAGATCGTCCGGCGAGAGGCCGGCCGTGTCGACGGCCCGGCCGCCGACGCCGGAGCGGTCGAGTGCCTCGGCAGCCTGCACGGCCCGGTCGGCGACATTGGTGAGGAACTCGGCGGGCTGGCCGCGGAGCCGGTCTCCGGGCTCTGGCCAGCTTCCGCCTGCGCCGCGCGACATGATCCTCTGCCTCAGTTCGCCGCGGCCAGCCCGCAGCCGGATGAGGGCAATGTCGGTTCCCGGCAGTTCGCCGGCGTAGAGCTGCATGTCCGCCTGGCTGGCGATCATGCCCGTTACGACGAGATGGGTTGCACCCGCCGCCCGCTAGTTACCCCAGATCGCGGCCAGGTTGCGCGCCTTCAGCCGCTGGCGGCCCGGGTCGCCCGCGGCGGGGGGCTGCAGGAACCCGATCTGGCCAAGGTCGACGTAGCCAGCCGTGAGCCCGGCGCTGAGGCACTTCATGAAGAAGCGGAACCCGACCGTGGACTTCCGCACGCCGGCCGGCCCGGTGATCAGCGCGACCCACCCGCCGGTACCAGGGCCAGGCTGGCCGGGGAGCTGGCCCGGGGCGTCCCCGAGCCGGCCGGTGAAGCCAGGCCAGTCCCGGCACGCGGCGCGGACCAGGCCAGGAACGTCGCCGGCCCGGACGCCCGTGGTATCCACGCAGGCATCGGCAAAGCTGCTTTCCTCCATGAGGCGGATCTCGTCCCGGACCTGCTGCAGCAGCTCGCCGGGGTCGTCCCGGCGCCCGTGCCTGGCGATGAACCGCCGTTCGACCTCACCTGCATCGGCGCGCAGCCGGCAGATCGTCACACTGGCGTCCGGCAGCAGCGGGGTCTCCAGGCCCGCCGGGCCGAGAACCCCGTTGACGATGACGCACTGGGCGCCAGCCGAACAGAGGTTACGGACCATCGAGCCGACATTGTGCTCGCAGCGAAATAACCCGTTGCTTTCTGTTGTAGCGTCCTGGCGCGTGGTATGCACGGCGCGGCAGAGTGAGCGCTTTGGCCGAATCTACGTTTGACTTGCTGGCGTCAGACAGCGGTTTCCATGATCGCGGTGGATTTGTTGTCGTATCTGCGAAAAACCCACCGCGATCATGGAAACGGGCCTGGCGCCAAGATCAAACCGGCGTGTTGATGATCTGCGAGCCCATTCAGGGCCTTAACGCGCTGGCGGCCAGGATCTCCGGCAGGCGCCGGGTAGCACATGCACAGCTGGTCACTGTCGGCGAACGCGACGTGCACCCCCGAACTGGCCGGCTCCGTGTACAGCTGCCATGACACCGTCGATTTGCCGACGCCTGCCGGACCGCAGATCCACAACACCGGAACACGGTCGCCCGCCGTCACGCCGGCGATGATTTCAGCTGCCTCGACAGCGCGGCAACGTCTTTTTCCTGACCAGGAGGGCCAAACCGGTCGGGGCTGACTCACGTTAGATGGACTCGGTCACTGGGTTGTACGAGAACAAGCCGAGCGTTACGGCCGTCTTCCCCGTGCTGGGGCCGGAAGCGGTCGAGCCGTGATGCTGTGTTCCCTGGTAGCGGGATGCCAGCTGAACGCCGTTGGCGCGATCCCGGCGCGCGGCCTCATAACGAGCAAACGCCTCTTCGAGGTCCTGCGCCTCGGCAAAGGCACGGCCCAGGATCATCCCGTCTTCGATCGCCATGCAGGCGCCCTGGCCTCATGGGATGGGCCGCATCCCCGAGCATCGTCACCCGGCCGCGGGTCCACGTCTGCAGTGGTTCCCGGTCTCTTAGGCCCCATTTGAAGAGATCGGGCTGGGGATCGCGGCGATCAGCTCTCGCACGGGTGCCGGGAAGTCATCAAACAGGCCGAGGAACTCCTCGACCGTGGCCGGAATGGCCCACCCCTCCGCCTGCCACTGCGAGGCCTGGGCGTTACCCAGCAAGTTCATCGTGCTCTGGCGCCGCAGCGGATAGTGGATCAACGACCGGCCGGCCCCCACGTAGAGCACGTAGGGATCCTCGGTGATCGCCCGGGGCACTCGCGTGAACGGAACCAGCGCCCGCAGCGCCACGTGGCCGGTGTACGCCGCGTTCTGCCCACCGAAGACGACATCGCGGACCACCGATGCTCCGCCGTCGGCACCTATAAGCGCCGGCGCCTCGACGGAGGTGCGGTTCGAGAAGTGCGCGATGATCTTGTCGCCATCCTGCTCCAGATAATCGAAACGGTGATCGAGCAGAACGGCGTCCGGGTCGTTCCTTGTCACAGCGTTGGCCAGCGCCGAGTGGAGGTCAGCACGGTGAAGGTTGCAGTAGGGGGCACCGAATTCGGGCACGAATGAATCGGGGTCGGGTCCGCGCTCGAGCTCGCGGCCGTCGGCTGCGCTGCGTACGGAATAGCGCAGCGTCACTCCAGCTTGCTCGGCCAAACCTGAGCCGATGCCGAGGAAATTAAGCACATTCATGGCATTCGGCGTTATGGTGACCCCCGCGCCGATCTCCCTGAAGGCTTGTGCTTGCTCGAAGACGCGCACCAGCACGCCGAAACGCTGCAGGGTCAGGGCGGCCGTTAGGCTGCCGGGCCCAGGGAGGCGTGCATCTCCCAGATCAGGACCTCGCTGGGTTCGACAGCACCGAGACGGCGCTCCCCCGCCGCGGTCAGGCGAGCGGCATCCCCCGCTTCGAGCAGGCCTGCCGCCTCGAGGTCCAGCTGGCCGCGGGCGAGGTAAACGTGAACAAAAGGTGCATCGGGGACGGCGACGCTCTCGCCGGGTTCCAGCCGCGCGACATGGAGAGCGGCATAACGATTCCGGATCCGGATCGCCGCCTCGTTTTGATGCCGTGTCATCCCAGACGCCACCACCGCCAGCCGGCCCTGGACGTCGAACGGGTTCAGTTCGAGCTGCTCGTATCCCGGATCCACTTCGGTCTCGTCCGGCACGACCCACATCTGAATCAGGTCCAGCGGCCGATCGGCGTCCGGGCTCCCGGCCGGCAGGTCGTTCTTCTCCGAGTGCCGGATCCCGGTGCCGGCGGTCATGCGCTGCGCCAGGTTCGGATAGATGACGCCGCTGTGGCCCTCTGAGTCCTGATGAACCAGCGAGCCGGTCAGCACCCAGGTCACGATCTCCATGTTCCGGTGCGGATGCGTGTCGAACCCGGACCGGGGCGCGATCGTGTCGTGGTTGCTGACGACGAGGGCGCCATGATGCGTATCGGCGCCCAGCGGGTCGATCCCGGTGTCGAACGAATGGCGCCCGTGCAGCCACCCGATCCTTGTCTGGTGGCGATCCGCGCCGCGGCGAAGGCTGACGTCCGGGCGCAGGAGCGAGGTTGTGCTCATGGTCATCCCTTGCTTAATCACTTGATCTATCAAGTTAAATCATGAAGCAAGGCTGCTCACCTGTCAAGGTACATAGCCTTGGGCCAGTATCATCCGGTCATTGCTCCGACCCGTACGGCCCGAGCGCGATTACATACGGCTTGACCCATCAAGTTGTGCGCGGCGTCAGGGCTGTTCGAACTGCTCTCGGATCTTGCGCGCCGTCGCTTCTGCCGCGCCGAACGAGGCGGTAAGAGGGGGCCGCTGCGCCAGGTAGTCCACGCCCCGGAGTTCTCCCTCGTCCTTCTTTGGAACGAACCAGAGGTGGAAGTGCGGCGCGCGCTCCATCACCGCCAGCAGATAGACGCGCTGGACGCCGGTGGCGGCCTTGATCGCCGGGACGAGCCGGTGCGCGATCGAGCCGAACTCGGCAAGCTCCGCCGGAGTCATCTCGCCGAAATCCAGGAGATGCCGCCTGGCCTCGAGGATGACCGTTCCTGCGCTGGACTCCTGCAGCGGGGCGTGCTCGGCCAGGAAGTGCTCGCGTTCGACGATGTACCCTCCTGGGCGGGGGACGTCCAGGAGCTTCGACCCCGTTTTCAGGCCGTCTTGCTTGCGGCAGATGTTGCAGTCGGACCGGTGGTAATACGGCGGCGGACCGATTTCCACGGGCCGCTCGCCGGAAGAGGTGGACACATATACCTCCATTTATTGTGGGCGGCGTCCGCCTGAGAGGAAGGGCAGGAACTCGGCGAAGAACTTCCTGGGCTGCTCCAGATGCGGGATGTGCCCGCATTCGGGGATCACTACCGCCCTGGCCCGGGGAATGTCCTGAGCCGCTGCCGCGGCAAGCGCCGGGAAGTCGCCCAGCCGGGCCGCTTCGGCCGGGGTGGCGTACTGGCCGAGCGGGACGACATGATCTTCGGCTCCGACGATCAGCAGCGTCGGCGGCGCGATCAGGTGATATTCGTAACGGACCGGCTGCTGGTAGATCATCTGGAAGGTGAGCGCCGCGGAACGGGCCCACCGCGGATAGTCGGGGCTGAGGGTCACCCGGACCAGGACGTCCGCCAGCGGCTCCCACACCTTGGGGTCGGGATGCACGAAGTAACCCTTGACGTAGCCGCGGATCGTGGCCGGGTCGGTCCAGTGCACCTCGTGGTCGTACAGCGTTTCCTCGGATTGCGGCGGGATGCCGGTCCGGTAATCGGCCAGGCCGAGCGGGTCTTGCAGGACCAGGTGCGTCACGCGATCGGGGTTCATCAAGGTGAACCGGGCCGCGGTCATGCCGCCGGTCGAGTGACCCAGCACCGCAACTCTCCCCGCGCCGACGTGGTCCAGCAGGGCGGCGGTGTTGGCGGCCAGCATCTGGAAGCTGTAGTGCACATCGGGCTTGGGCGACTTACCCCAGCCGATCTGGTCGGGGGCGACGACGCGGTACCCGGAGCCGGTCAGCGCCTCGATGACGTTCTGAAAGTAGTAACAGCCGAACGCCTTGCCGTGGAAAAGGACGACGGTCTCCCCGTTCGGCTCCTTGTCCGGCGGAATATCCATATATGCCATCTTCAGCGACTGCAGATCGTTAGTGACCGGGAAGAAGTTAACCGGATAGGGATACTCGTACTCCTCGAGGCAGATACCCAGGGCAGGCAGAGATTCTGGCATTTGGTTCGTCATGAGTCCGCACCTTCTAGTCGGTGGCCAGCCGCCAGTGTCCCCCGGCGCCGCTAAGGGGTCAGCGAGAGCTGAGACAGCCCGGTCAGGATGTCGGCGGTGACCGAGTCCGGTGGCTGATCGGCGTTCACCGTGACGAGGATGCCGCGCGCTTTGTAGTAGGGCACCAGCGGGCCCGTGGTCTCGGCATACACCTGCAGCCGGTGCCGGATCACGTCGGCCTTGTCGTCGGTGCGTCCGCCCTGGCCGGCGCGGGCCAGCAGCCGGTGCGTCAGCACCTCGTCCGGAGCGTGCAGGTAGACCGCCGCCTGCAGTGTCACGCCAAGCCGGATCGCGAGTTCGGCGGCGGCTGTGGCCTGCGGGAGGGTCCGCGGGAAGCCGTCCAGGATGAACCCGCCGCCCGCGGCGGCATCGACGACGGCCGGGGTCAGCACGTCGAGCACGATCTGGTCGGGGACGAGATCGCCCCGCTCCTGGACCGCCGCGATCTCGCGGCCGCGCGGGGTGTCCGCCCGTGCTTCGGTCCGCAGCAGGTCACCGGCGACGATGTGCCGCACGCCGAACCGGGCCGCCAGCCGGTCCCCCTGGGTGCCCTTGCCGGCCCCCGGAGGAGCGAGCAGCAGCAGTCTCACTGAGCGATCAACCCGGGCGGGGGAACGATCTCCCGCTTGACGATCTTGCCGGTCGCCCCCTTGGGCAGCGCGTCCACGATCCATACGTGGCGAGGGTACTTGTACGCCGCTACCTGGGACTTGACGTAGTCCCGCAATTCCTCGGGGGTGATCTCGGCACCCGGCTTGAGGGCCACGGCGGCGCCCACCTCCTCGCCCAGCGACGGGTGCGGCAGGCCGATCACCGCAGCCTCGGCGACCGCCGGGTGCTCGTAGAGCACCTCCTCGATCTCGCGCGGGTAGACGTTGTAGCCGCCGCGGATGATCATGTCTTTCTTCCGGTCGACGATGTAGAAGTAGCCGTCCTCGTCGACGCGGGCCAGGTCTCCGGTGTGGAACCAGCCGTCGCGGAGCGCCTCGGCGGTCGCCTCCGGGCGCTGCCAGTAGCCCTTCATCACGTTCGGCCCGCTGATCACGATCTCGCCCACCTCGCCTTGCGGGACATCGTGATCATCGGCGGTTACGACGCGCATCTGCACGTCCCGGATCGGGGTGCCGATCGACCCGGGCTTGCGCTCGCGGTCGATGTGGTTGAACGAGGCGACCGGGGAGGTCTCCGACAGGCCGTATCCCTCCAGCACCGGGACGTCGAACGCCTCCTCGAACCCGCGCAGCACCTCGACGGGCAGGGCCGCGCCGCCGGAGATGCACATACGCAGTGACGCAGTGTCGTAGTCCCCGCGGTCGGGTGCGTGCAGCAGCGCCACGTACATGGTCGGCACGCCCTCGAACACGGTGACCCGGTGGCCGGCGATGATCCGCAGCGCGTGGTCGGCGTCGAACCGCGGCAGCAGGGTCAGGCAGGCCCCGGACGCGACCGCGACGTTCAGCGCGACGGTCTGCCCGAACACGTGGAACAGCGGAAGCCCGCCGAAGATGACGTCGTCGGGGCGGGCGTGCACGATCTCGTCGCGGCACACCTCGGTGTTGCTGATCAGGTTGCCGTGGGTGAGCTCGGCGCCCTTCGGGTGGCCGGTCGTGCCGGAGGTGTACAGGATCACCGCGGTGTCCTCGTCGGCGGCGTCGACGACCTCGTAATCCGGGTCGACGGTGGCCAGCAGCTCGGGGAAGCTGACCTCGTCCACCACGATGGCTTCCGCGTCGGCCTGCTCGGCGCCGCCGCGGGCCTGGTCCGCGAACCCGTGCCAGGCGAAGATCAGCCCGGCGCCGGAGTCGCCGAGATAGTAGGCGACCTCCCGCACCTTGAGCAGCGGGTTCATCGGAACCACCACGCCGCCAGCGCGGAGCACGCCGTAGTACACGACGGGAACCTCGGCGACGTTGGGCATCATGATCCCGACCCGGTCACCGGGCTTGAGACCGCGCTCGTGCAGCAGCGCGGCGACCCGTGCGCTCGCCTCGTCCAGTGCCCGGTACGTCATCGCCGCGTTGTCCACCCGCACGGCCACCCGCCCGCCGTGGGCCCGGGTCGTGTCCGTCAGGTTCTTTGCCAGATTGCTCACGCTGTTCATTCTGCGGCGGGCATCCGCAGGGGTCGTCGGTCCCCGGTATCAAGCCTGTCACGATGCGTTGGTACCGCGGCACAACCGTTGTGCCGGTGGTCCGAGGAAACGGCCCATCCTCGTGCCGCCAGCACGTTAACCCTGGGTTCGTCCCGGCTTAGCGTCGTGGTCACACCGCGAAAGGGGACGCCATGGGGACAATCCGGCGCTACTCCATGCTGATCGGCGGAGACTGGGTCGATTCCGGCGACCAGTTCGAGATCCGCAGCCCGGCCACCGAGGAGGTGGTGGCCAGCGTGGCCAAGGGCAGCCGCGAGCACGCCGACCGGGCGGTAGCGGCGGCCAAGGCCGCGCACGAGGACGGTGGGTGGCGCCGGACGCCGCCCGGGGAGCGGGGCGCGGTGCTCGACGCGATAGCCGGAGGGCTCGGCGAGCGGCTGGACGAGCTCGCCGTCCTGGAGGCGCAGGAGAACGGCGCGCCGATCCGCCAGGCCGGGGCGTTCCAGATCGGCTTCTCAATCGCCCACCTGCGTTACTTCGCCGAACTGGCCCGCAGCTACGCGTTCGAGCGCACCGGGCCGCTGCTGAAGGTGCCCACCCGGGCCAGCGGCCTGGTCCGGCGCGAGCCCATCGGGGTGTGTGCCGCCATCGTGCCGTGGAACTTCCCGCTGCTGCTGGCCATGTGGAAGATCGGCCCCGCGCTGGCGGCCGGCAACATCATCGTCATCAAGCCGGACGAGCACACACCGCTGACGCTGCTGGAGTTCGCCCGGATCGCGCAGGACTGCGGGCTGCCGCCCGGTGTCCTGAACGTCGTGCCCGGCGAGGGGCCGGTGGTCGGAGCCCGGCTGGCCAGCCACCCGGACGTCCGCAAGATCGCCTTCACCGGTTCCACGGCGGTCGGCCGCGAGATCATGCGCCTGGCCGCCGGCAACGTCAAGCGGCTCACGCTGGAGCTCGGCGGCAAGGGCCCCAACATCGTCCTGGACGACGCCGACCTGGACCTAGCCGCGGACGGCACACTGTTCGGTTGCCTGATGAACCAGGGGCAGGCGTGTGAGTCGGGCACCCGGATCATCGTGTCCGCCGGCGTGCACGACAAGTTCGTCGAGCGGCTGATCGAACGGACCAGGACGATCACGATCGGGGATCCGCTCGACCCGGCCACCGATCTCGGCCCGGTCATCTCGGCCGAGGCACGCGACCGGATCCTGCGCTACATCGACACCGGCCAGACCGAGGGCGCCACGCTGGCGTACGGCGGGGGCATCCCGGCGGGCCCGCAGTTCGAGCGCGGCTTCTGGGTCGAGCCGACGATCTTCACCAACGTCCGCAACGACATGACGATCGCGCGCGAGGAGATCTTCGGCCCGGTGCTCTCGGTGATCCGCAGCGAGAGCACCGACCAGGCGATCCGGATCGCCAACGACACCGAGTACGGGCTGTCCGCCGGCGTCTGGAGCACCGACAACCAGCGCGCCCTTGACGTGGCCGACCAGATCGAGGCCGGCACGGTCTGGATCAACGAGTGGCACATGGTCAACGCCGCCTACCCGTTCGGCGGGTACAAGCAGAGCGGGCTGGGCCGCGAGCTCGGGCCGCACGCCCTGGACGAGTACACCGAGGAGAAATTTGTCCATCTCGACCTGTCTGGCCGGCTGGACCGCCGAGCCTACGCGCTGCTGCTCAGCACGCCGCCGACCTGAGATCATGGACCATGGCCATGGAATTTGACGTCCTGATCGAGATCCCGCGGGGCAGCCGCAACAAGTACGAAGTCGACCACGTCACCGGCCAGATCCGACTGGACCGGACGCTGTTCACCGCGACCCAGTACCCGGCCGACTACGGCTTCGTGCCGGACACCCTGGCCGAGGACGGCGACCCGCTCGACGCGCTGGTGCTGGTGGAAGAGCCCACGTTCCCCGGCTGCCTGATCCGCAGCCGCCCGATCGGCATGTTCCGGATGCGCGACGAGAAGGGCGGTGACGACAAGATCCTCTGCGTGCCCGCCGGCGACCCGCGCCAGGAGCACCTGCGCGACCTGCACCACGTGCCCCAGTTCGACCGGCTGGAGATCGAGCACTTCTTCCTGATCTACAAGGAACTGGAACCGGGCAAGAGCGTCGAGGGCGCCTCCTGGGCCGACCGCGCCGCCGCCGAAGCCGAGGTCGAAGCCTCCCGGCGCCGCCTGCGGGAGGCCCGGGAACCGGAGCCGGGCTGACGCCGGGAGTGAAACCAACGCTCGTTCGGCAAAAATGAATGTCAGTTATTCCGAACGGCGGTGGTGCGACGGCCTGAACCTGGCCAGAGGACGGTATCGACCGGTACGCCTACGTCCCGGTGCCGAGCCGGCGGTCGACCTATTCGTGGATCACGCCTAGAGCATCGCCTGCTGGGGTTGCGTGCGGACCACGATGACCGTCGCGGTGTCGGCGCCCAGGGCCGTCTTGAACTCCTGCTCCAGCTCCTGCGTGGTCGCGACGTCGACCGCGCGGCAGCCGAACCCGCGGGCCAGGTCGGCGATGCCCAGCCCCGGCAGGTCCAGGCCCGGAACTCCCGGTGTCTCCTCCAGCACCGCGAACGACTTGAGGATCGAGTACTCCTCGTTGCGCATGACCACGTACACGACCGGCAGCTTGTGCTGAGCCGCGGTCCAGAGGGCCTGCACGGAGTACTGGGCCGAGCCGTCGCCGATCAGGCCGATGACGGGCCGGGTGACGCCTTGGTCCCGGTCCCCCAGCGCGACCCCGACCGCGGCCGGGATGCCCCAGCCGATGCCGCCGCTGGCCAGCGCCGGGCGGCGGGCGGGCGGCCGGTCGGGCATCGTCCCA
>JASHOI010000413.1 GCA_030041195.1 Streptosporangiaceae bacterium | reverse complement strand
GCGAGGCTCCTAGATCTTCGGCGAACCCCGCCGCGGATCCGGAAACCGGCCGCCGGCCCGCACCTGACCGCTCCTGATGCGACGCCGGTCACCACATCGCCGCCAGAGCCTGAGAACAGGCCCGCCACCAAGATCAAACCGCCGAGTTAATAATCTACGAGCCCTTAACGCGGCGATGGCCGAGGTATGACGCGAGGCTGAGACATTCCCTGCTGTACCACAAGTCCCACCAGCCCCAACCGTCCTAGCAGGGATCCGCTCAGACATTCGATTTCCATGATCTGGGTCGATGAGGTGGCGTATTTGGTCTCGAGTTCAACGGGTCGTCGCAACAGTGCCGGTAGCTGACCCTTCCGTGGCCACCATATCGATGGCCGGCCGGTGGCGGGTGCCGGGCGGGGGGCTGGGGGCAGGCCGCTGGCCTGGCCCCTGGTTGTCTGCCGCCCAGGGGCCGCAGAGGCTCCGGGGTCAAGGCCGGCCGCAGGCCGCCGCCGCAGGCGGTGCGCAGCAGCCTTGAGGCCGGAGGGGCGGCCCCGTATGCTGCGCGGCACCCGCCGGGAAGACAGCGGCGGCGTCAGCCGCCTCCGCTGTTTTGCCCCGCTGTAACGCCCGGGTCAGGCGGCGTCAGCGGCCAGGACCTCATCCAGCGCCTGAGCGGGGGTTTTCCAGCCCAGGGTCTTGCGCGGCCGGGCGTTCAGCTGCGCAGCGACCGCGTCCAGGTGCTCACGGCTGTGGGCGGCCAGGTTCGTGCCCTTGGGGAAATACTGGCGCAGCAGCC
Organism: Streptosporangiaceae bacterium; assembly: GCA_030041195.1. The sequence continues at coordinate 2,517 of JASHOI010000413.1, read as the reverse complement.
CGTTGGTGTTCTCGTTGCTGCCCCGCTGCCAGGGCGAATGCGGGTCGCAGAAATAGACCGCCAGGTCGGTGGCCAGGGTGATCTGGGCGTGGCCGGCCATCTCCCGGCCCTGGTCCCAGGTCAGCGACCGGCGCAGCGCCGCCGGCAGCGCGGCCATCGTCTCGGTCATCGCCGCGGCGACCGCGTCCGCGCCGTGCCCATGCGGCAGGTGCAGCAGCAGCACAAACCGGGTGGAACGCTCCACCAGCGTGCCGATCGCCGAGCTGCGCGACCCGATGATCAGGTCGCCTTCCCAGTGCCCGGGCACCGCCCGGTCCTCCGCCTCCGCCGGCCGCTGGCTGATCATCACCATGTCCTTGATCCTGCTGCGGCGCTCACCCTCGGTGCGCCGTGGCTTGCGCAGCGCCCGCCCGGTGCGCAAGCACGCCGCCAGCTCGCGGCGCAGCGCCCCCCGGCCCTGCACGTAAATCGACTGGCAGATGGTCTCGTGCGACACCCACATCCCCGGATCGTCCGCAAACCGCTGCTTCAGCATGACGCTGATCTGCTCCGGCGACCAGCGTTCCTCCAGCCAGCACGCAACCTGCCCGCGCAGCCGCTCATTCCCCGCCAGCTTCGCCGTCTTCGGCCGCGCCGCCCTGAACTCCGCCTGCGCCTGCGCAGCCAGCGCCCGGTACCGGCACCGGCCCCGGTACCCATTACGGGCCACCTCCCGGCTCACCGTCGACACCGCCCGGCCCAGCCCCGCCGCGATCTGCCGGTACGACAACCCCGCCGCCACACCGACCGCGATCTCCTCCCGCTCAGCCACCGACAGATACCGCCCGCTCACCCGCCCCGGCCCGTTCGACGTCACCCCGCCGGCCCGCCCGAACCACCTCTGCGCCGCGGTCGCGCCCACTCCAGCCCCGGCAGCAGCCTCCGCCACCCCCAGACCAGCCCGCACACCATCCCAAAACCCCGCCTGCACCGACCTCGGCACCCCCGGACGCCCGTTCTTAACCACAACAACCCTCCATAATCGGGTGTTGCGACGACCAGTTGAAACCGCCCGGCGTTTCCCACCCAGATCATGAAAACAACCCGCCCGATCGGCTGTTCCCGTCACCGACACGTCCTCAAGTACGCGGCATCGTGCAACAGGAACAGCGCGGGGTTCATGACCCCACCGCAGCCGCGAGAGGCGCGACGCGGCTAGACCTGCGTGGTGGTGCTCCCGGCCTCGGGCGGGAAGGTGGTCGAGCCATTTCCCCCGTCGCCCTGAGACTGGCCTGACTGGCCGGTTCCCGGCGACCCGGGCTGGTCGGTGGGCTCGGGCGACAGGTTGATGCCGTTCGCGGCCTCGTGCGCCGACAGGTCGGCTACCAGCTTGTCGATCTGCGCCTGGCTGTCAGGGCCACCACGGCCGGTACGTTCCTTGTAGACCACCGCACCGAGGTTGCGGAGCATGGCGTCGGCGCGTCGGGTGGCCTGAACCTGGTCGTACTTGGCCTTACCTTGCGCGGCGAGCTCGCTGGCCTGCGCCTTGACCTTGTCCATCAGTCCCATGCTTGCCTCCGAAGGTCCACGGCTCTCGGTCTGGGAGCGGCGGACGGGCGATTCGCGCCTGTCGTCGCCGTACACAGCAGCTTAGGCCCCCGGGCCACAGCGCCATTGACGGCGGGATAGCGGCAGGGCGGAACCTGGAACGCCGACGGGCGAAACCCCGGCCGAGGCGCGCGCGAACCCGGGCCGCAAGCGGCAAAGCCGAGTCGGCGAGCGACCGGCGACCGGCGCCTGCGAGGAGCGCGGCCGACCCCGGGACCCTCGGAAGGGACGACGAACGAGCAGGTCAGAGGGCTAAATATTCCCTTCCTCACTCAGAGTGACAAGAGTCATACACGGCACTAAAGGGGATGCTTGTCGCCCTGACCCGGCGTTATACGTGCGATCCCCGTCCGGGAGCGGGTCCTCACCAGACCGTGCTCCCGTGCCTGCCCGGCCGTCGGCCCGTCGCACCCCGGCGACGTAAGCGCCGGCCTCGCCGAAACCACTTGGACGCACGCGATGCAGTCATGCGCGCGCGTGCCGGGCAAGGCAGCGCCATCCGAGGCTCACCCTCCGGCAGGGCTCAGCGCCCAGCCGGGCGACGGGGAACCGAGGAAAGGAATCACCCTTGCGGAGCATCAGCCGTCTCCCCAGCCCCCCGAGGCCTGGCCGTCGCGCGGTCGCCTTGGCAGTGCTCGCGGGCGCCGCGCTTGCGATCGCTGGCGGTACCAGCGCCAGCGCTCTGACGTCGGGCCCGGTCACCAGTCGGGCCGCGACGGTCACCCAGCATCCCGTTACCCACCACAGCGCCACCCAACCCCTCAATTACCTCCAGATCGAGGCGCTGTTGCCCACGCGGCTGCAGACCGCGGAACGGCACACCTCGGCGGCCCGGCACAACGCAGCAGCGCAGCGGGCCGCGGCAGCCCAGCGGGCCGCAATCGCGCAGCGCGCCGCGGCAGCCCAGCGCGCGGCGGCAGCCCAGCGGGC
>JASHOI010000412.1 GCA_030041195.1 Streptosporangiaceae bacterium | reverse complement strand
GCCTGCCGGCGCAGGGCGCGCCGGTCCCGCGGCCACCGCTCTGACCGCCGCACCGCGTACGATTGACTGATCGTGACGCCTGTGACCGCGCGGGTTCCGGCGAAGGTGAACCTGCAGCTCGCTGTGGGACCTCCGCGGGGCGATGGCTATCACGATCTGGTGACTGTATTTCACGCCGTGTCACTCTTCGATGAGGTAACCGTGCGGCCGGCGGACCGGGCCAGCGTGCGGGTGACCGGGGAGGGCGCCGCGTCGGTCCCGGCCGGGCGCTCGAACCTCGCGGTGCGCGCGGCCCGCGCCCTGGCCTCCGTCGCGCTGGCGCGGCGCAGCAAACCCGCGGTGCACATCGACATCCGCAAGCGGATCCCGGTCGCGGCCGGCCTGGCCGGAGGCAGCGCCGACGCCGCGGCCACGCTCGTCGCCTGCAACGAGCTGTGGGGCACCGGCCTCACCCAGTCCGAGCTCCGCGACGTCGCGGCCAGCGTGGGCAGCGACGTCCCGTTCGCGCTGCTCGGCGGGACCGCGATCGGCCAAGGCCGCGGGGAGCTGCTCAGCCCGGCGCTCACCACCGGGACCTACCACTGGGTGCTGGCGTTCTCCTCCGGCGCGCTGTCCACCCCCGAGGTATACGCGGCGTGCGACCGGCTCCGGGCCGCGCGCCCTTCAGGAGCCCGTAACGCGACGTCACCCCCGGACCCGGCGACCCAGCGAACTTCGGCGGAGGGGGCGGCGGCCGAGGTCGGCCCGCCGACGCTGAGCACCCAGCTCATGGCCGCGCTGCGGTCCGGCGACCCGGCCGCCGTTGGCCCGCTGCTGAGCAACGACCTGCAGCCGGCGGCGGTCTCGCTGCGCCCGGCGCTGCGCCAGACGCTGGCCGCGGGCAAGGAGTTCGGCGCGCTCGGCGCGATCGTCTCCGGTTCCGGCCCGACCTGCGCGTTCCTGGCCGCCGACGCCGCGCGCGCCCGCGAGCTCGCGGTGGCGCTGACCGGTGCCGGGGTCTGCCGCGGCGTGGTCAGGGTCAAGGGCCCCGCCGCGGGCGCCGCGGTGACCGCCGCGGAACCCGGATGAGCCCGGCTCATCCGCTCGTCACCCTGGAGGCGGCCACCAAGGCCTATGGGCCGCGGGTGCTGCTCGACCAGGTGTCGCTCGGTGTGGCGACCGGCGACCGGACCGGGGTCGTGGGCCGCAACGGCGCGGGCAAGAGCACGCTGCTGGCGGTGCTGGCCGGGCGCGCCGCCCTCGACTCCGGCCGCGCCACCCGGGCGCGCGACCTGGACCCCGGCTACCTGCCGCAGGCCGAGGAGTTGACCGGTAGGGTCCGCGACCTGGTGTTCGGCTCGCGCGCCGAGCACGAGTGGGCCGGGGACGCGCGCGGCCGCTCGGTGATCGCGGCGCTGCTGCCGGGGATCGATCCGGAGGCCGACGTGGAACGGCTGTCCGGCGGCGAACGCCGCCGGGTGGCGCTGGCCAGGCTGCTGCTGGCCCCGCACGACCTGCTGCTGCTCGACGAGCCGACCAACCACCTCGACATCGACGCCGTCCAGTGGCTGGCCGGGTATCTGCGCACCCACGCCCGGTCCTTCGTGGTGGTGACCCACGACCGCTGGTTCCTCGACGCGGTGACCGAGCGCACCTGGGAGGTGGCGGACGGCCACGTCCACTCCTACGAGGGCGGCTACTCGGCGTATGTTCTGGCCAGAGCGGAGCGGGCCCGGATCGCCGATGCCACCGACCAGCGCCGCCGCAACCTGCTGCGCAAGGAGCTGGCCTGGCTCAGGCGCGGGCCGCAGGCCCGGACCAGCAAGCCCAAGTTCCGGGTGGAGGCCGCCACCGCGCTGATCGCGGGCGAGCCGCCGCCGCGCGACACCGTCGAGCTGTCCCGGCTGGCCACCGCTCGCCTCGGCAAGACCGTGATCGACCTCGAGGACGTCACGGTGCTCGCCGCCCAGCGGCGGCTGCTCAACGACGTGACCTGGCAGCTCGGGCCCGGCGAGCGGGTCGGCGTGGTCGGGGTGAACGGGACCGGCAAGACTACACTGCTGCAGCTTCTCTCCGGGACGCTGCCGGCCTCCCTGGTCGTCACCGGCCTCGTGGTGCGCGGCAAGACGGTCCGGATCGGCTACCTGACCCAGGAGCCCACTCCGGTGGAACCAGGGCTGCGCGCCCTCGATGCCGCGGAACAGATACGCACCCTGGTCCGGGTCGGCGGCCACGAGATGCCGGCCGGCCTGCTGCTTGACCGGCTCGGCCTGCGCGGCGAGCGGCAGTGGGTGCCGGTGGCCGAGCTGTCCGGCGGCGAGCGGCGGCGGCTGCAGCTGATGCTGGTGCTGCTGGGCGAGCCGAACGTGCTGCTGCTGGACGAGCCAACCAACGATCTGGACATCGAGACGCTCACCGAGCTCGAGGACATGCTGGACGGCTGGCCGGGCTCGATGGTCGTGGTCAGCCACGACCGGTACTTCCTCGAGCGTACGTGCGACCACGTGGTCGCGCTGCTCGACGAGAGGCTCGCCTACCTGCCCGGCGGCGTCGCCGAGTACCTGGACCGCAGGGACCGGCAGCAGCAGGCGGCCGACCGCGCCGTCGCCCCGGCCCCTGGCCGGGGCGCCGCCCCCGCCGCCGGG
>JASHOI010000041.1 GCA_030041195.1 Streptosporangiaceae bacterium | reverse complement strand
AACGGTCAATTTGCTGCTCTCGACCGAACGTGATTGATTGATCGTAATCATTGAGGAGCTTCGTTCGTTAGCAGCGTAAGCGTGCGCCGGCGCCAGGGACACCCGGTAAGAAATGCGCCAGCAGCGATGCTGAGAGCCAGCACGCTGAAGGTAAGGCGGATCGACAGCCATTCTGCCAGCAAACCGCCTAGGACTGCTCCTATCGGCTGACCGCCATATGCGACGAGTCTGGCAGCTGTATTAACCCGCGACCGCAAGTGGTCTGGTGTCAGCGTCTGCCTTGCATTGATACCGGTCAGAAGCACTATGACATAGACAAGCTCATAGCAGCAGAACAACGGCAGCGCCCAGCCGTAGGACGGCGCAAGGGAGAGCAGCACGAGGGCTATGGCATTGGCCGCCAGGAAGATCGTCATAAGGCGCTCGATCGCCAGATGCTTGATAAGTTTAGGCGTCACGATCGCCGCGACCAGGCCGCCGAGTTCCCCAGCGCTATAGAGGAGCCCGAGCTGTGCGTCCATGTGGGTCAGGCGAAGGGCACGGCTCGCATAGACCACGAGCAGTCCGAAGGCACCTCCCCAACTCAAGCATGCGCAAAAGGCCGATAGTGTCATCGTGCGGATTACTGGCTGGCGCCACAGATATTGCAGGCCCTCGCTGATATCATGACGAATTTGCAAGCGCGGGCACCGCTCTTGCTCTGGTCGGCTGAACGGCCGTCGAATCAAAGCAAGCAGAAGGGCGGAGATGAGATAGCTCATCGCGTCGAAGCCGAGAGCATAGGCAGGCCGCATAACAGCCATCAGGGCGCCGGCGAGGCTGGGCCCGACCAGAAGGGCGATCGTGCCCGACGAATCGATGAGGCTTAGGGCCGTCGACACCTGATCGCGATCGACCAGGGTGGGCAACGAGCCGAAGTTGGCCGCATCGAACCATACGAAAGTCGTTCCGATGCTGAGCGTTACGACTAACAGTTGTGGTAGAGCCAGCCGATGAAGAATTGCCGCAGCCGGAACTGTGGCCAGCAGCAGCGCTGCGGCACTGTCGCATACCACCATCATCTTCTTGCGGTCTCGGCGATCGGCGAATGCGCCCGCGAGAAGGCCGAATGCTAGGTATGGGACCGCTCGGAGGACCGCCAGTGAGGAAACGGCCGCGGGCGAGTCGGTGAGACCATAGACCAAGACGGGCAAGACGATCATTGTGATTCCGGTGCCAGCGAATGAAATCGTGCGTGCCGCCCAGAAAGCCAGGAATGCCGGATTCTGGCGCAGTCTCACAGACGACATTCAGCTGACCCCCACGCGGCACCGTGCGAGTCTGACAGATGCCGGAGCCTCGGATATGCATCATGATGACGCACGCACCGCCGTACACGCGAAGGTCGCTGGTCGTGCGGTCGTGAGTAAGACCGCGGCAGGCTGCAGGGCGACGATACCTATGTACGGCCCGCGCGGCGAAAGAGCGCAATGACAATCAGGGCTAACCTGCAGGCAGCGAAAGCTAAGCGTCTAGGCTGGTGCCTAGAATTGGATCTTGGCTGAACTTCAAACTTCAGGCGCACGCCACCCGCAGGTTAGTTAGTCTTTAAAAGCGAGAAGCGAGAACGTCGCATCGAGTTAACGTTTGCCAACCTCACTGAATGCGTAATATCAGCAGTCAGTCGCAGGCTCCATCGGAGTGACGTCGCACGGATCTACGATGATCAACAGAATATCGTCGTCCATTAGGAGGGCCTCCATGTCGTTGTAGCTGGCTAAAGTTTAACCTCAGTGAGTCGCGCGAACCCGAGATCCTCGGGCATGATGTTCACCGTCCATTATTCCCGTATCGTACGCGTATCGCCGCTGTATCGCACGCCAAGATCTTCATGGTGCGGCGGGCGGGCCGGGCAGTTATCCCCGCAGAGATGAGCGAGGCCATTGCTTCTGGCCGGGCTTACGCGACCGCGCAGATAGACGCATGCTCCAAGCGCCGGCCACTTGCTGGATAGTCATGTCCGCTGGACTACATGCACAGCCTCAGCAGAACTTCGGTGGCCGGGCGCGTGACCGGACCGGACGGGGTGAGCAGGCTGCGCGCGGCCAGGACCAGGGCAGCCAACGCGAAGGCGACGTAGGAACTGCTCGCCGTCCGCTCCCACATCTCCTGGCCGGCGCCGTGCGGGAACCGCCGGCCTCCCGGCGAGCATGCCAATGCCTAGCTCAAGAACTGGGCACATCCTGCGCAAGCTCCGCTGCAACCTGTGGAATGCCAGGCAGTTCGCCAAGGCTGATTGTAGACCGGTCGACGCCGTACAGCACCACCGGCGCGGCGTGCGGGACCGTCAGCCGCAGCACCGCCAAGGTGACCAGCACCCAGTCGGTCAACACCAGTTCCCGCGGGTGCCCGGCGCCCTCCGGCGCGCAGCCGGTCCCGGCCGCGGCGCTCCCGCAGCTCAGACTCCCGCCGCGCCTGCCACGGCCCGGCCTGCTTGGCTATCACGCGGCCGAGGTGGTGGCGGGAGATCCCGGTGAAGGCAGAATGGCTCAGGCCGTGCGAGCCCATGATCGCTTAGACACCAGCTCATGATCTTCCGCGGCCGCCTGCGATGCGCGGACCGACACGCCGAGCCGGTAATGGTCACTGTATGCAGGTCGTGCATGCCGCTGTGGTCCCGCGCTGAGCTCTTCGGTGGGCGGCGTGCTCCTCCATTCTGCCGCCCGGCTGGCTGGCCTCAGTTTCCTGCGCTGGCCTGGCTGCTCTGCCGGGCGTAGTGGCGGCGGACCTTGATCCGGTTGCCGCAGGACTGCATGGCGCACCAGCGGCGGGTCCTGCCGTGGCTGCGGTCGATGAACAGCCAGCCGCACGGGTGGTTGGCGCACTCGCCGACCCGCTGGAGGTCGGCGGAGGTGAGCAGGTCAGCGGTGGCGTAGGCCAGCGGCCATAGCATGCGGTCGAGCGTTGCGGGTGCCGCGGTCCAGGCGTAGCTGAGGCCGGCTGGACGTGGCGTGAGGCGAAGGTGTCTGAGCGCGCGCGACAGCGAGCTGTTCAGGCGGGCCACATCGGAGCCGCGGGGAGCCTCGCCGCTGACGAGTGCGGTGAGGATGCGGTAGACCGCCTCGCGGAATGTGATCGCCTGCGTCAGCGCCCGGGCTGCTGCTGCGGGTTCTCCTCTGGCCCGCTTGGCGAGCAGCTCGGCTTGATGGGCGGATAGCAGGTCATGGGCGAGGCTCCAGTCCAGCAGGGAGCCGTAGTCCGCCAGCAGCTCGACGGGGCGGTCGCTGGCATGCCAGCCGACGGTGTTGACGAACGCGATGCAGGTGTCCGCGGCCGGCAGAACCGGCAGCAGCGCAGGCGGATCCTTAACTGTCATAACCACTGTTCCAGGTTAGCTGAGAAGCTATACCCTAACCTGCATAATGCCATCAAGACAGTTAAGAGTCAGGGAGAGATGAGTGCATCAGCGTCGACGCGAAACCGCAGGCCGGGCCGGGCACGTGATGCGCGCCGACGCCTTCTTTGCCGGGCCGCCCGCTGGCGGTTCCCTATGCTGAAGAGCCTCGATGCGCTGAGCGAGCGCCCCTTCCGCTACCTGTACTTCGCCCGCGCGACCTCAGTCTTCGGCGACGGCATGCTGCCGGTCGCCCTGGCCTTCGGGGTCTTGCAGACCGACAATTCCGCCACCGCGCTGGGTGTTGTGCTGGCGTTCCGGTTCGTGTCTTTGGTGGGCCTGATGCCGCTGTCGGGCGTCATCGCCGACCGCCTCCCGCGCCGCCTGGTGCTCATGGGCTCGGACGGGCTGCGCTTCGCCGTCCAGGCCGCCGCTGGGCTACTGCTGATCACCGGTGAAGCGAGGGTCTGGGAACTGGCTGCGCTGAGCTTCCTGTACGGCGTGGGTGACGCCTTCTTCCTGCCCACCTCGACCGGGATCGTGCCGCAGACAATCTCCGCGGACCGCCTGCAGCAGGGCAATGCCCTGATTGCGACCACGCAATCAGCGTGCACCGTCATCGGCCCGGCAATCGCCGGCGCGATGGTCGTGGCGGCCGGGCCGGGCTGGACGTTCCTAATCGACGCCCTGACTTTCGGGGTAAGCGGGGTGTTCATCTCCTGCCTGCCGAAGGCTGCTACCAGAAGAAGTCACGGCGCCGGAACGCAGGCAATCAGCCAGACCTCGTTTGTCACCGAGATGAAGACCGGCTGGCATGAGTTCTACCGCCGCAAATGGCTGCGCATCGAGGTCGTCTACGGGGCTCTTGCCGCCTTCGCGGTGTTCGCCCCGTTTGAGACGCTGGGGCCGGTGATCGCGAAAGACGCGCTCGGTGGTGCCGCGGCATGGGCGGCGATCACGGCATCGTTCGGCGGCGGGGCAGTCGCCGGCGGGCTGATGCTCATGCGCCTATCCCCAGCCCGCCCGCTGGTGGCGTCGGTGCTCATGCTGAGCCTGATCGCACTTGCGCCCGCCGCGCTGGCCGGCCCCGCCCCGACCGCCGCCGTCGCGGCCGGCGCGTTTGCAGCGGGGGCCGGCCTGGCCTTTTACAACACGCTCATCGAGACCACCATGCAGCGCACAGTTGAGCCCGGTGTGCTATCGCGGCTCGCGTCGATCGACTGGATGTTCTCGAACTGCCTGTTCCCCGCCGGCGCGGCCATCGCCGGACCGGTGGCAGCGCTAGTCGGGGCACGGGGCGTGCTGGTGGCCTCTGCCGCCTGGATGGTTGCCTCAAGCTGCACCGTCCTCGGCATGCGGCCGATGAGGACGTTCCGGGCCCTCACCCCCGCAGACGACGGGCGGTCCCGTCCTGACCCCGGCCCGATCACCCGGCCGGGGTCAGGCCTGGCAGCAGGAGAAGAACCATGGACGTCATAGCAACACTCCGGCTTGCCGGGGGCGGTGGCGAGACGGTGGACTTCCGGCGCACCCTGGCCTCCCACGGGGTGGCGATGCTGACGCCGCAACGGATCGACCAGGAGAACTGGGTCCTGGATACGACGCTCGTAGTGGACGGCCAGGCTCAAACTATCAAGGTCCGCGAGGCCAGCCCGGGGCTGGCCGTGGTCGAGGCCGCTAGCAGGCCCGCTGACCAGGCCGCCCGCGCCCGGCTGGTTATGGCAGTACGTCACCTGCTCCGCCTCGACGAGGACCTCTCGCCGTTCTACGCCCTCGCCGCCGCCGACCCGTGCCTGGCGTGGGTCACCTCCGGCGCCGGACGGATGCTGCGCAGCCTGACCGTCTTCGAAGACGTCATCCACCACCAACTGCTCCTGGCCGGCCACAGTCCGCATGACCGAGGCACTGGTCAGCGAACTCGGATCCGCCGCCCCTGACGGCAAGCACGCGTTCCCTGGCCCGGCCGCCATGGCGGCCGCAGGAGCCGGCTTCTACGACCGCGTCGCGCGCGGGTTACCGCGGTGCCTACCTCCTCCGGCTCGCCACCGATGCCGCAGAAGGGCGCCTGGACCTCGAAGCACTAACCGACCCGCAACTGCCCGACGCGGAAGTAGAAAAGCGCCTGCTCGCCTTGCCCGGCGTCGGACCCTACGCAGCCGCCCATGTGATGCTGACCTCGCTCGGCCGCTACCAGCGCCTAATACTCGACTCCTGGACTAGGCCCACCTACGCGAAACTCAGCGGCCGCGCTGCGTCTGACAAGGCCATCGAGCGCCGCTACCGCCGCTACGCCGACCTCGCTTTCTGGCTGTCCATCACCAGGGACTGGGTCGATAACTAGGCCAGCGAGCGAGCCGCGGGACTGGCCACGCGCAGCACCCTCGCACGAGCGGTCCCAGGGCCAGATCCCAACCGCGACCAGCGGAGGCCAGAAGCGGCGCGGCAACCAACACCGCCAGCACCGCTCCTGGCCCACGGCAATCTGGTTGAGTCATCGTATTCACACAAGGCAGACTCCAGGACAGGCCGTTTCGTGAGATCTGAAACCCCGAACACCTCCTGATCAGGACATTCCCCTGTGATCAAGGCGACTGAGCTTCAAGTGGTTCGTTGGCGACGGCCGTCACGGCCTGCCGCAACAGGCCAAGCGCGTTACTCACTCCGCTTCGGTAATGACCAGAGCAGGCATCAGGCCGATTGTACTGTTGCCGGTCATCGGTGCCATCGGGAGGGCGATACGGAGACGACACTCTAATCAGCTACTACTAATTGATCAGCAAGAGAGGGATGGATGCCCAGGTCGCCCGCTGGCGCTCGCCGCAGAAGAGACCCGGTTCGCGTGGGCCCGCAGTTGGCGATCAACGGCCGGCCGCTTACCACAGCGGGTAGTCCGCCTAGCTGATGTGGTCGTCAGTTGAGCTGCGCGAGCTTCAGGTATTCCTCGTCCTATCCGATGAACTCCACTTCGGCCGCACTGGCGAGCGCCTCCACCTGACCCACTCGCGGGTCAGCCAGTGCATCAACTCCCTAGAGTCCAGGGTCGGTGCCCGGCTTTTCGAGCGGACCAGCCGCCGCGTGCGGCTCACGCCCATCGGCGAGGACCTACGGGTGCTAGTCGCCCCCGCCTGCGAGCAGATCCAGTCCGCGCTGTCCGCCATCCGTGAACACGCTACCGGCATCGCCGGAACCCTGCGCCTTGGCATGTACTCCCGAGTCGCCGGAGGCCCGCATCTGGTCGAGATCATCAAGACGTTCGAGAAACGCCACCCGCAGTGCCAGGTGCAGATGACGGAGACTGGCCTCAACATGGACCAATTCGAGTGGCTCCGGCGCGGAGAATACGACTTCCTCGTGATGCGCTTGCCTTTGTCCGTCCCCGACCTTGCCGTGGGGCCGGTACTGACGGAAGAAGAGCGCGTCCTGGTGCTGTCCCGGGATCATCCGCTGGCCGCTCATGAATCGGTGTGCGTCGAGGACCTGGCGGACTACACCACCACCGACGTTGCGAGCGCTCCCCGAGAGATAATGGACGCCTTTAGCCCACCGGTCACCCCCTCCGGCCGCCCGATCCGCCGCGCCTACCTGCGCAGCATCGCCGAAGCAGCTACCCGCGCCGCCATCGGCGAACTGATCCACCCCACCATCCCCTCGTTCCTGGAGTACTACCCTCAGCCCGAGCTGGTCTCCGTTCCCATCCGCGATCTCCCGCCGGCGAGAGCGGCGCTCATCCTGCTCAAGTCCAATACCAGCGCCAAAGCCGCCGCCTTCATTCGGGCCGCCACGGACGTTCTCACGAGCCGAACCCGGCAAAGCTCAAAATGACTGGCAGTCGGCTGGCATAGCTCACGAGGTAACCCTCGGAGAAACGTTTGACCCCGACGGTGCACACGCCAGTATGATCGGCCACTGCTGCCTGGCGGCCTTACTGAAACTCGGGGCACTGTCCAGGAACGCCATGCCGTCGCGGGCCACCACCGCATCGGCGAACCCGTTAGGGTCGCGGAACATGAACGTATAGAAGAGCCGCTTCAGCTGCTCATAGTCGCTGAACAGCACCCCATCGAGGGCGGCGGGCGGCACGGTCAGGGTCACCAGCCGCCGCCACCGGTCGGGGGCAAACGCGGCCGCCAGCGAGGTGACCGCGTAACAGGTTTCGCGTGACCACTTGCCGTTCAGCTTGCGGCGGCGCACGATCTGGAGGGCCTGGGCAGCGGGGGGGAAGGCGAGCCCCCGGACGATGGCGGTGACCTTCAGGGTGCGCCGCTCGGTGCGGCCGTGCCCGCGTTCTTGCTTGTCATAGGCTGTCGCCACATCCCGCCAGGGCAGCGCGGCGAGCCGGGCGTGCAGGGTGGGCTGGTTGCGCTTGACGACCAGCAGGTAGCGGGCGCCGCGCCGGTGCAGGTAGGTGGCGTGCTCCCGCTGGGCGTGCAGTGCGTCGGCGGTGATGACCGCGTCCTGGATGTCCAGGCGGTCCAGCAGGGTGGTGAACAGGGGGATCTCGTTGGTCTTGGCGCCCACGTCCACCCAGCCCATCACCACGCCGTGGGCGTGATCGAGGGCGGCGAGCAGGTGGCGGCTGTCTTCGCCCCCATGCCCGGACCCGCGTAAGGTCTTGCCGTCCACCGCGATCACCCGCCGCTGCTTCGTCGCCGGTATGGTGCGCCGGGCTGCCCACTGGCCAGCTCATCGAATACGTCAGCGTCCAGCCGCTGCAAGGTCCGGCGGAACGTTGACTCCGACGGCACCGCCCCGGCCACCACCCCGGCCTTTTCAGGGAGTCCTGGTCAGCGTCGGCAGCCCATTCGGCGGTCGCGGTGAACGAGCGCGCCCCGGCCAGCACCGCGCACACCGCCAGCCCCAAGATCACCGCCAGCCGATGCCGCACGCCCCGGCGATGCCGCGGGTCAGTGACCTTGGCCAGCACCGCCAGCAGGCCCGGCGGGTCCTCGGCGTCGCTGGCCAGATCAGCAAGATGGCCTAGCGCAGGATGTAATGATGACGAGGCGGGCATGGTTTCTCGGCAGTGACCTGGCAGGTGTAGGAACCGCCATGATCAGGCACAAGGGCCGTGCCCGCGCTCCTATCCGCCTATCATCGGCATGCCACCCACGACACCGAGGACTTTGCCGACCCCCTGGTGCTCCTGCCCCGGCTCGGACCGCGGGTCCTGGTCGCGGCGAACAAGCTCTGCCCCCGCCGGGATGGCACCTGTCGCGGCTCACCGCGACCTCCAGCGACGCCGCCTCGCGGCCCGACCATGCCCGAGGACGGTTAGGAAGTCCAATAGATAGGGCTCGGCGGAAAGTCGCCGCGTGCCTGCCGACGTCATCGGGATGGATCGGCTCGATGTGTCCCGTCGACGGGACACGCCTTTCTCGCTCGAAATCAAGCGTCGTCGGCGAGTTGCGCCGATCGCCGGTTGGGTGGACAGCCGCGAGGAGTTCGAGCATCTGCAAGATCTCGCGTGCCACTAGGGGGCCAGGCCGGTGCTCGGGCCATCTTCGGCAGCGCCTTTGCCCTCTCGTCCGACAGTCTCGACGCGATCATCGACACCATGCTGAGGATGACCCACCGCTCCCTGGCAGCAACCGGTGGGCGGCGGAGATCACTACCTGACGCAGCAGAGCCTTCCCGACCGGCTCACCGCGCTGGGCCTGCCGGTGCTGGTGATCTTCGGCGTCGATAACCAGTGGCGGCGCTCGTCGTCGACCGCCTACCGCACCCGCGCCCGGTGTCGAGCTGCGGCCGGGCGCTGGACGCCTTCGATGATGGACACCTGCAAACGACCGGCACCTTGCTACTGGACTTCGCAACCGCGAGGAGCCAAGGATGATGCCGGAGTACGGGCTGGCTGGGCACGGCCCGGCGGTGGAGACGCGTGGCCTGGCGGGTCAGTCCGGCTGGCCGGACTCGGTCCAGCGCCGGAAGGTGGCGACCCAGTCCTCGGGCCAGGCGCCGTCGCAGGGCATGGAGCCGCTGGCGACGCGTTCCAGGATGGCGGCCGAATGCGCCCGCACGTCGTCCACTGACGACAGGTCGAAGGCGCGTGACATGGACTGGCGGTCTTTGTCCCGGAACAGCGGGCGGATGTGAGCGTCGAAGCTCACCGGCTCGTCGGGCCCGGGGAGCGTCACGGTCGCCTTGGTACTGCTGTCAGCCGTGGGGGGAGCCCCCGTCGTATCGGCCATTGTGGTGTCGGGCGAACCTGCGGCGGTCCAGTCCCACCGGGTGGCGGGCGAGTCCTTGACCTCGCGGGACGCCCATTCGAGGTAGGCCGCGAGGCCCGCGCCGAACGCGGCGTCGTGGGGCAGGCCGGTTTCCGTGGCGGCCTGGGTGGCGAGCGTGACCCAGCGGGCGCGCTGGTCCTCGGTCAGCTCAGGCTGCCTCACCGCGCCCGGGCCGACGCTGGCCGGCTCAGTATCGGGCGGACAAGGATCTTGGCCGGTGGCGGGCTGGTAGCCGAACGACCCGGCAATGCGCCGGGCCTCCTGCTCGGGGTAGGCGGGCGGGATGCCAGCGAAGGCAGTAGCCAAATCAGGGTCAGCGGGGATGAGTTTCTCGTAGAGCAGACGCGTCATCCGGGTGAGCGCGGGCAGGCCGCCTGACCACTCGAACAGGGTGGGGTCCGCGCTGGGCTGGGGGTCGCGGAAGTCGGCGTGCCAGTGCGCACCGGAGCAGAACGGCTTGTTTTTGGACTGGCCGCAACGGCACAGGGCGCAGTGTTCCAGGGAGGCGCCGACGTTGCGGGCCACTGGCTCGCCGTCCGGCCGGGTCACCGTGATGCCGCCGGTGACGCGATACGGGCCGTCCTTGGTGATCTCGATGGCCGGTTCCCTGGTGTTGCCCCAGTCGGTCAGGTCGCGGGCCTCGCGGCCGTCCATGCCCAGGCTGAGCGCGCCCGACGGACAGTCCCGCACCGCGCGGATGATCTCGTCGAGCCGGCCCCCGCTGGGCGTGACGAACGGATCGGCGCTGGTGCGGAACACGGTGGCCAGCCGGTCGGTGCAATAGCCGGAGTGCTGGCACAGGCCGCGGTTGTCGAAGATCTCGGCCTGCTGGCCCAGGTAGGCGTCACGCCGGTCCGGCACCCGGTTCGGGTCCTTGGTGTCCGTGAAACCGCTGGTCGCGTGGCTGCCGTCGCAGAAGGGCTTGCGAGCCGAGCCGCCGCAGCGGCATAGGGCCAGCTGGGGCGGGAGCTGCAGTTCATGGCCCAGGTGGTTGCGTACCGTGGGAACGTTCGTGGCCAGGTAGGGGCCATTGCGGGCGGTCTGGACGGTGGCAGGAAGGCCAGCCTGGAGCTGGCGGAGCTCGGCGCGGCGGCGGTCCGCTTCGTCGTCGGTGACGCCGCGCGTGGCGAGGGATTGCAGGGCGGCGGTGGCCTCGGCGAGTTCGGTGGGGCAGGAGCGGCCCAGGGTGGCGCGGATTTCGGTAGCTGCCTGGGTGATCTGCCACAGGAGGTCGCTGGTTTCCTCGGCTGGGCCTGCGCCGGCGGCCAGGCGGGCGGGCAACTGTTCGCCGCGCGGCATTTTGCTGGCCATCTCGGAGAGACGATCCTGCACACCAGCGAAAAGCCTCGGCCCGAGGTCTCCACAGGCGGGCAGAGCCGCGCCGATCAGGGCGGCTGCACGGGCCAAGGTGGCGCGGTCGTCGGCTGGGCGGGCTGCGGCGGCGGCGTTGCGCGCCTGCGGGATGGACTCGGGCAGGTGGGCGGCGAGCGTCGCGGCGAGCGTGGTGAGGGCGGTGGCTACGGGGGTGAGCTGGGCCTGGGTCTGGATGCCGCAGTCGGCCACAATCTGCGCGCACAGGGCGGCGGCCTGGTCGAGGCGCTCGGCGAGCATGGCCCAGGCGGCCTCGCGATGCGGGATCAGGTAGTCGGACTCGTAGAACAGCTCGAAGCTGGGGCCCGCGGTCCGGCCCGGGTGATCCGGCCCGGCAGGCAGCGTCGTGATCAGGCTGGCGAGCGGGCCAATGATCTGGAACATGATCGCGACCGCGGTGTCGGCCAATACCTTGAGCTGGGCGTCAGTTTCCGCGGTGTGGGCGAAGAAGCGTTCGAAGATCTGCAGCATGATCTCGTAGCCGACGTTGAACAGGTCGGTAACCCTCGCGGTCTGCGGGTCGGTGATGAGGGGCATCTGCGCGGGTGGCAGTGCGGGGCGGACGTTGGCAGCGATCACCGGGCGGACCGGGTCGAAGGCGGGATTGGCCGCGGCCGCCTGCTGGTATTCGTCGAGGATCTCGACGAACTGGCCGAAGTGGGCGTTCCGCCAGTGGCCCCGCGGGCCCTCGCCCTGCTCCAGGATCTCCTCGATGGCGCGTTTCGCGCTCGCCAAACCGGTGACGGGGACCAGTTCGGGCCAGCCGAAGTGCCGCTGAGTGGCCTGAGCGCGCGGCGGGCCGACGAACAACCAGCGCTCGCCGTACTTGGCGGTGAGGTGCTCGAAGCCGACCTCGATCGAGCGGTAGAGGTGGCCGATGGTGGCGAAGTCCTGCCCAGCCGGGACGATGTCATGCTCACTGACGTGCGGCATGGCCTGCTCGTAGGCGGCCAGGCCTGGGGCGTCGTCCAAGTCCATGCCCTCGGGGCGCTCAAGGAACATGAAGTGGCGTAGTGCCTCCTCGCCAAATGGGAGCAGGGCAAGTTGCACGCCCGCGGGGTAGTGCCCGGCCGGGTGCGGCAGGTTGGGACGGCTCATGTGAGGCGCGGAGCCAATGGCCGACAACAGGTTCTGCACCAGCGCCAGGTGGAGCATCTCCTGGGTGGCGACGTGGGTGATCTGCCTGCGCCACCGGGTAACCTTCCCCAGCTCGTCCTGGGTGAGGCCCTCGTTGGTGCGCTGCTTCATGGAGAACGCCGCGAACAGATATTGGCACATGATGCCGTGCTCGAGCTCGGCGGCCTCGCACAGCATGTAGATAAGGGCCTCACGGTGCTCGATCACGAACGGGGCCTCCGGCGCGGCCAGACCGCCCCTGGTAGCGATCACCGCAGCCAGCTGACCCAGGCCCGCTGCCGGTGCGCCCTGGTTATCCGCAGGTCCTTCAAGGCTCATCGTGCTCATTCCCCGCACCCAGTACTCTCGACGTTAATTTGGCGACTCATCCTTCGGTCCTGCCGCTGCCGGTCACTGGTAGCCGTAGGTGTGCCAGCTGTCGAGGACGTGCTGCACGATGTTCGTAGGCCAGCCGTGGTTGATATCGCCTTTGACCGGGCGGTCTTCCTTGGCGAACCGGTCGGCGAGCAGGCAGTTGTAGACCACCTTGCCGGCCTTGTAGGAATGCAGTTCGGCCTCGTCGAGATACACCTCCCCGGCCACCTGGGTGGGTTCGGCAGGAAAGCGGACCTCGCCATGTTCAGGGTGGGTGCGGGTGGCAAACGCCCACACGACCTCGTTCACGTCGGTGATGTCGATGTCGTCCTCGACGACCAGGATCTTCGGGACGCCGAACCCAGCCTTCCCGGCGAAGCAGGCCTCGCCGATCCGCCGGGCCAGCTCACCGGAGTGACCGCCGAAGGTTTCTGGCCAGTCCGGGCGGACCGCGACAATCAGCCAGTGCCACGCCGACTCGAGCAGGACCCAGGCCGAGGTGACAGGCAGGCCGGCCTGGCGGAACTGGTAGACCAGTTCGGCGGCGTGCATGGTCCCGGTGACGGTGTGGTCCTCCTCGGGTGGTGGCCCGGCCGCCACCACCGGCAAGATCGCGCCGTCCCGCCAGGTGATGGCGGTCACGGTGAACACCGGTTTGGGGGATGCTTCGGTGGCGTTGTAGCCGGGGTATTCGTTCATGGGCCCTTCCATCGCGGTCTCATTGACGGCGACGTGGCCCTCGATCACGATCTCCGCGGTGGCCGGCACCGGCAGGCCTACCGTCTCGGCGGTGGTGACCTCGATGGCCTCGCCGAACATCGCGCCCACGAAGTGGCTCTCGTCCGCGCCCTCGGGCAGCGGCATCCCGCCGGCGAACGGCAGGGCAGGCTCAGTGCCGAGCGCGAGCACTATTGGCATCGGCTGGCCCAGCTCCGCCCATCTGGCCCGGATAACGCCCAAGTGCTGGGGCGGCGGGATCAGGCAGGCCAGCCGGTCCCTCCCGGCGATCATCATGCGGTTGACCGACCAGTTCGTCCAGGACCCGTCCGGGGTGGCGACGATGTTCATGCCGTAGGTCTGGATGTAGCGGCCACCGTCGTTGCCGTGGATCAGCGGGGTGGGGAACCGGTACAAGTCAATGTCGGCACCGCGGGCGACGTTCTGCTTGCATGGCGCGCTGCCGGCGGGCACGGTCACCGGGGCGATACCGGGCCTGGCGCGGGCCGTGGCGACCGCCTCGATTATCTGCCGGCCGGTGCTAGTGGCGGGCAGCCCGAGCGACAGCGCAACCCGGGCCAGCGGGTGCGCCGGGCCAGACAGCGCACCGGGCGCGCCGAGCACCCGAAACCCGCTGCCGGTATACCCGGTGATATTGGTGAACAGCGGCGCCGGGGCGTGCAGGTCATAGGAGCGGCGGATGATCGCGCCGATCTCCAGGTTCCAGTCCACCTCGGTGTCGATGCGCTGGATCTCGCCGATTTCCCCCAGCGCCGCGATGTAGTCCCGCAGGCTGCGCAGGTGCGCCACGACTCAGTCCTCCACAGGCTCGCCCCAGCGGGGCATGTCGGGTATGTCGATGCCGAGCAGGCCCAGCGCCCGCGCGGCGGTATGGATGACAACCTCGCCGATGCTGGCCGGGTTGAGGTAGAACGCGGGCACCGGCGGCATCACGATCCCTCCCATCTCGGTTACCGCCGTCATCGCCCGCAGGTGGCCCAGCGTCAGCGGCGTCTCGCGGACCAGCAGCACCAGCCGCCGCCGCTCCTTCAGCGTCACATCCGCAGCCCGGGTCAGCAGGTTGTCGCCATTGGCGTAGGCGATGGCCGACAGGGTCCTGGCTGAGCACGGCGCCACGACCATCCCCGCTGTCCGAAACGACCCCGAGGCGATCGCCGCGCCGATATCGGCGGGCCGGTAGGCCACATCAGCCATCGCCGCCAGATCCCGCGCCGAGACACTGGTCTCGACCGCCCGGGTCTGCTGGCCGGCCCGGGTGACCACCAGATGGGTTTCCACACCTTCCTTGCGGGCCAGCTCCAATACCTGCATGCCGTACGCGATGCCGGTCGCGCCGCTGATCCCGACGACCAGCCGCCGGGTCTCCATCTGTCCGACCTCCTTGCCGGTACCTGACGCCGGGGCGATCGGTATGTCGCGCCAGCGATGACCAGGACGTCGAGTGTTGTTCCTGAAAGAGCCCGATGCCCAAGATCTGCTTTGTCATCTCCGGATACCTTGCGCGTATAGCGCATGGTTAGGCCGTTCTGCCGCTTGTGACGGGTTGATCGCGGGGCTTGAACTCCTCGTGCCGGGCTATACCTCCAGCGTGCAGCGGCGTATGGCGGGTGATCAATGGTCGATCGCTGACCAGAACGGGTAGCTTGGCTAACTGGTGTAGTCGTCTATCGTGCTGCAGGCAGGTATTCCTCGTCTTGGCCGAGGCCGGTGATATGACTACCGCGGAGGGGCCGGCCCGTTCTATCGACCTGAGCGTGATCTGTAATCTCCAGCAGCTCGTTCAGGTCGCCGCCGACGCGGCAGGCATGATCGTCCACGCCGATCACCACGAGCTACGGGACGCTGTCTTCAGCGACCGGCGGCTTCGGTGACAAGCCGATGCCGAGATGTGAAGCTCGGGGCGTCGGTTTTGGGCAGGGCCTGGGGCGTTGAGTGGGCGCGGTTTTGGTGAGGTGGGGCGAGTGGGTGGGTCGGCGGCTTTTGTGGGGCGTGAGAGTGAGGTGGCCCGGCTGCTGGCTGCGGTGGCTGGAGATGCCCGGCTGGTGCTGGTTGTGGGGGATGCGGGTGTGGGGAAGACCCGGTTTGCTGCGGAGGGGATGGCCCGGGCGGCGGGTGCGGGGCTTGTGGCGGTGCGGGGGGAGTGCCTGCCGCTGGCGGGTACGCTGCCGCTTTTGCCGGTGATGGGTGCGCTGGGTGAGCTGGCCGGGGTTGATGATGGTGCGCTGCTGGCGGCGGCCCTTGACGCGGCGCCGGGGTATGTGCGCGGTGAGGTCATGCGGCTGTTGCCGGGGCTGGAGCCGGGCGGTGTTCGGGGTGCTGGCGGGCTGGATCGGGGGGGGCGGCGGTCGCGGCTGTTCTCGGCGGTGGCCGGCTTGCTGGTGGCGGTGGCGGCGACGTCGGGGTCGCGGGTGGGTTTGGTGGTTGAGGATGTGCAGTGGGCCGACAGCGCGACGCTGGATTGCGTGACGTTTCTGGCGCGCGCCAGATGCGCGGGTGCGGTGACGGTGGTGGTGACCAGCCGCAGCGACGAAGCGCCGGTGGCCGGGCATGTCGCCGGCTGGCTGGCACGGACGCGGGCCGGCGCGTGGGTGGAGGAGGTCCGGCTTGGCCCGCTGCGGCGGCCGGATGCTGATGATCTGGCTGCTGCGCTGGCGGGCGGGCGGATGCCGGTGGTGGTCGCCGATGAGCTGCATGCCCGGGCGGAGGGCAACCCGTTTTTCATCGAGCAGATGGTGGCGGCCGCGCTCGAGGGCGCGGGCGGTGACGCGCTGGCTGTCCCGGCGGTGTTGCCGGCCCGGCTGGCGGAGGTTTTGGTGGCGCGGGCAGGGCGATGCGCGGGCGATGCGCGGGCGGTGCTGACGGCGCTGGCGGTTGCCGGGCGCCCGCTGGGTGAGGGCATGCTGGGCAGTG
>JASHOI010000411.1 GCA_030041195.1 Streptosporangiaceae bacterium | reverse complement strand
TGACCGGGCCGCCCGGGGGCGGGCACGTGGCAGCCGCGACCGTGGCCGCTGCCGGTCCCGGTGACGTGATGGTGATCGCGGGCGGCGGGCGGCTCGACGTGTCCTGCTGGGGCGGGATCCTCACCGCGGCCGCCGTGGCGCGCGGCGCCGCCGGTGTCGTGGTCGACGGCGCCGCCAGGGACGTGGACGAGATCTCCGCGCTCGGCTTCCCCGCCTTCGCCCGCGGTGCCGTCACCCGCACCGCGCGGGGACGGATCTCCCAGGCCGGCGCAGACGAGCCGGTCCGCATCGCCGGGGTGCGGGTGGCCCCGGGTGACCTGGTAATCGCCGACGGGAGCGGGGTCGTGTTCGTGCCCGCCGGGCGCGGCGACGCCGTGCTCGGCATCGCCGAGCGGCTGCGGGCGCGCGAGGCGCGCATCCTCGAGCGGCTGCGCGGGGGCGAGCCGGTCACCGGGCTGATGTCCGATGCCAGCCTGACCGCCGGGGCCGACGGAGCCGGCGGATGACCGAGCGCCGGTTCTACGTGGGCGTCGACATCGGCGGGACCTTCACCGACATGATCGCCATGGACGAGGCCGGGGTCGGGCAGCTGTTCAAGCTGCCGACCACGCCCGAGGACCGCAGCCAGGGAGTGCTCGACTGCCTCGGCCTGGCCGCTGCCCACTACGGCCTGGACCCCGGCGAGTTCACCCGGCAGATCGGGTACTTCGCGCACGGCACCACGACGGCGACCAACGCGCTGATCGAGCGCAGCGGCGCGCCGACCGCGCTGCTGACCACCCGCGGCGCGGGCGACAGCCTGCTGATCCAGCGCGGAACCGCGTCCTGGGCCAGCGCCGGCGACGCGTCCGGGCACTACAGCGCGCGCCGGTGGCCGGACCCCCTGATCCCGCGCGAGCGCATCTTCGAGGTCGACGAGCGGGTGGACAGCTCCGGCGCCGAGATCGTGCCGCTGAACGCCGCGCAGGTCCGCCACGCGTCGGACCGGATGCGCGCGGCGGGCATCGAGGCGGTGGCGATCTGCTTCCTGTGGTCGTTCCTGCGCCCGGAGCACGAGCAGCAGGCCGCGCGGATCATCGCCGCCGGCTGGCCGGGCGCATTCGTCTGCCTGTCCTGCGAGGTCGCGCCCGTGATCGGGGAGTACGAGCGCGGCGCCACGACTGCGGTCAACGCGTACCTCGGCCCGGTCGTGAGCCGCTATCTCGGCCGGCTCGAAGACCGGCTGCGCGGCGCCGGCTTCGCCGGCGAGTTCACGGTGATGGACTCCGCGGGCGGGGTCATGGCGGCGCGGGAGGCGGCCGGCCGCGCTGTGCAGATGCTCACCTCGGGGCCCGCCGGGGGAGTCCTCGCCTCCGCCGCGCTCGGCCGGGCCATGTCGATGCCGAACATCGTCACCGCCGACATGGGCGGAACCAGCTTCGACGTCGGCCTGGTGGTCGACGGCCAGCCGCTGATCGTCACCTCGGCCTTTGACGGCGGTTACCACCTGGCCGCGCCGCGGGTCGCGGTCACCGCCATGGGAGCCGGCGGGGGGAGCATCGCCGGCGTCGACGAGGGCGGCGCGCTCGTGGTCGGCCCGGAGAGCGCGGGTTCCGTCCCCGGCCCGGCGTGCTACGGCAAGGGCGGCATCCGCCCCACGGTGACCGACGCGGACGTGGTGCTCGGCGTGATCGACCCGGACCGCTTCCTGGACGGCCGGCTGCGGCTGCGCCGGGACCTGGCCGAGGACGCGATACGCAAGCACGTGGCCGAGCCGCTGGGGATGAGCGTGGAGGCGGCCGCCGACGGGATCCGCCGCGTGGTCGACGCCCAGATGGCCGACCAGGTCCGGGCGGCCACGATCCAGCAGGGCCACGACCCGCGTGACTTCGTCCTGTTCGCCTACGGCGGGGCGGGCCCGGCACACGCCCACGCGTTCGCCCCGGACGCCGGCATCGGCCGGATCGTGATCCCGCACACCGCGACCGTGCACTCCGCCTACGGCGCGCTGGGCTCGGACCGGTTCCGGCTGTACCAGGCCACCGACCGGCAGCGCACGCCGCCCTGGGCCGACGACCCCAGCGTTCACCTCGACCCGGACCGGATCAACGAGCGGTTCGGCGAACTCGAGCGGCGCTGCCGGTCCGACTTCCCGGTCGGCCCCGGCCCGGGCATCGCCCGGTACCTGCACATCCGCTACCGCGGCCAGGCGGGCGAGCTCGCGGTTCCGGTGCCCGGGCCGCTCGCCGGGCCGTCGCTGCGCGAGCTCGTCGCCGACTTCCACCGCCGGTACGAGCGGGTGTACGGACCGGGAACCAGCCTGCCCGAGGCCGGCCTGGAGATCGGCACGTTCCGGCTCGAGGCGCGCTCGCCGTCGCCGGCCCCGGCGGCGCAGGGACGGGGCCGCAGCCCGGCCGCGTCCCTGGAGCAGGCGCGAACCGGCCGCCGGCCGGTCATCTTCCCGGCCGGGACGGTCACGGCCGACGTGTTCGACGCCGACGCGCTGCCCAGCGGATGCGCGGTGACCGGCCCGGCGATCATCGACTGCGCGGCGACGACGGTGGTCGTCGGCGCCGGCCAGACCGCGCTCCTGGACGCCGACGGGACGATCCTGCTGACCGCCGAGGAGGCCGGATGAGCACAGACCCGGTGACGTTCGAGGTGATCAGGCACCGGCTGCGCGCGATCACCGACGAGCAGGCGGCGCGGGTCCGCACGGTCTCCGGCTCCAAGCACGTCACCGAGATGTCCGACTACAACGTCGGGCTCTACCTGGCCGACGGGTCGGTCGCGTGCATGGGCCGCACGATGCTGTTCCACGCCGCGTCGATGGCCTCGATGGTGGGCCACGTGATCACGGACTGCTCGGAGAACCCCGGCATCGGGCCCGGGGACATGTTCGTGGTGAACAACCCGTGGAAGGGCTCGGTGCACGGGCCGGACCTCGCGATCCTGGCCCCGGTCTTCGCCGGCGGCGAGCTGATCTTCTGGTCCGGCGCGATGATGCACATGGCGGACATCGGCGGGATGCGCGAGGGCAGCATGGGCCTCGACGCCACCGAGACCTACCAGGAGGGGCTGCTGCTGCCTCCGGTGCGGCTGGTCGAGGCGGGCACGGTGCGCCGGGACCTGTGGAACGTCATCCTCACCCACAGCCGGGTGCCCGCGGCAACGGCGCTGGACCTCAAGGGGCTGATCGCGGCGAACAACACCGCGGCCGACGGGCTGCTCGGGCTGGCCGCCCGGTACGGCGCCGACGCGCTCGTCGCGGTGATGCGGTCGATCATCGACACCTCGGAGGCGCGGCTGCGGCAGCGGATCCGCGGCCTGCCGGACATGAGCACGCACGCTGTCGGCCTGCTGGAGCGAGACCCGGGGAGCGGCGTGATCCCGCAGGTCGCGGTCACGCTCACCAAGCGCGGCGACACGCTCAGCTTCGACTTCTCCGGCTCCTCGCCGCAGCTGCCCACGGCCACCAACTGCACCAGCAGCGGCCTGCTGGCCGGCGTCACCGGGGCGCTGCTGCCGACGCTCGGCTATGACATCGCGTGGAACGCGGGCCTGTTCCGGCCGGTCACCGTGACCTGCCCGGAGGGCCTGATCTGCAACGCCAGGCGGCCGGCCGCGGTCAGCGACAGCATCGCGGGCGCGGCATGGGAGGTGGAGTCGGCGGCGCTGGCCTGCGTGTCGAAGCTGCTCGCGTGCTCGGACTCCTACCTCGGCGAGGCACAGGCGGCGCAGGGCGGGCGGCCGGCCTCGCCGGTGCTGCACGGGACGAGCCAGCACGGGGAGCGGTTCGTCGGGCGCACGTTCGAGTCGCTCGCCTCCGGCGGCGGCGCCTACGCCAGCCACGACGGCGTGCCCGCGTTCGGCAACCACAGCATCGAGCGCGTGCTGATCTCCAACATGGAGACGATCGAGCAGGACATGCCGGTGCTGTACCTGTGGCGCGGGCTGGCCACCGACAGCGGCGGACCGGGACGCCGCCGCGGCGGGCTCAGCCTCGGCTGCGCGTACACCGCGCACGGCGCGGAGCCGATGGTCGGCAACCAGGGTCACGCCTGGGACGTGCCGTCCGGCGGCGGGCTGTTCGGCGGGTACCCGGGCGCGTCGAACCGGTGCATCCGGATCGAGGGCTCCGACGTCGCCGCCCGGCTGGCCGCCGGGCAGATCCCGGCCTGGCAGTCGCTGGCCGGAACCCGCAGGCCCTCGGCGGAGCTGCCGCGCTCGGTACGGCTCGGCGCCGGAGACGTGGTCGTGTCGCTGCCGTTCGGCCCGGCCGGCTGGGGCGACCCGCTGGACCGGCCGGCCGAGAGACTGCAGCAGGACCTGGCCGGCGGCGCGGTCTCCCGGCCGGTCGCCGAGGCGGTCTACGGCGCGGTCATCGGCGCCGACGGCGCGATCGGCGAGGCCGCCACCCTGGC
>JASHOI010000410.1 GCA_030041195.1 Streptosporangiaceae bacterium | reverse complement strand
GGGATCTGAGCTCCGGTCGCGGCGCCGCCGATCGGCTCGGCCATAAAGCACGCGACGGTCTCCGGGTCCTCGCGGATCAGCACGCGCTCGAGTTCGTCGGCGCAGCCAAGGTCGCACGAGTCCGCTCCGCGGCAACGCCCACAGCCATGAACCAGGTCCGGGGCCTCGACGTGCGGGAAGTCCTTGAGCAGCGGAATGTGACGGGACCGCCGCACCCGGTGCCATCCGATCGACTGCCCGATGATCGAATTGCCGTGGAAGCTGGGCCACCGCCCGATCGCTTTCCATTTCTCCGGCCGGCCACGTTCCAGCCAATACTGCCGCGCATACTTCACCGCGGTTTCGACGGCTTCGGACCCGCCAGAGACGAAGTAGCAGTGCTGGATCGACTCCGGCATCACGCCCGCCACCTCGGCCGACAGCTCCAGCAGCGGGCCGGTGTCGAACCTCAGCGCGTGGGCGTAGGGAAGGCGCTCCGCCTGGGCAGCCATGGCTTGCACCACCGGCGGGCAGGTGTAACCGAGGCATGCCACCCCGACCCCCGCGATGGCGTCGATGACCGTCCGCCCGTCGGCGAATTCGAGATAGACATCGTGACCGCGAACCGCCACCGGGTTGTCCGATGCCAGGTTTGCGGTGAGCAGCCGGGAATTCTGGGCCATCAGACGCCTCTCACCATGACTAACTGAACAGGTCATGAAGTTCCGAGACCGCATCGCAGAGCATTTCGACGTCTCGCTTGGTGTGTGCCGTGGTCAGGGTCCAGCGCAGATCGGGTGCGGGTGCCAGGTAGACCCCGCGGTTGAGCGCGAACGTCCACATGAGTTCCGTTATCGCGGCGGTGCCTGCCGACGGCCGGTCCTCGCCGACGTCGGTCAGGCTGATGCCGCCTTTCCCGCCGACGGTCACGATCGTGCAGCCGCAGCCGCTTGCCGAGTAGATCTTGCGCAACCGGCCACCGAGCGTTGCGTTCAAGGCATTGATGCCCTCATGTGCTTCAGGTGTGAGGATCTCGCCGAGCATCGCCCTGGCAGCGGCCATCGCGAGCGGGTTGCCGTTGAGTGTTCCGTAGATGCCTGGGCCGCCACCCCGCCCAACCCGGCCCATCACCCAGTCCGCTCCCCCCAGCGCGCCGATCGGAACGCCGCCGGCGATGCCCTTAGCGAGCGCGACGAGGTCAGCGTCGAGCCGGTAGACGGCGAGCGAGCCGCCGTGTCCGAGGGCGAGCCCGGTCTTTACGTCATCGACCAGCAGGACGGTCCCGTAACGTCTCGACAGTCCCCGCAGCGCCGCAAGGTAGTCCGGAACTGGTTCCTCCATCCGTGGTGTGCACATCGGAAGCTCCACCGCGATGCAGGCAATCTCCGCGCCGCGTTGCCGCATAAGGGTGGTGAGGGCGTCGCAGTCATTAAACGGAACGGTGAGCGTCAGTCCTGCCACCGGCGCAGGGACCCCCGGCTCGGTCTGCTGGAAGCCCACCAGCAATGAGTCTGCATGGCCGTTATAGGACGCCCTGATGCGCACCACGACATCTCGCCTGGTCACTGCCCTGGCCACGCGGATGCCGGCCATGACAGCCTCCGTGCCGGAGTTCACGAACCGCCAAAGCGGCAGGCCGTAACGCTCCGCAAGGGCGTCGGCGACGGGAAGGGAATGGCCGCTGGCGGCCGCGAAGCACGTTCCGTCGCCGAGGCTGCTCGCGATCGCTTGCAGCAGGATCGGGTTGGCATGGCCGCCCAGCAGGGAACCCGCGCCGGAGTGGAAGTCAACATAGGTGTTCCCGTCTGCGTCGGTGATGGCCGAACCGTGGCCGCGCGTGATGTAGATCGGGTAGGGCGAACGGAACTGGAACTCGGAGTTGACGCCCTGCGGAAGCCGACGGCAGTTCTCGCGGTACATAGCGGCGGACCCGCCGGTCCGCTCCTGGAGCGTTGCCCGTTCGGCCGCCAGGAGTTCGGCCGCCTTATCGCGTCCAGCATGTGCCGGCCAGGCGTTGGTCGTGTGAACCGCCACAGAACGCCGAGCAGTGTGTGCACTGGCAGGTTCGGCAGCCATCCCGCCAGCCACTTTGTTGCGCAGCACTCCCAGCCCGGCGACCTCTAGCTCGACAACGTCTCCCTGGCATAGCCACCGGTTATCGCCGTGCTCCAGAATGCAGCCAGAACCGACCGTCCCGGATGCCAGGACGTCCCCGCGCAGCAGGCGGGTCCCGCTCGCCGCCTCGGCGCGGATCGCGTCCCAGGAGTGGTACATCTGGCCGAGATTCCCGCGCGAGCGGACCTCGCCGTTCACTCGGGCGGTCATCTCGAGTCTCAAGTCGCCGAGTTCGTCCAGGGTCACCAGGTACGGCCCGAGCGTGGTGGCGAAGTCCTTGGCCTTGGCCGGGCCGAGACCGACCTTGGTCTCGCCGCGCTGCAGGTCACGAGCAGACCAGTCGTTCATGATGGTCATCCCCACGATCTGGCCCCGCGAGCCGATGACCGCCGCGACCTCTAGCTCGAAGTCACGCTCGGCCGAGCCTGCGGGAAAGATGACCTCTTCCTCGGGGTGCGCGATCGCGGCCGGATTGGAGAAGTAGAAGCGCGGCCGCTCATACCACTCCAGCGGTATCTCTTCGCCACGCAGCGCGCGAACCCGAGCCGCATGCTCCCGGAAGCCATAGAAATCACGGATCGATGGCACCGTCAGCACCGGAGCCCGCATCGCGACTTCGGCCAGGGCAAACCGCGCGACATCGGCCCCGCCGCCTTCGGCATAGGAGATGGGATCCGCAGCATCGACCTGAACGATCACATCTCCCTCGACCCGGCCACACATCGCCTGCGCCGGTGTCCCTCCTGCGGGCCCAGAGTCTGCAAGGGCATCCTTCGGCAGAAAGAGGGCGAGCTTCATAGGCCAAGATCCTCCGCTGAGGTGCGAGCTTCTCCACTGTCCTGAGCTGCGCCCCCATCCTCGCGGAGCCAGACGCTGAAGGGAATGCTCCAAACAAGCAAGTGGGCATTAGCCACGCTCATGATCAAATCCACCCCGGATCGATGAAGCATGGACTTGTCCACAGAGATCACGATCGGTGATCAAGGCCACTAATCAGTCGCCATCCGATCGGTTCGCCGATCGTGCCCGAACTACGCGATCGCCGCGCGCGCGGACCTCGGACCGCCGAAGCTGCCACCAGGGCCGGGTACATCCACCAGGCAGCAAGCACGACGAAAGCACCACCATCATGACTCGCGCGATACCCGTCGATGTGAGTGCTCGTGAAGCCAACCCGAACGAGAAACTGACGGTGAACGAGCTGTGCGCCGAACTTAAGGTTTCTCGCTCGACGTTCTACGACTGGCGCCAGAAGCGCCGCGGCCCGCGGTGCATCCGGCTGCCCAACGGCGGGCTGCGTGTCCGCCACTGCGACCTCGATGCTTGGCTCGCCACTCAGGAAGTCCGGTGAACGGCAGCAGCGCGTCTGGGTCCGGCGAGGCCAAGCGCAAGCTGTCCTATGACGTGCGCGTTTGGAAGATCCGGCCCGTGAACGGTGCCAAAGGGCGCAGGTACCAGGTGCGCTGGAGGGTCGCGGGCAAGGTTCGCTACTCGACCCTCGCGACCAGGGCCCTCGGTAACAGTCACGAGGCCAAGCTCAGAACTGCTGCCCGTGAAGGTGAGGCCTTCGACGTCACTACCGGACTTCCGCTGTCCATCGTCGGACAGAACCATGAGGAGCAGGACCACGAGGTGAGCTGGTACGAGTTCGCCTGCGCATACGTGGACATGAAGTGGCCGGAGGTCTCACCGAACTCGCGCCGGTCGATCGCCGACTCCCTCGCTACAGCCACCTCCGCATTGCTATCCACCCAACGCGGAGCCCCAAGCCCGACAAGATTCGGAAAGCGCTCTATGGATGGGCGTTCAACGTCAAGCAGCGCGAGCTCACCCCGTCCGCCAGTCTTGCAAAAACCATCGGCTGGATCGA
>JASHOI010000409.1 GCA_030041195.1 Streptosporangiaceae bacterium | reverse complement strand
CGGCTCCCGCCGGGCTGGCGTGCACGTCACCGCGGCTCTTGGCCGGGCTGGCGTGCACATAACCGCGGCTCCCGGCCGGGCTGGCGTGCACGTCACCCCGGCTCCCGCCGGGCTAGTGCTGACACATACGATGTATCGCGTCTGCGGGTGGCGTCAAGTTATATCTCGAAAATTCATGTTCCTTTAACAGCGCCTGGGCATGGATGACAACCGGCGACGGCCCGCGACCCCAGCCGCCTACCTCAGCCGTCCCGAGGGTCACACCCGCGCCCTCCCCGGTCGCCTCCGCGGTCGATGGATGTACCGATAGGCCTGCTAGAACAGGCCTTTCGGTACATTCATGAAGATCGTCGGCGGTGCTTGGCGCACCATCCGCACCACGGGAATCATCCGGCACTCGGCGGGCCGGCGTTGTGGCTAGATGTCGCCGGCGAGCTCGGACGTCCAGACCACGACCCGGGTGCGGTCGCCGCGGAACAGGTCGCGGGCGAACTCGAGCGGCTCGCCCGACCGGGCGTAGGCGGTCCGCTCGACCAGCATCAGCGGAGCCCCCTCGGCGACCTCGAGCGCCTCGGCCTCGCGCACCCCGGCGGTGACCGGCTCCAGGCTCTCCCTGGCACGGTAGGGCCGCAGCCCGTACCTGACCTCGAGCAGCTCGTAGAGCGAGCCGTCCAGCCGGCAGTCCAGCATGCCGGGGAACCTGGCGGCGGGGAACAGCGAGCGTTCCAGCACGATCGGCCGGCCGTCGGCCAGCCGGATCCGCCTGACCTCGTACACCGGGTCCGATTCGGCGATCCGGAGCGCGGCCCCGGCCGCCGGGCCGGCCGGGCGCTGGCTCGCGTTCAGCACCCGGGCCCCGGCAACCATGCCGTGACGGCGCAGCTGCTCGGAGAAACCGGCCAGGGTGGTCAGGTCCTGCTCCAGCTTTGGGGCGGCAACGAACGTGCCGCCGTGCCGCCCCACCGCGCGGGTCACCAGCCCGCGCCTGGCCAGCTCTGCGAGCGCGTGGCGCAGCGTCATGCGGCTGACCCCGAACCAGGCCGCCAGGTCGTGCTCGGTCGGCAGCCGGTCGCCGGGTACCAGCGCGCCGACCGCGATCTCGCCGGCCAGCCAGTCCTCGATCTGCCCGTGCACGGTCGTCCCGGGTCCGCGCACAATCTCCGGCGGCTGCCTGGCGCTGGTTCGCAGCGCGATCTTGTCGCCGCGGCCCGCGGATCCCGGCGGTGGCGACATGGCCGGCACCAGCCGTGTGGTCAGCCGTCGGCCCCCTGCGCGGAGCCAGGGCCGCCGGCCACGGCCGGCAGTTCGTCGTCCGGCGACGGCGCCGTCACCGGGGCGAAGGCCTTGGACCGCCCGACGGCCAGGTAGTAGATGGCGCCGATCAGCACGATGAAGATCGCCACACTCCACAGGATCGGGATGTCGTTGAGGAAGTGGAGGCCAAGGCTGAGCAGCCCGGCGGTCTGGTTGGGCTTGGGGTTGCTGGCCGCCCGCGGCCAAGCGAAGTTGATCAGCATCGCCCCGCCGTAGATCAGCCCGAGGATATTCACGACCATGCCCCAGCGGCCCAGCCGGAACGGCGCGCTGGCCTTTGGCCAGCCGCGGGCGCGCGCCCGCAGGATCACCAGGTTGCCGAGGAAGTAGCTCAGGTAGATCATCCCGGTGGCCGCGATCGCGATGATGCCGACGCCCGCGTACTTGATGAACGGTATGGCGGAGACCAGCGCGACCACGATGCAGGTCCAGACCGGCGTGTGCAGGCTGGGTGACACCCTGGCCAGCGGCTTGGAGAACGGCAACTGGTTGTCACGCGCCATGCCGAAGCAGAGCCGGATCGTCGCGGCCAGGATCGACAGGCAGCAGACGAAGATCGCTGCCGAGACCACGAACAGGTACAGCGTCGCGAATCCGGTGGGGAAGTTCGCCTCGATGATCTGCGCGGGCCCGTACCCATCCTTCACCGCGGTGCCCAGATTCGGGATGGCGACCAGCGCGCCGAGCAGGAACACGCCGCCGATGATGAACGCGCCGATCACCGAGTAGAGCACCGCCTTGGGGGCGTTCCGGCGCGGGTCGCGGGTCTCCTCGGCCAGGGTGGACGCGGTGTCGAAGCCGTAGATCACGAACAGGCTCATGAACATCGCGGCCAGGAACGTGCTCCCGTTCACGTGGAAGCCCGCGCTGTTGGTGACGACCTTGAACCCCTGGTGGTTGTGGAACGCCATCAGGATCAGCGCGAAAACGAACATGCCGAGGATCTCGAACACCACGCCGGTGTTGTTGATGAGCGCGACCAGCCTGACGCCGTAGATGTTCAGGATCGTGATCACCACCAGCGTGATCAGCGCGACGACGAGCTGGGTGTGCAGGCTCGCGGCGTTCAGGGAGTGCCAGCCGAGCCCGTTCAGCGCCGGGATGAGCGCCAGCGGCAGCGTGGCCACCACCGCGGCGACCGTGATGATGCCGGCGAACAGGTAGATCCACCCGGTCATCCAGGAGTAGCTCCGGTTGGCCAGATACTTCGTCCACTGGAAGACCGACCCCGCGACCGGATAGTGGCTGGAGACCTCGGCGAAGTTCAGCGCGATGATGAACTGCCCGAGCGCCACCACCGGCCAGGTCCAGATGAACACGCCACCGAGCGTGACGAGGCCCAGGGCGAACAGTGTGAAGATGCCGGTCGACGGCGAGATGTAGCTGAACGCGACCGCGAACGAGCTGAACAGCCCGAGGCCGCGCTTGAGTTCCTGCTTGTAGCCGAAGCGTGCGAGATCGGCGGAGTCCCGCTCGTGCCCGCCGGAAACCTGGGTGCCTGCTGGTACGTCACCGCTGCTCATGTCGGTGGCCTCCCTCGGTGGGACGGGACCGCACGGTTGACGCGTAGCGTACGGGTGCGCGTGGCAAACTGTCCATACTCTTTCGGGTTCGCTCCAGTATCGGAATGCTCCCTTGAGCGCGGGCTTCACATGCGGGAAGATCCGGAAATGGGGGACGGTACCCGGTGGCATACCGTGACCGCTATGGTCTAGACCTTAGGCAGCTAGGGGTGGGCGGGATGGCCGAGGATCAGCGGCACGGCGATGCCGGCCGGGCCGCTGCGTCCGGCCCGTCCGCTGCGTCCGGCCCGTCCGTCGCGTCCGCATGGCCGCCGGCCGAACTCGATGCGCTCTTCGACCGGACGGCGAGCCTGGCCGCCAGGCCGCGCGTGGTCGAAGAACTGCCGGGCGGGCTGACCAACCGCAACTACAAGGTGACCACGCCGGATGGCGCGTTCGTCGCGCGCATCTCGGCCGCCGGCACCGACCTGCTCGCGATCGACAGGGACATCGAGTACCGCAACTCGCTGGCCGCGGCCGCCGCCGGGGCAGGCGCCCCGGTCATCGAGTACCGCCCCGGGGACCACGCACTGATCATCCGCTACATCGAGGGCCGGACATTCGGCAACGCGGACGTGTCCGATCCGGCCAACATCCCGCGCATCGCCGAGGCGTGCCGGCGGCTGCACTCCGGGAAACGGTTCGGCAACGACTTCGACATGTTCGACATCCAGCGGCGGTACCTGTCGGTGGTGCGGTCCCGGGGGTTCCGGATCCCGGTGGGATACGACGACCTGGCGCCGCAGTTCGGCGCGGCAAGGGCCGCACTGGCGGTCCGCGCCACGGGAACCGTGCCGTGCAACAACGATCTGCTGGCCGCGAACTTCATCGACGACGGGGACCGGATCTGGCTGATCGACTACGAGTACTCGGGCAACAACGACCCCTGCTTCGAGCTCGGCAACATCGCCGGGGAGTGCCACCTGTCCCGGGACGCCCTGGCCGAGCTGATCGCCGCCTACTACGGCAAGCCGTTGCGCAACCGGATCGCCCGGGCCTGGCTGTTCGGCCGCGTGGGGATGTACGGCTGGACGCTGTGGGGCGCGATCCAGCACGCCGCGAGCCCGCTCGACTTTGACTTCTGGTCCTGGGCCATGGAGCGGTTTGACGGCGCCGCGGACTGCTTCTCCGCCGGAGACTTCGGCCAGTTGCTCGAGGACGCTGCGGGCGATGATTGAGGGCCTGCCCGACCGCGCCAGGGTTGTGATCATCGGCGGGGGAGTGATCGGCACCAGCGTCGCGTACCACCTGGCCACGATGGGCTGGACCGACGTGCTGCTGCTGGAGCAGGGACAGCTGTCCTGCGGCACCACCTGGCACGCGGCGGGCCTGGTCGGCCAGTTGCGCGCCTCGGAGAACGGCACCCGGCTGGTGCAGTACTCCACCGAGCTGTACGACCGGCTCGAGCGGGAGACCGGCCTGGCCACCGGCTTCCGGCGCTGCGGAGGCGTCACGGTGGCCCGGACCCCGGACCGCATGGTGCAGCTGCGCCGGACGGCCGCGACCGCAGAGGCATACCAGCTGGAGTGCGAGCTGATCAGCCCGGAGCGGGCCGCCGAGCTCTACCCGATCATGAATGTCGCCGACCTGGCCGGGGCGATCTGGCTGCCCGGCGACGGCCGGGCCAACCCGACGGACCTGACCTACGCGCTGGCCCGCGGCGCCCGCGATCGCGGCGTGGTGGTGCGCGAGCGGACCCGGGTGACCGGCATCCGGCACGCGGGCGGCGCCGTGACCGGCGTCCAGACCGACCACGGCGATGTCGAGGCCGAGGTGCTGGTCAACTGCGCTGGCCAGTGGGCGAAGGCCGTCGGCGCCATGTGCGGAGTGACCGTACCGCTGCATTCGGCCGAGCACTTCTACGTGGTGACCGAGCAGGTCGACGGGGTGCACCGGGACTTCCCGATCCTGCGCGATCCCGACGGCTACACGTACATCAAGGAAGAGGTGGGCGGCCTGCTCGTCGGCGGGTTCGAGCCCGAGGCCAAGCCCTGGGCGGCGCCGGACGCGCTGCCGTACCCGTTCGAATTCCGGCTGCTCGACGAGGACTGGGACCACTTCTCGATCCTGATGGAGAGCGCGGTGGCCCGGATTCCCGCGCTGTCCGAGACCGGGATCAAGAAGTTCTACAACGGGCCGGAGAGCTTCACCCCGGATAACCAGTTCATCCTTGGCGAAGCCCCGGAGCTGCGGAACTTCTTCGTCGGCGCGGGCTTCAACTCGGTCGGCATCGCATCGGCGGGCGGCGCGGGCCGGGCCCTGGCAGAGTGGATCATCGACGGGGAGCCGAGCCTCGACCTGTCCGCGGTCGATATCCGGCGTTTCGCCCCCTTCAACGGCAACAACCAGTGGCTGCACGACCGGGTCGGCGAGGTGCTCGGCCTGCACTACGCGGTGCCGTGGCCGAACCGCGAGCTGGCCACCGCCCGGCCGTTCCGGCGCTCACCCGCGTACCACCTGCTCGCCCGCGCCAACGCGAGCTTCGGCAGCAAGATGGGC
The DNA here is from genome assembly GCA_030041195.1 of Streptosporangiaceae bacterium. Next base: position 5,228 of record JASHOI010000409.1, on the reverse strand, counting down.
TGGGAGCGGGCGAACTTCTTCGCGCCACCGGGACAGCGGCCGGACATCGAGTACGGCTGGGGGAAGCAGAACTGGCAGCCCTGGTCCTCGGCCGAGCAGCGCGCTGCCCGCACCGGCGTGGCGCTGTTCGACCAGACGTCGTTTTCCAAGTACCTGGTCGCCGGGCGGGATGCCGAGCAGGTGCTGCAGTGGCTGTGCACAGCGGACATCGGGGTGCCGCCCGGCCGGACGGTGTACACCGGCATGCTCAACGCCCGCGGCACCTACGAGTCCGACATCACCGTCACCAGGCTCTCCGAGCATGAGTTCCTGCTGGTCAGCAGCGCGGGCAGCACCGAACGCGACAAGGATCACATCAGCAGGCGGATCCCGCCGGAGCTCCGCGCCTCACTGATCGACGTCACCTCGGCCTATGCCGTGTACGGGGTGATGGGCCCGCGGTCGCGGGAACTGCTCTCGCTGCTGTCCCGCAGCGATTTCAGCGACGAGGCGTTCCCGTTCGGGACCAGCCGGCAGATCGATCTCGGCTACGCCACCGTGCGCGCCACCAGAATCACCTATGTCGGCGAGCTGGGCTGGGAGCTCTACGTTCCGGCGGAATTCGCGATCGGGGTCTACGAGGACCTGACCGCCGCGGGTGCCGGCCTCGGACTGGTGAACGCCGGCTATTACGCGATCGAGTCGATGCGCCTGGAGAAGGCATACCGGGCCATCGGCCGCGAGCTCACCCCCGACTACAACCCGGTCGAGGCCGGGCTGCTCTTCGCGTGCAAGCTCAAGACCGGCATCTCGTTCCTGGGCCGGGAGGCGGTCGAGAAGGCGCGGGCCGAGGGGCCGCGGCGCAGGCTGATCTCCCTGGTGCTGGCCGACCCGGACGCGATGATCTGGGGCGGGGAGCTCGTGCTGCGGGACGGGGTCGCCGTGGGCCAGGTGACCTCGGGGGCCTGGGGCGAGGCCGTCGGCGGCGCCGTTGGCCTGGCCTACATCCGCAACCCCGGTGGCGGCGCGGTCACGCCGGACGTGGCCAGGGCCGGCCGCTACCAGGTGAACGTGGGCGGCGAGGTCTACGAGGCCGCCGCGCACCTGCGGCCGCCATTCGACCCGGCCGGCGACCGCGTCAAGGGCCGCTACTGACCGGAGCGGTTTCGCCATTCCCCGGCCAGCAGCCCGTAGAGGAGCTCGTCCCGGCGCCCGTTGGCAAAGGCCGTGCCCTGCCGGATGACACCTTCCTCCGTGAAGCCCAGCCGGCGGGCAACGGCCCGGCTGCGCTCGTTTGCCGGGTCGGTGTGCAGGCTGACGCGTTCCAGGCCCATCGGGCCGAATGCCTGGTCGAGCACGGCCGCCGCTGCCCTGGTGACCAGGCCGCGGCCCTCGTAGTCGGCGCCGATCCAGTAGCCGATCTCGCCGCTGCGCGAGTAACGGCTGACGCTGAGGCTGAGCGCGCCGGCCAGGTGCCACTCGCCGTCCCGGTTGACCGCGATCGCGACCGGCAGTTCCGAGCCGTCCAGCCAGTTCCGGCCGCCCGACTCCAGGAACGACCGGGTCTCCTCCAGCACCGGCAGCTTCGCTGCCCAGGGCTCCCAGCGCGCCAGCCGTTCCTGGTTGGCGGCGACGAGTTCCTGGTAAGCGTCGGTGATCGCGGCGGTCCGCGGGATGAGGACGGCGTCGTCCGCGAGCGGGAAGCTGAACATCGGCGCGGGGATCGTGGTCACTGTTGCCTTTCGGGAGCGATCGCAGGGCCTGCCACGATCCTGACCCTACGGCCTTGGCTGCTGCCGCTCGCCCGGAGTCTTGGCATGCGCGGGGATCGGGAATCCCGGCCTGCACGGCTTCGATCGGCCCCATCGATGTACTAAAAGGCATGTTCTATGCGGCCCAACGGTACATCGACGGCGGGAAATGCTGCCTGCGCGCGGCGGCGTGCCGTTAGCCGGGGGCTCTACGAGGTCATCGGGTGCTGGCCGGCCTTCCGGCGATGGCGGATCCTGCCGAGCGTCACCCGTTCCGGCAGGAGGTAACGCATGGCCCGGCGAAGCCGGTCGCCGGTGCCGGAATCCTGCCGTCTGACGTGCTCGACGCCGTTCACCGCCCGCACCGGCACCGCGGGCTGGGCGGCGGCCGGCTCACGCCCGGGCCGCTCACGCCCGGCCGGCTCGCGCCCGGGCGGCTCGCGCCCGGCCTGCCTGGTCATGGCCAGCCAGCCAAGCAGCGCGACCGGGTAGGAGAAGTAGCCGAACCTGGTGGCGGGCGCGAGGGCGAACATCACGGCAAGCGCGATCGCCAGGCGCGTGGTCGCGGCCGAGACGTCGGCCGGCGGCCGGAGCACGAGCGAGCCCGCGATCACCACCGCCGCGGCGAGCAGCAGGCCGATGGCGGCCAGGTGGCCGGCCTCGCCGATGGAGGCGAGCAGGTGCCCGGGCATCGGGCTGGCGGCGGGCGTCTTGTGCTGGGTCATCCCGAGCGGGTACAGCACCACGTTCTGGAGCAGCCCGGCAGGCTTCGACAGCAGGCCAGGGGCGCACGCGGCGATCAGCACGGCGGTCGTCAGGATCGAGGCCGCCACGAACCGGCCGGCCACCCGCATTCCGTCCCTGGCCGCGAACAGCGCCGCGAGCACCGCGAGAGCGGGCCAGGCGGTGAACTTCATCGCGCTCGCGAAGCCGATGGCCAGGCCGGCCAGCAGCGGCAGCCGCGGCGACCCGGTCGTCCGGTACCGCGCCGCGCAGCCGAGCGCGAAGCACATCAGCGCGATGACCGGCGGGTCGGTGATGCCGACCGCCAGCGGCAGCGCCAGCACCGGCGAAGCCACCGCGAACACCGCGCACCACGCCGCCACGCTGAGACAGGCCCGGCACCGCGAGTGGCGCTGCGGCGCGACCATCCAGAACGCCGCGGCGAGCAGCACCCCGGAGGCGGCGGTCAGCCAGAGCCGTGGGTCGCCGATCAGGCCGGGCAGGCCCAGCGCTTTGGGCAGGCCGAAGAGCGCCATCGCGGGCAGGTACGGGTTGTACGACTGCCAGGTCGCGAGCCGCCCGGCAGGCAGGTAGGGGCTGCCGGTCCGCAGCAGCAGGTGCGCCGACATCACGACCACTGTCACGTCGGACGTGGCCGGCGCGCGTATGGTCAGCCAGGCCGTGGGCGCCAGCAGGGCAACGGCCAGCGCCGTGAGCAGCGGCGCCGCGTAGCCGCGGGAACGCGTCGCCACGATCGCGGCCAGTGCGTACCCGATCGTGGCCCACACGCCCCAGACCCCGTCGGCGCCACCGCCGCTGCAAATCGTGACGGCTCCGGCATATATCGCGAAGGCCGCAAACCAGATGACCAGGCGCCGCCGGTCGAAGCCCAGGCCGTGCTCCGGCCGGATTGCGTACCATCGCATGTGGCCGAGACGCAGCAAACGGACAATAAGGCCGGCCAGGCCCTTACCGCGGTGAGCACCCTGCTGGGCGGGCGACGTGGGATCCGGGCAGCCCGAAAGCGCGCTGTCGCGGCACTTCACGAACACGTCACCCGCTCGAACCTCACTGACAAGCTGTCGTCTCTGTAAGGATCTAGCATCCCGCACGCCCGCTCGTCCCCGTCATTCCGCCTAGTCTTTCCTAGCTTGTCCCCGCGGGGCGCGACGGCCGGGCGCCCAAGTTCGCTGATGTTCGCCTACCATAACTCGGCTTGGGGGAGCGGCAGCGAGACGGGAGCAGGCAGCGTGCGCGAAGCCAGGCCGCGCAGTCTCATGAGGGCGCGGGCCGGCGCCGAGCGGGTGACCAACGTCGAGCTGTTCTTCGACCTGGTCTACGTGTTCGCGGTGACCCAGATCTCGCACTTCCTGCTGGCCCATCCGACGGCGACCGGCGCGCTCAGGGCGGGCCTGCTCCTGGCCATGGTATGGCTGGTGTGGGTCTACACCACCTGGGTCACGAACTGGCTCGACCCGGGCCGGATCGCGGTCCGGCTGCTGCTGCTCGGGCTCGCCGGAGCCAGCCTGGTCATGTCGGCGGCCCTGCCCGCGGCGTTCTCCGCCCGCGGGCTCGCCGTGGGCGTTGCCTACGCGGTGATGCAGATCGGGCGCAGCGTGTTCGCGGTGATCGCGCTCCGGGGCAGGCCGCTGCAACGCAATTTCCAGCGGATCCTGTCGTGGTGCCTGATCAGCGGGGCCCTGGCCGTGCTGGGCGGGATCGCGCGCGGCGACGCGCGCGCGGTCTTGTGGGTGGCCGCCGTCGCCGTTGACCTGCTGGGCGGCATGGTCGGCTTCTACACCCCCGGACTCGGCCGCTCGACCACCCGGGAATGGACGATCGAGGGCGGGCACTTTGCCGAGCGGTGCCAGGCGTTCATGCTGATCGCGCTCGGCGAGTCGATCGTGGTGATCGGGGCCACCCTGTCCGGCCTGGCCCACATCGGCGTCGCCCAGATAGCGGCGTTCCTGGTGGCCCTCTGCGGCAGCGTCGGCCTGTGGTGGCTGTACTTCGACCGCAGCGCCGACGAGGCCGCCCGGCTCATCGCGGCTTCGGACGACCCGGGCCGGCTCGGCCGCTCGGCGTATCACTTCATTCACCCGGTCATGGTCGCGGGGATCATCGTTACCGCCGCGGCCGACGAGGTCACGCTCGCCGACCCGGGCGCGGTCGGCCGCGCGGCGGCCTCCTGGATGATCCTCGGCGGCATCGGGCTCTTCCTGGCCGGGCACGCGGCGTTCAAGGCCGTCGTCTGGCGGACGCCGTCCTGGCAGCGAATCGGGGGCGTGGTCGTTCTGGCCCTGCTCGGGCTGGCCGCACCGCACGTCTCCGCGCTCGCCCTGGGCGCCTGCGCCGCCGCGGTCGTCGTCGCGGTGGCCGTCATCGATTACGTTCAGCGCTCCGGAGCAGTGGCCGGAACGGATAGCCCCGTGGCCGGTCAACGCCACTAACCGGCACCTACTCGACGTCCTCGAGGATCTTCTGCAGCGACTCGATCTTCTCGCGCAGGTAGTCGAGTTGCACACCGACGTCGCGGAGCTTGAGGTCGGTGTGCTCCTGCGCGGTGATGGCCAGGTCAGACAGCCGCCGGTACTCGTCGGCCAGCCCGCGGTACTGGTCCCCGCTGGCCAATTCCGCCTTTATCTGGTTCCTGGCGGTCAGGTAACGGCCCCCGACAACCAGCCCGAGCGCGAGCACCCCGGCGATGGCGAGCCAGAGGATCGGCTTGGTGCTGTTGGAGTGCACCGACTTGACCGAGATCGTCACAATGGCCAG
>JASHOI010000040.1 GCA_030041195.1 Streptosporangiaceae bacterium | reverse complement strand
AGGGCGTGCCGGCTCAGGTGGAGATGGCGGAGGTGGTGCCGGCGGTACCCGGTGACCGCTGCCGCGGCTTCGCGAAGATGGTCGTCCTCAGCCGGATAGCTGAGCCCGTCGCAGACGCTTACGACTCCTTCCAGGTGCCGGATCGCGGCGAGCAGGGCGAGCGCGTCGTCCCGGCGGTCCACCGATCCGGTGACCGTCACGATGCCGGACCGCACGGTCTCGGCGAACGCACCGGGATCGAGCCCGAACCGCTGCGCGATGATCCCGTTGGCGACCTCGTCCCTGATCTCGGCATCGGGGCGCTCGAAGACGCTCAGCACATCCAGCCGGCTGACGATTCCCCGGAGCCGGCCGTTCCCGTCCACCACCGGCAGCTGCTTGGCCCCGCGTGCCTGCATGAGGCGAACGGCCTCCTCGACCGGGGCATCTTGGCCGACGGTCACGACCGGCCAGCTCATCAACTCCCCTGCGATCATGCCCGAAGCCCTGGCTCCGTCCGTCACATGCCACACGAGCGTGTCGCCGTCGATGACCTCCGGGACGACCTCCTTACGCATGAGGTCCGCGTCGGTTAGCAGCCCGATGACGCAGCCGGCCGAATCGGTGACCGGGAGCGCGGTGGCGTGATGGCTGCGCATCACCGTGACTATGTCCTTGAATCCTGTGTCTTCCCGGACGTCCACGACGCTGGTGGTCATGACGTCCCCGACCGTTGTCATCCTCACCGCGATCACCTCCTCGAGCCTGGTGCATATTCCAGCGCCTCGACGCCGGTCTGCGCCCGGGCCGAACGGGCCGCGGTTGCGGGACTTAGGTCATGCGGCCAGGTGCCTGGTCAGGAACGCGATGGCCTTGGGCAGCGCGTCCTCCCGGTTCGACCGCTGCGCCAGCCCGTGCCCCTCGTTGCCGTAGACGAGCAGCTCGCACTCCTGGCCGCGGGCGGTGAGGGCGGCGTGGATCTGCTCGGCCTCGCTCAGCGGCACCCGGGGGTCGTTGGCGCCGTGGATGATGAACAACGGCGCCCGAAGCTGGTCGATCCGGGTCAGCGGCGACACCTGGTGCAGGAACTCGCGGTCGGCGGCCAGGCTGCCGTACTCGCGTTCGCGGTAGGCCCGCCGGTAGGCGGAGGTGTTCTCGAGGAACGTGACCAGCGACGAAATGCCGACGATGTCAACGCCCGCGGCCCACAGGGCCGGCTGGAAGGCGAGCCCGGCCAGCACCATGTACCCCCCGTAGGACCCGCCCCACAGCGCGGCGCGTGCCGGGTCGACGCCCAGGGTGGGCAGCCAGGCGTGGATCGCGGCCAGGTCGGCCACGGAGTCAAGCCGGCGGCGCACGTCGTCGGCCGAGTACCAGTGCTTGCCGTAGCCGGTCGAGCCGCGGACGTTCGGCACCACGACCGTGTGCCCGGCCGCCGCGAGGGCCTGGACGTACGGGTTGAAGTTCTTCCTGGCCTGGGCTTCGGGGCCGCCGTGCACCACCAGCACGGCCGACCCCGTCAGCCCGCCGTCCTTGGTGCCGCGGTACACCAGGCACGGCACCTGCTGCCCATCCGGCGTGGGCACCCGGTGCTGCTCGGGCTCGGCCGCCTGCTCGCCGCCCAGAGCCCGGGCCGAGCGGGTGAGCTGGCGCAGCGTTCCGGTGCCGGGATCAACGGTGAGCACGTCGCCGGGCGCCGCCGGGGCGCTGATCGAGAGCACGACCGCGCGCGCGTCAGGGGCCCAGCACGGGTCGGGCAACCGGATGTCGGACACGCAGCCGGCGGCCGGCAGGGCCAGGTCGCGCAGGTGCTTGCCGGTGGCCGGGTCGTGCAGCGCGAGCACGGAGGCGCCGTCGTCGTTGCGCTCGACCAGCAGGTGCGACCCGTCCGGCGCGAGCCAGCCAGCGAGATCGGCGGCATCGTCGGTGACCAGCCATTCCCATCCCCGTGTGGCCAGGTGGTACCGGGCGATCCCGGTGAACTCGCGGCCGGCGTTGGAGGTGAGCAGCAGCCCGTCGCTGCCCGGCAGCCAGCTCAGGCGGTCGTTCATGGCCGGCGCGTCCGGCTCGGTGACCTCGGTCACGCCGGACCCCGGCGGCGCGGCCAGGTCGACCAGCAGCACGTGCGCTGCGTTCGCCGTGACGGCCGAATTCACGTTGACCGCGAGCCAGCGTCCGTCCGGTGACACCTTCGCCTCGTCGATCCACCCGTCACCCAGCACAAGGGCCCGTTCGGTGCCGTCGCTCAGGCTTCTGATGACCGGATCGAACGCGACGCCGTCCCGCCGGTTGGTCAGGTAACAGATCTGGCCTGGCTTGACATCGGCCAGGTTGTGGATGAAGCGGGGATCGCAGACCACCGGCTCCAGGTCATCCGCCGTGGCCGCGGGTCCGGGCAGCGGCAGCCGCAGCAGTGACAGCTGATACCGCTCGTCGCCGCCCTCGTCGTGCGAGACGATCACCGCTCGCTGGCCGGGCAGGTAGCGGCCGGTGCATGCCCCGGGCAGCGCGGTGAGCGGGACCGCGGTGCCATCCGGCTGGATCTCGATGAGCTGAATCGAACCGCTCGCATCGCTGCCAGCCAGGATGCGGCCCTCCGCGTCGACGTCGAACGCCCGGTACACGGTTAGGGCCAGCAGCTTGGCGATGTCCATAATGTGGCATTATGACACCACCCGTCCGCGCGACGCCACCAGGGGTCGTCGGAAGCCATCCTGGATGCCGCGCTGCCGACCATCACCACTCAGCAAAATCCTCTTAAAGGCAAAGGCCGCCCGGCTTCCGTCCGCCCGCTCTAGGGAAGGTCTCACCTTAGCCATTAAGGCGGGAAACCGGGCGCTACTTCGGCATCGTGGGTCGAGGGCCATATTCGGGGGAGAAGCAATCATTGACTGCAGTTAAGGCTGCCCAGATTCACTCGGTCGCTTCGGCCCGCCGCGCCTTTGCCGTGTCGGTGGGCAAGGTGGTGCGCGACGGCAGCCGCAGGCTCGGGAAAGGGAACGGAAGCGCCGTACCAGGGGCCGTGGCGCTGGCCATAGACCCGGGCATGCTGGCCGGTCTCGCCTCGGAGATTCCGCAGGGTGCGGTGCTGGTCACCGGCTCCAACGGCAAGGGCACGACGTGCCGGCTGCTGGCCGGCGCCATGCGCGCCGCGGGACTGCACCCGATACTCAACCGCGAGGGCTCGAACCAGCTGTCCGGGCTCGCCACCACGCTGGTTGCCAGCTCCGGCCGGTCTGGTCACCTGCCGGATGACGACCGTGCCATCGGCCTGTTCGAGGTTGACGAGGGATCATTCCCCGGAATTGTCGGCCAGATCGGCAGGCCCCGCGCGCTGGTGTTCACCAATGTCTTCCGCGATCAGCTCGACCGGTATTTGGAGCCCGCATACCTCACGTCGATGCTGGAGCGGGCGATGCGGGAACTGCCCGCCGATACCACGCTTGTCCTGAACGCCGATGACCCAAGGGTCGCGTACCTGGCTCCCGACCTGGACAACCCGAGGCTGTATTTCGGGCTCCAGGACATGGGGCTGGCCAGAGACGGTACCGATCCCACGTCCGATTTCCCGCGTTGTCCGCGGTGCGACAGTGAGCTCGTCTACCGGTGCGTCTTCTACGCCCATCTCGGCCACTGGTCATGCCACCACTGCGGCCTGGCCCGTCCCCAGCCGCAAGTCAGGCTCACCAAGGTCGACCTGCTCGGATCGGCGTCCTCGCGGGTCCAGGCCGTCACGCCCGCCGCTGAGATGCTGCTTGAGATCCCGCTGCCCGGCCTCTACAACGCCTACAACGCGGCCGCCGCGCTCGCCGCTGCCACCGCGTGCCAGCTACCCGACCGCGCGTTTCTCGCGATCGAGCGGGTCACGCCGAGTTCGCTGCGGATGGAGCGGATCGAGGTCGCCGGCCGCGACGTGTACCTGACCCTGGCCAAGAACGCCAACGGCTACACCGAGGTGCTGCGCGCCGTGCTCGGCGACGGGCAGCCCAGGCGGATCATGCTCGGCCTGAACGACTGCGAGGGCAAGCAGCCGGACACGTCCTGGATCTGGGATGTCGACTTCGAGTCCGTCTGCGGGCTGATCCCGTCCCCGGTCGTCACCGGAAACCGCGCTTACGACCTCACGGTCCGGCTGAAGTACGCGGGCTGGCTCGGCGGCACAAAGGAGGCCACGCTGACGACCGAGCCGGACCCGGTGCGGGCGTTCCAGCTCGCGCTCGCGCGCACCCCGGCCGGCGAGCCGCTCTGGCTGGTGTCCACGTCGATCGTGTTGCAGCAGGTCCGGCGGTGGCTGCGGCAGCACGGATTCGTCAGGGAAGTGTGGCAAACCGACCAGCTCGCAGGGGCGGGGCAGCCATGAAGATCACGCTCGGATGCCTGTACCCGGACATCATGTCCACCTACGGCGACCGAGGGAACGTCGCGACGATCCGGCGCCGCTGTGAGTGGCGCGGCATCGCCGTGGACGTCCGGGAGCTCCGGCTCGGTGACCGCGCCGAGCCCGGGGATCTCGACCTCATCATCATCGGCAGCGGCGGCGAATCGCAGCAGCGACTGATCGCCACCGACCTGCACGAGGTCAAGGGACCGGGCATCCGCGAGGCGGTGCGGCAGGGGGCCGCGGCGCTGGCCGTTGGCGGCGGCTTCGAGCTGTTCGGCCGCTTCTGCCAGTCGGGCGCGGGATCCAGGCTGCCCGGAGTCGGGCTGTTCGACGCCTGGACCTTCGGGCACCGCGCGATCCTCAACGAGCAGTACGGCTCGCTCACCGAGGCCAGGGCGGACCGCGCCATGGGCGACCTGGTCGTGCGGTGGCACGACCAGCTGCTCGTCGGCTTCGAGAACCACAGCGGCGGCACCTACCTCGGCCCGACCGCCACGCCGCTCGGGCGGGTGGTCAGCGGCACCGGCAACAACGGCGACGGCACCGAGGGCGTGCAGCTTGGCAGCGCGGTCGGCACCCACCTTCGCGGACCGTGCCTGCCGAGAAACCCGGCGCTGGCCGACTTCCTGATCCGCGCCGCGCTGCGACGCCGCCACGGTGACGCGGACCTGCCGCCGCTGGCCGACGATGTCGAGCTCGCAGCGCGCGAGGTAGCGATGGAGCGCGCCAGGGCGGCGTCGCGGGCCAGCCGCGGCCGCATCATGCTGCGCAGACCAGCCAGACGCGGCAGCCCGGCCGACGTGCCGGCCGGGGCCCGCCGATGACCACGGCGGAACGTCACACCCAGCCAGGAGGCACCCCCGCCGACCCGGAGCTCGCCGCTGACCACGCCGACGGAGCCAACCCAGAGGCGCCCGAGACCGCGGCAGCGCCCGGCCACGCGCCGGGCCGCCCGGCCAGCCGGCGGAGCAGCACGTTCCGGTCCAGCAGCGTCATGGCGGCCGGCACCCTGGCCTCGCGGTTCACCGGGTTCCTGCGGACGTTCGTGCTGCTGTACGCGCTCGGCACCAAGGACCTGGGCGACGCGTACAACGTCGCGAACTCCGTGCCCAACGCGGTGTACAACCTCGCCGTCGGCGGGATCTTCACCGCGGTCGTGGTGCCGCTGCTGGTGCACGCGGCCAAGCGCAACCGCGACGGAGGCGAGGCCTATGACCAGCGGATGTTCACGCTGGGCGTGCTGGCCCTTGGCGTGATCACGGCGATCGCGACGGCCGCCGCCGTGCCCATCACCGCCGTCTACGGGCACGGCATAACGAACGCCGCCACATACCACCTGACCGTGATCTTCTCGTACTTCTTCCTGCCGCAGATCTTCTTCTACGGGGTCGGCTCGCTGGCCGGAGCGATCCTGAACGCGCGCGGCAGCTTCGCCGCGCCGATGTGGACGCCGATCATCAACAACATCGTCGTGATCGGGGTCGGCATCGCGTTCGTCGCGATCGCGGGCCTGAACCGCACCCCGGCGAGCCTTTCCCCGCGAGAGGTTCAGCTGCTGGCGATCGGGACCACGCTCGGCCTGGCGCTGCAGACGGCCGGGCTGATCCCGTCGATGCGTGCGGTCGGCTTCCGCTGGCGTCCCAGGTTCGACTTCCGGCGCGCCGAGATCTCCGAGATCGGCCGGATGGGCGGCTGGATGCTCGGTTACGTGATCACCACGCAGCTCTCGTTCATGGCGACCACGATCGTGTCCAACAACGCGGGCGCGCGGGTCTGCGCGAGCTGCGCCGGAGCCGGCTACGCCACCTTCGCCAACGCCTGGACGATGTTCCAGCTGCCGTACGCGATCGTCGGCGTCTCGGTGATCACCGCGATGCTGCCCAGGATGAGCTCGCACGCGGCCGAGGGCTCTAACGACCTGGTCACCAGGGACTTCTCCGCCGCCACCCGGCTGTCGTCGGCCCTCGTGGTTCCCGGGGCCCTGATCCTGGCCGTGCTTGGGCCGCCGCTGGCGGAGGTGCTGTTCGGGCACGGCAGCACGTCGGCGGCGTCCGCCAGGTACCTGGGCGTGGTGTTCGGCGTGCTTTCCCTCGGGCTGCTGCCGTACACGCTGTTCAACCTGCAGCTGCGGGTCTTCTACGCGATGCGGGACAGCCGCACCCCGGCGGTCATCGGCGGCATCTCGATGGCGGTCCGGATCGTGTGCAGCTTCAGCGCGCTGGCCATCCTCCCGCCGGGCTACGTCGTCGCCGGTGTCGCGGCCGGGTTCGGGGTCTCGAACCTGGTGATGGTGGCGGGGCTGTGGTGGGCGCTCGGACGGCGCGTGGGCGGCCTGGACAACCGCCAGATCAACTCGACGCTGCTGCGGATGCACCTCGCCGCGGTCCCTGGCATGATCTTCGCGATCGCGGTGACCGTGCTGGTCGACGTCGCGGCGCGGCCCGGGATGCTGGCCGCAACGGCCACGGTCGTGATCGGTGGCGCCGGCGGCCTGCTGCTCTACTGGCTGGCCGGCCGGCTGCTGAAGATCGACGAACTCCGCGAGGTGACCGGGATGGTCCGCACCCGCCTGGGCTTCGGCGCCAGCGGGTAACCGCTCGCGCCCTTCGCCGAATGCAACTCATCAGCAGGCAGGTTTGATCTTGGTGTGCGAGCCCTTTCCATGATCGTGGTTGATTAATACCGCTATGCGGTATTCAGACACCAAGATCATGGAATGCGGGGCGTGCGGTTTTCTTCACGGTGCCGCGGTCAGGTCATCCCAGAAGGCCGGCTCACCGCCGGCCGCCGCCAGCTCACCGAGCAGCACGGCCCAGTCGTGCTCGGTGGTGTCGGCGTCGCGCCAGGCCCACAGGCGCTTGGTGAACCGGTGCAGCGAGTACTCGGCGGTGACCCCGATCGCCCCGTGCAGCTGATGAGCGATGCGAGCGGTCCGGGTCGCGGCCCGCCCGGCGATGACCCTGGCCACGGCGGCCGACGCGAGCGAGGCGTCGCCGGCCCGGGCGAGCGCCGCCTCGCTCTCGATCAGCGCGGCCTTGATCATGGCAAGGTTGGCGGCGACGGCGGGGATGCGCACCAGCGGCCTGCCGAACTGCTCGCGGGTGGTCACGTGAGCCCTGGTGAGCTCGTAGGCCCCGGCGACCGCGCCGGTCAGCGCCGCGGCCCGGAGCAGGCCGAGCCGGGCCCGCACGGCGTCGGCGGATGGCGCCGGAGCGAGCACGACCAGGTCAGCGGCGTCCAGGCGGATCTCGTCGGCCGGCTCCCCGGCGACGTTGGTGCCCGGCTCGAGCGTGATCCCGGAGGCGCGCGCGTCGACGAGCAGCGCGATGCCGTTCCGGTAGAGCACGATCTCATCGGCGTGCCGGGCCCAGCCGACCGCGGCCCCAGCCGCGGCCCCAGCGGC
>JASHOI010000408.1 GCA_030041195.1 Streptosporangiaceae bacterium | reverse complement strand
TCATGCCTGAGTCCCCCATCTGCACGCCACCTCATCCTGTGCCCGCATTGGCGAAAGGTCCAGCGAAAATTGGCCTATGCCACCTCGGTGGTCAAGAGCCATTCAGGCACCGCGAAATACGCACGGATGCATAACGAACTCATTACAACGGCACGCGCGCGCTGGGCGCGTGCAGCCCGGGGCGCGCTGACACAGGGCCCGCTACCGCCCCGCGGTCTCAGCCCTGGTGCCGGCAGTGCTCCGGCGGCGGCACATCGAGGGCGGGGTTGCCGTCGAAGAAGCCGTCCGCGCGTAGCTGAAACCCGACGCGGGTGACCGGCATCACCGGCCAGTCCTCCGGGCGCACCACGTGGTGGGCGCTGAACGTGTGCCAGAGCACGACGTCGGTGTTCTCCAGGGACCGGTCTGCCGCGGTCCAGGCCGGCAGGCCGTCCCCGCCCGGGTGCTGGTTCGGGTACTCCCCGGCCGGGAACCGCTGCCCGGGGTCGTAGGCGGTGACCCACAGGTGCTTGGTGGCGAACTCGGCCCGCCGCGCGAGCTGGTTGCTCGGCTGCCAGAAGGGCAGCACGCTGTCCTGGGGCACGAGCTTGTACGCAACCGCCTCGCCGGTGGCGTTCAGCCGGCCCGGGTTGGTGATCTTCCAGTACCGGGCGGCGCGCCCGTCGGCCACCCGCTGAGCCTCGGACTCGCGGCGCAACGGGGCCTGCCGCACCACCCACGCGTTGCCGTACGGGTTCTCCGGACCGGGCGGCACCGCCACCGAGTCGCACTCAACGACCGTGTTCTGCGGCCCGTCGACCATCATGTCCAGCCGTACACAGAAGATGTGCTGGTGGTTGGGCCCGTAGACCTGCGGCGCGACCAGGGTGCCATGCGTCGGCTTCTCCCCCGGTGGCAGCGCCCCGTTGGAGATCACGCCGGTCAGCTTGACCTCGTACTCGATGGTGCCGTCCTGGTAGAGGTACCAGAAGTAGCCGTACTCGTAGTTCCCGACGGTGGCGATCATGGAGATCACCAGCCGCCGCGACCGCCGGACCTCGGCCTTGCCGGTGCGCCAGTCAGTGTGCTTCCACAACATGCCGTGGTCTTCTTCGTGCAGGCAGATCGCGTTCTTGATCACCTGCGCGTGACCGTCGTTGTCGTTGAGCCAGGCGTCGAAGTAGCGGATCTCGCCCAGGCAGTCACAGCCCAGCTCCAGGCTGTTGGCGAGCACCCCGATGCCGTACTCGCCCATGTCGAAGACGTTCTTTCGGTGCTGCGCGGGACTCGGGTCGCCATACGGGATGACCATCTCCGTGAGCGAGGCGCGGTAGATGACCGGCCGGAACGTCCCGTGGTCCGCATAGCGCACCAGGAATAGGACCAGACCCTCGCGGGGCGTGAAGCCAACCTGGAACCGCCACTTCTGCCAGCTCACCTCGTGCCCGTCGACGGTGAAGCTGGTGCCTTCGGGCTGGGTGATCTCGACCGGTTTCAGGTCCTGCCGGTCGCCGTCCGGGAAATGCGGCACGTTCCCAGGGTCGCGGATCGCCTCGGAGGTGTAGTTACCGCTGCTGCGCGGCAGCGGGATCGCGCCGTGATCCTCGATGTCCACGACCTCCATGCGGTCCAGGTCGAAGCGGACGATCAGGCCCTCCACCGGGCGGGCGTACCCGTGGTCCTCGGGGTCGCCCTGGCGCACCCAGGTCAGTGGCCGCAGGAACCGGCCCTCGCTGGCCGCGTCCTCGGGGCCGCCGTACCCCACCGACCACGGGTCGATCATCGCCATGTCGAAGTCGGTGATGCCGCGCTTGCGCATCGCCTCCTGCCACCGGGGGTCCTTCCGCACCGCCTCCTCGGTGGCCAGGAACTCCTCGAGCATGACCGCCGGCTGAATCCCGTCCAGCTCTCGCCACAGGCGCACTTCGCCGGCGGTGATCGAGACCACCGCCTCGTAGGTCTTGTGCTCGGCCCGCTCCCGGATCACGACGTCCGCCTCGCGGTCGATCGGCTCGCGCGGTCGGTAACCGAGCACCACGTCCTTCGGAGGTTCCCGCAGCGTGACGTAGACGAAGCGCGCGCTCTCGGCCAGGCCGCGGTCCCGCTTGAGTATCCGGGTGGCGGCCTCGATCTCCTCCGCGGTCAGCGGGTCCAGCAGGTGCCGTACCGCCGTGGTCCGCTCAGCCGTCGCCGTCATGATCCGCTCCCTCCGCGGCTCCGGGAACGACCGGAGCGGCCGGTTTCCTCCCGGTCTTACCTCAATACAAATTGGTACGTCAAGAGGATGAATTCATCACTCCCCGGCGACGGCGACGCGGTGGATCCCTAGCATGAAGACGTGACCGGAAACGACGGCCGATCAGGCGACGCCGCCGCAACGCTTCGCCGCGTTCCCCTCTACGCGCAGGCCGAGAAGGTGCTCGAGGACCTGCTGGTGCACCGGCGGTACCGGGTCGGTGACCGCATTCCGCCGGAAGCGGAGCTGGTGCGGAGCCTGGGCGTCTCCCGCGCGACGATCAGGACCGCGGTGGGACGGCTTGCCGAGCGCGGACTGCTGGTCCGGCGCCAGGGCAGCGGCACGTTCCTGGCCCGGCTTCCCGAGCGCAGCGATGAGCCAGGCCCGGTCGGCATCAAGCTGGGCAGCAGCGTGGCCGAGCTCGGCAGGCTGGAGACGTACACGAGCATCGCCGAGCGGCTCGGGATCAAGGCCGACAGCGAGCAACTTCGCGTCGACACCGCCCGGGCCACCAGCGACGAGGCCGGCGCACTCGAGCTGACCGACGGAGCCGAGGTGACCCGCGTTTGCCGCGTTCTGCTCCTCGACGGTGAGGCCGCAGCATGGATGACCGACGTGCTCCCCGCGGACCTGATCCCCGCGGGAAAGGTCAGCGAGTGCCTGTCATCGCATCAGATGGTGCTCGACCTGCTCCTGGATGAGGGCATCCCGGTCGCGTTCAGCGAGGTGGAAATCGGCGCTGCGCTGCTCGAACCCGGCCAGCCGGCCGCAACGTCGCTCGGCCTGGACCACCCGACGGCCGCGCTCATGATGACCGAGACCATCTACCTCGACGGCGCCGGTTCCGCGGAAGGCCGTCCCGTGCAGTGGAGCCGGAACTACTTCCTTCCCGGCAAGCTGAGCCTGCGCTTGGTCCGCGACACGCCGGCGAAGCACGACCCGGCCGTCGTCCTCCAGCTGTTCGCGGACACCTGAAGTCCCGTCAGCCGGTTGAGCTGGCCAGCTTCGCGCGTACCTGGTCGGCGTGCGGATGCTGCAGGTCGTCGAGGATGGCCAGCGCCTGCTGCCAGGCCTCCTCGGCCTGGGCCAGATCGCCGAGAGAGTGGCGAGTATCACCGAGGCGGGTGAGGGCTTCGGCTTCATGGAAGCGGGAGCCGAGTTCCCGGTACAGACTGAGCGCGCGCCCATAGCAGGCGGCGGCCTCGGCGAGGTTGCCGAGATGGTGCTCGGCGTATCCCAGGCTGTCCAGGACAATCCCCTCGAGCCAGCGGTAGCCGGCTTGCGCGCTCAAAGTGAGCGCCTGCCGGCAAAACGCGCGGGCCTGCTGGTAGTCGCCTAGCAGGCCGTGGTACCAGCCGACGTCGTTAAGAGCCTCGGCTATGGCCGCCTTGTCGCCGATGGCCTGGTACAGGCGCAGCGCCTGCTCGGCGTGCCCGAGCGCATCGGCGTAGCAGCCCTGACCATGGGCTAGCACGCCAAGATTCTGGTGAACCTTGGCCTCGCCGAGGCGGTTGCCGAGCCGGTGGTACAGCGTGAGGCTGCTGGCGTAGTGGCCGCGAGCCTGATCATGGTGGCCGAGACCGCTGCAGGCGTTTGCCAGGAGGCGGCCAGAGAGGGCCTGCCCGGCCGTGTCTCCCAGCCGGGCCGCGGCGGCCAGCGCCGTGCGCTGGGTCGCTGCCCGTTCCTGCCGGTGCCCGCGAATCTGGAGGAAGGACGACATGGCCCAGGGCAGCTGCCAGGCGTAAGCGTCGAACCCGAGTTCGGCGGCGAAGACTACCGCAGCGAGCAGTACCTTGTGCTCGGCCTCGAACCAGGCCAGCGCCTGCGGGTGATCGGCGGGCTGCTCGGGGGCGGCGCGGGGCCGGGGCGGGGCGAGGACCACCGGCTCCTGGGATGGGACCAGCAGCAGGGCGGCGCGGGCGGCCGTGTGCAGGTAGTGGTCGAGGACCCGGCCGATGGCGGCGGTGCGCTCGGGCTCATCGTCGGCGTGGTGGGTTTGCTCGGCGGCGTAAGCGCGCAGCAGGTCGTGGAGTGCGTACCGGCCGGGGACGTGCTCGATGATCAGGTGCGCGCTGGCCAGCTCACGCAACAATCGCCGGCTGTCGGCCTCAGTCATACCGGCCAGGCTGGCGGCGGCGGGGACGGAGATATCGGGCCCGGGGTGCAGGCCCAGCAGCCGGAACATCCGCGCCGCCTCGCCGGTGAGCTGCCGGGTGGACCAGGAGAACACCGCTCGCACGCTGGAGCCCGGATCACCAGCGTCCAGGGCGTCCAGGCGCCCGGCCGAATCGGCGAGCTCGGCGGCCAGGGCGCTCAGCGGGAAATGGGGCCGGGCGGCGGCGCGGGCCCCGGCGACCGCGAGCGCCAGCGGCAGGCACGCGCACAGGCTGGCGATCTCACCCAGCGCTTCAGGTTCGGCTGCTGCCCGGGCGGCGCCCAGCCGCGTGGTCAGCATCTGCACCGCCTCGGCGTGGCTCAGCACATCCAGGCTGATCAAACGTGCTCCGTCGGCGGCCCCCAACCCGGCCAGCTGGTTGCGGCTGGTGACCAGGACCAGGCTGCCCGGGCTGGCCGGCAGCAGCGGCCGGACCTGCTGCTCGTCGTGGGCGTTGTCGGCCACGATCAGCATCCGCCTATCCGCCAGCAGGCCGCGGTACAGGCCCGCCTGCGCCTCGGTGCTGGCCGGGATCCGTTCCGGCGGCACGCCCAGTGCGTCCAGGAACCCCCGGATCGCCTCGGCAGGCGCTGCCGGGGCGCCCGAGGGATCGTAGCCGCGCAGGTTCACGTAAAGCTGCCCGTCACCGAACCGGCCGGCGGTCTGATGCGCCCAGTGCAGCGCCAAAGCGGTCTTGCCCACCCCGGCGGTCCCGCCGATCGCCGAGATCACCACCGTGCCCGGCGCGCCGGCCTGGTCCA
>JASHOI010000407.1 GCA_030041195.1 Streptosporangiaceae bacterium | reverse complement strand
GGTTGGGAAGCCGCCGGGTCCGGTGGCTCCGCCTGCACGAGGTCCGCCGGCCCGCGGAGGGCCGCCGGCCCGCGCTGGCCTGTCGGGCCGCGCTGGGGCGCTGGGTCCGCCGAGGGTCGGGTAGCCGCCGGTTCCGGCGGGCCCGCCCGGTCCTGGGCGTCCGTTGGGCGCGGGTGGTCCGCCAAGGGTCGGGAAGCCGTTTGACCCGGTCGGCGCGCCCGGCCTTACGAAGCCGTTGGGTCCGGTGGGTGCGCCCGGCTGTGGGTAGCCGTTGGGCGCGGCCGGTCCGGCAGGTCCGGGGAGCGCGTTCTGTCGCCTGGGTCCTCCCGGTCCGGGTCGTCGGCTGGGTCCGGCCGGCCCGCCGAGGGTCGGATAGCCGTTGGGTGCGGCCGGTCCGCCAGGCCCTGGCATCCCGGTCGGCCCGGCTCCCGCGTAGCTGTTGGGTCCGGGCTGCGGGTAGCCGTTGGGTCCGGGCTGTGCGTAACCGGCGGGTGGGCCGGGCTGCGGGTAGCCGGCGGGTGGGCCGGGCTGTGCGTAACCGTTGGGTGCGGCCGGTCCGCCAGGCCCCGGCATCCCGTTGGGCCGCGCGGGTCCGCCGCGCCGGGGTGCCGGTCCGCCTGCTTGGCCGGGCCCGTTACGCCGTGCGAGTCCATTGGCCCGGCTTGCCCCGCCGGGCCCGCCTGGGCCGGCCTGCCGCGGCGCTGGCCCTCCGGCCTGCGGCTGCACGTTCGGGCCTGCCGGGTAGTCGGGGCGCACCGCGGGGAACTGGCCGGAGTTGTACATGTCACCGGCGTTGTAGAGGTCGCCGGTGTTGTAAATGTCGCCCGTGTTGAAGTCCTGCGTCAGCGGCACGTTCCGCGCCTGGGCTGACCGGCCCGGCCCGCCCGGAGGGGGACCGCCGCCGTTGGCCCGAGGTCCGCCGTTCCCGGGGCCGACTGGCCCGGGGCCTCCCGGCCGCCGCCGCTGCGGCAGCTGAGGCGGCCCGGTCATCGGCCCGGCGGGGCGTCCGGGGTTGCCGCGCATGGCGGCCCCGGCCGGCGCGGCCATCTGCACCCGCGGTACCGGGGCGGAAGGGTGATCGGGATACAGCGCGGGCGGCGGCGCGTCCCACTGGGGCCAGGAGGCTCCGAGCGAGTCCGGCGGCCAGTCCGGAACAACGTCCATGGGCTGCCCATTCGCGGGTTGGAAGTCAACTCTGTCGTAAGCCTGAGGTCCGGGCGCCGCGGCCGGCCCGGGCCCCCACTCGCCGGCGTAACCGGCTTCGGGACCTGCCATGCCTGGCTCCTGGTAGAACTCGGGGGTACTGAACAGCTCGTCCTCAGGCCTCCGGTGTCGACCGGAAGCAACAGGGACCACGGGGCCTCCATCAGCGGGGGGACATGGGACACCCGGGCCACGCGTTGATCCCGGGCGGGGAGGGAAGTGTGTTAACTCCTCTCCTTCAGGAAGATTAGGGCATCCTGAGTAACCCGGGGCAAGGACGAATAGCTCCCGAGGGACGAAAAACCCTTGGGGGGGTGCATCCACGGCCGATCTCGTGAACCGGTCACGAACGGCATCCGTTGCTCAGTACTCGGTTTCCCGCTCGGCGGTGGTCAGCAGTTCCATGCACTCGCCGAGTGCCCGCAGGTAGGAGCGGGACTCGTCGACCAACGGCGCCCAGTGCAGGCGGCCAAAGTTGCTCGCCAGGTCATCATGCCAGTGCTGCTGCGTTCCGGACCAGGCGGACCCTATTTCTCTGAGCAGGAGTTCCCCGTCCTCGTGCGGGCGGCCGGCCATCAGCTCGTTCCTTCTCCGGCCGGCGTCAGGATCGTGCCACCCGGACGCCCCGCGCGGCCTCGAGGCCGTCGACGATGGCCTGCAGGTGGTTCTCGGTCCGCGGCAGGTCCACCTCGAGCAGGTTCCGGAACCGGCCCGCCGGGCCGAGGTACGCGCTGGCTCCGTCCTCGACCTGCTGCTGCCAGCGCCTGATCGACTCCAGCCGTTCCTGTGCCTCCCGCACCGCCGCGGCCTCCGCATGGCAGTCCGTGTGGCCGCCGCCGTCGGTGTCCAGGGCCGCCGCGCGCTGGCAGGCGGCGAGATTGGCCTGCCGCTGGTTCAGCAATGACCGCCATCGACTGGCCTTTTCCTCGAGCGAGGCGCGTGTCGCCGCGATCTCGTGGTCGCCCCGGTCTGCCACCTCGCGCTGGGCGTACCGGTACCGGGTGAGCGCGCCGGCGAACTCCTTGAGCGCCTCGACGTCCGCGTGGATATCGGCCACGTCCGTCACTCCGCCGACAGTTCGCGGACCGCCCGGAGACGCTCGACGAGAGCGAGCAAATATGCCTCGTGCGCCTCGGTGGCCGCCAGGTAGGAATCGACGCCCGGCGTGACCTCCTCCAGTGCCTCGCCAAAACGGCGGTACATGTCGTCGCGCCAGACCTCGCCGAGTTCACGCCAGTGGGTGCGCATGGTCTTGAAGCTTTCCGCCAGATTCTTGTTGAACTCGGCCAGATGCGATCTGAAGTCCGCAAGTGCCTCAATGTCGCTGACGTTGACCTCGGCCACGATCCTCCTCTACTTCACGAAGCTGTAATAGATGTCGGAGAGAACGGCAAGGTAGTAGTCGGCCGAATCGGGGAGGCTGCTCATCGCCGATTCGACAGTATTTCTCGTCTGGCGGTCCAGCCTGGTGACGGTCTTCACCGACGCCCCGAGGGGCCGGAGGCGCAACGCGATCTCCAGTTTCCGCTCCGGGAATTCCTTGGGCAGCGACCGCAGCGTGTCGATGGCCGCCGCCGTTTCCTCTCGCGACATTCTGTCGTGTATGGAGCTGATCCGGGCGTAGTACTCGCCGCGTATCGCGTCGTTCGCGCGCTGGCGCAGGCTGTCGGCGACCACCGTTTCGCCGGCGTGCTCGAGGAAGTCGGCCAGCCGCAGCACGTCGTGCCATCTGGCCTGGCCGAGCAGTCCGTCGGCAAGTGCTATCGAGTGGCCGACGACCTTGGCCCACAGGACTCCGGCGTCTGCGTAAGCGGCGAGCAGCCGGGCCTGGCGGTCGCCGCGGTCGTTGCCCGGGATCTCCGCGCCGGGATCGGGGCTGAGCAGGTGAACCAGGCCGACCGCCTCGAGCAGTTCCCGCGTGGCCTCCAGAAGCTGGCTGGCCTCATCGGCCAGCGCGCCGGCGCGTTCCTGCTCGCTGGCAAGAACGGTATAGGTCACGATCGCGGGCCGCACCGCCTGGCGAAGTGAAAGGTACGGGGACAGCGCCGTGGCGGGGGCTTGGGCTGGCATCGGGGTCATGCCGGTCTCCTGAAGGCGGTTCGGGCGAATGCGTACAGCGAACTGGACGAGTACGGCTTGAACTTCTCGACCTGCTCGTGCGGCCAGTCCACGTCCCGGAACAGGGCGCGGTCGTCCGCCAGGCTGGCCGCGGCGGGCACGCCGAGAAGGGCATCGCTCTCCGTAGGCGACGGCAGGCGCAAGGCTACGCGAAGCGTGAATTGGCCGATGCCGGGGCGCCGCAGAGCCCGCTCGGCGGTGGCGTAGCTGTCGGCCCAGACCACCACGTGGATGCCCACCTCCGGGCCGTGCTCGGCGAGCCTGGTCAGCAGCGCCGTCGCCGCTGTGGGCTTGCCCCATTCGCTGTCGGCGCCGAGTTCCTGCCACCGGTGCAGCCCCGCGACCAGGAAGAACCGCAGCGGCCGCGGTGATGCCCCGGCGTCCGCGAGCCGTGCGTCGAGATCGGCGCTCAGATCCTGCAGGGCGGCGAGGGCATCGGCGCCACCGACGACCACGGCCTCGTGCGGCAGGTCACGCAGCGGATCGAAGTAGCGGTGGAACGGCGAGGACGGCCGGGCGAATTCGGCGATCACGAACGAGACGTCGGCGGGCGAGCGCTGCACCGCCGCGCTGAGCAGGGTGGCGAGCAGCAGCGCGTGGCCGTGTTCCTCGTCGCCGATCACCAGCAGGTTCGACCGCACGAAGCTCTCGAACACGGCGGCGGTGGCGGGCTTGATCTCGATCGCCTCGCCGAGCCAGGCCGCCGTCGTGGGGCCGGGAACGGGCCAGCGGCCCGGATCTGCCGCGAACACCGCGCAGGCCGGGTTGGCCGCGAAATCCGCTGGCGCGTCCGGGTCGAAGGTGGCGGACGGCTCGTAGACCCGATCGCCGCCAAGGGACCGGATCGTTGATATCCACTCCAGCCGGCCGGCGGTCGGCAGCATCGCGATCCGCATGACCGGGTTGGCGCCTTCACCGCGGCGGTCGTTGTAGATGGCGTCGCCGGCCTTGTTGAGCCTGATCGCCGCGTCGTTGCCCTCGCCCAGGATCGCCTGGGAGACGCTCGGCAGCAGGCAGCCAAGAGCGATTCGCAGCGCCATCTGCTCGTAGGCCGGCCGCAGGTGCACGGTCAGCGAACCGCCGGGCGACTGGGTGGCCAGCAGCAGGTGCAGCCCGAACGCCGCGCCTCGCTTGGCGATGTCCGCCAGCAACGCCCCGGCCTCCCTGGACAGCCGGTCCTCCTCGCTGAACAGCACCTGGAACTCGTCCATGATCACCAGCGACCTGGGCAGCACCTGTCCGGTCTGGATGCGGTACTCGGGAAGCTGGGTGACCCTGGCCTGCCGGCACAGCCGAGCCCGCCGCTCGATCTCGTCATGGAATCGACGCAGCATGCTGAGGCCGAACTCGCGGTCGGTGCGGGACGCGATCGCCCTGGCGTGCGGCAGCCGCTGGGTGAGGTACGCGTCGAACTCGACTTCCTTGAAGTCGAGCAGGTACAGCTCGAGCTCTTCCGGCGGGTACTTGAGCGCGAGCTGGGTGATCAGCACGTGCAGTAGGTTGCTCTTGCCCATGCGCACGTCGCCGCCGACCAGGCCGTTGTGCACCCCCCGGGTCCCCATCACGAAGTGCTGTGGCTCACCCTTGCTATCGACGCCGATCTGGGCGTCAAGGCCGTCGGTGGTGTCGGCGGCCCAGCGCTCGGCGGGCGGGATCGCGATCCGCGCGAACGGCAGGTCCCGCGAGCCCAGGCTGGCCGCGGCGCCCACGGCGTCCAGCCACGCGTTCACCCGTGCCGCCGGCGGCATCGCGTCAGGCTCGATCGCCCACCGGCCGAAGTCGGGGTCGTTCCAGGTCACGGTGCCCCCGGCGGCCACGTGCAGGTCCGCGGCCGCCGCGGCGAGCGCGGAAAGGCCGTGGTCCCGGGCCCGCTCCTGGCCACGCTCGATCGTCGCCAGAATGTAGACCCCGGCGCGCGGGCCGTTACGGGCAAGCCGCGTCAGCAGGTCGGCCGATTGCTCGCTGATGCCGCCGGGGAAACCCGCCAGGACCAGGACGTGGTACGGAACGGATACCCCCGTGGTCGCGGCGTTGTAGGCCTCGACCGAGTCGTAGACGTTGGTCAGCCTGGTCTGGGTCACCTCGACCACGTGGTCGGTGAGCGTCTTCAGCAGCGCCTCGATCTCCGCGGCGCTGGAGGCGACCCCGCTGCCCACCCGCAGCGTGGCCGGCAGCCGCAGGAACCCGCTGAGCTGCTCGCCCTGGCCGAGCGGGTCGGCGAGCGCGAACCGCACCGTGCCGGGCCTGGTGGCCACCGCGAGCCGGAGAGTTAAAGCCTGCAGCAGGGAGCGGGCCCCGGCCCCGGCGCCCTCTTCGGCCTCGACCAGCAGGTGGCCGTGCCCGGTGAACCTCGCGACCGCCGGCATCAGCGGCATGCCGGCGCTGTGCGCCACGTTGAGGACACCCACCCGGACCCCGGTCGGCGACGGCGCTCTCAGGTCGGGCTGGTAGCTGTCCCATTCCGGGGCGCCGAAGTCCGCCAGTGCCCAGGGATTGGCGGCGGCAAGCGCATTAACCGTTTCCGGCAGGCGGCCAACGGCCTGATCGTGCGCCTGGATCGCCGCAGCGATCACCGTTTCATGTGCCATATCAGCGGCCGCATCAACCACAGGGGCCGCATACCAACCGTGAACCTCGGGAGGTCTCTGCCGTAGCGGCTCGCCGCCCGGGGCAGCCAGGCTGTCCAGGTAATGCTCATGACCGTGACGGACCAGGGCAACAGACTCGGCAAGGCGCAGGTAGGCAGCGTGAATCTCGCCCTCGATCTCCTCGATCGACATGCGGTGCTCGCCCCTCGCTCAGGTCGTACCGGAGATCGGCAAAGCGTGTGCCTTACTACCCGCTTGTTACTCGCTTGCGGCGTCGCAAACGGTGCCGATTATATTTGACACCCAACGCGGCCTATTTCCCAACACGGGGGTTTCCTGGCGGACACGCTCGCCCCGCGCCGTAACGGAATATCCGGGATCGGATGCGATGTCAAGCCAGCCATACTTTGGCGGACTCTTGATGATCAAGGTTGGCAAAGTTACGATCCGGTAGACGGCGGCTGCCCGTGGCCGCGCCAACACGAAAGGCAACCTCCCTATGCATCTGCGTCCTCATCGGCTCCTCGGCATCGCTTTAGCTGCGTGCGTGCCGGCCGTCGGCATGCTCCTGGCCCTCGGCCCGGCGGCGGGTGCCAGCACCGCCGCCACCGCGCCGAGCGCCAGAGCCGCCGCGATCGCCCGCACCGCCATTGAGCACCTCGCGATCGGCCGGCACAGTTCCGATCAGCGGGTGGCCGGGCACTCGTCAAAGGTCAGAGGCCTTACCCAGGTGGAGAGCACCAACTGGTCGGGTTACGCCGACACCGGCAGCGGCTTCTCCAAGGTGACCGGCAGCTGGACCGAGCCCACGGGGGTCTCCAGCGGCAGGAGGACGACGTCGCTCGCCGCGTTCTGGGTCGGCATCGACGGCTACAGCAGTGACACGGTTGAGCAGGATGGCACGCTCATCGAGTCCTACGAGGGCACGGTGTACTACTACGACTGGTGGGAGATCTACCCGGAGAATGATGTCCAGGTCGTCGCCAACGTCGATCCCGGCGACCAGATCACCGCTTCGGTGACCCGTAGTGGTGACAGCTACACGCTCGCGGTCACCGACTCCACCCACCCCGCGGACAGCTTCAGCACCACGCAGACCTACTCGGGCGCCGCGGACAGCAGCGCCGAGTGGATCGCCGAGGCGCCGAGCGGTTCGTCCGGCGTCTACCCGCTCACCGACTTCGGCACGGTCAGCTTCTCCGGCGCGACGGTGACGGAGGGCTCGACATCCGGCGTGATCTCCTCGTTCACCGACGACGAGATCACCATGGTCACCTCGTCCGGCGCGGTCGAGGCTCAGCCGGGAGCGCTGAACAGCAGCGGCAACGGGTTCAGCGTCACCTGGGAACGTAGCTGAGGTAGTCAGCGCACGCGGGGCCGGCCCGGCCGCCAGCCGGGACCGGCCCCGCCGCATGTCCGCGTCACTTTCCATTATCTGGGTGGATAGCAGCCAAATAGGCGGCGTTTGCCACCCAGATCATGAAAACTCGTCCCGTCGGCCGGTTGCGCTGGCCCATCCGGCGGTTGGCTACGGCTTGCGGGCGACCAGGATGTCGCGCACGATCGCCTGGTCCACCCGGTGCCGGAACCCCAGGTACGGCCCGGAGTCCACCGGATCCAGTCCGGCGTCCGCGAGGATCTTGGCCGCCTCGTCGCGGCGGGCGACCAGCGTGTTCCACGCGATCCCGCACGCGCCGCCGCTGCGCAGCAGGCTCGCCCAGCCGGGTGCGGCGGCGGCCAGCAGGTCCACCGGGCTGCGCGCCAGGCCCCTGGCCGCGGTCCGGCTGCCGTGCTGGACCCCGTACGGGGCGTCGGCCACGACCAGGTCGAACGTCTCCGGCTTGAAGAACTCGGCGGCCCGGATCGTGTCGGCGTTGACCACGTCGAGGCGCTGGGTGACGCCGGCCTTGTAGTCGTCCTTGTCAGCCGCGAGGGTGATCCGCAGCCGCCGGCCGGCCACCCGGCCGCCGAGCCGCAGCCGCGCCTGCTCCGCGTGGTGCTTGACCCGCTTGCGCTTCAGCCAGGTCTGGATGAACGCCGCGTACGCGTCGAAGTCCTTAGCGTCGAGGTCGATGCCGGCCGCGTCAAACCCGTACGTCAGGGCCTGGTTGAGCGTCGTCCCGCGGCCGCACAGCGGGTCGAGCACCGCGAACTTCCGGTCCAGCATCTGGCTCGCGAAGCCGGACGCCAGCAGCGTGACGTTCAGCAGCAGCTTGGTGAACTGCTCGTTCGTCTTCCCCTGGTACTTCTGGATCGTGATCAGGTCATCGTCGAACCGGTCGAGCGGGCGCAACTCGACCGGCCGCAGCACCTCGCCGCCGCTGCGCCGGTCCTCGATCCGGAACAGCGCGTACACCGACGAGAGGTTGGCGAGCAGCGCCGCGTCGCTGGCGTCGATGCGGTCGGCGGCGAAGGTGACGTAGGGCACGCCGCCGATCACGGCCGCCGACGCGCCGCCAATCCGGCCGCCGAGCACGGACCCGCCGAACGCCTCTAGCTCGGCAACGGTCAGCGCGGTCGACCCCTCCGCGTACACGCGGTTCGCCGACGGGAGGATCAGCAGCGCGTAACGGCCCATGCGCCCCTCCCGGCTGTCAGCTCTTGCCGGTCGCGCCGAAGCGCTCGGTCTTGACCCGGCCCGGCAGGTAGCCGAGCCCGACCAGGCCGGCCGCCACGGTCTCGACGAAGCTGGTGGGACCGCAGACGAACGCGAGCGGATCCTCGCTCATCGGCCAGGCGACGTCGGTGAGCAGCGCGGCGTCGACCCGGCCGGCGTGGCCGGTCCAGCCAGGAGGCTGGTTCCGGGTCAGCGTGTAGATCACCTCCACGCCGTCGCGGTAGCCGTCCAGCTCGTTCCGGTAGATCACGTCGGCGAGCGAGCGTGCCGAGTAGAGCAGCCTGGTCGGGGTGGTGGCGCCGATCCGCTCCCGGTACCGCAGGATCGACCGCAGCGGGACGATCCCGGATCCGCCGCCCACCAGCAGCAGCGGCGTGCCGGCGTCGCTGGCGTCCCAGACGAAGTACCCGCCGATCGGGCCGCGCACCTCCATCTCGTCGCCCGGCCGCAGCTCCTCGGTCAGGTACGGCGACACCTCGCCGTCGTCGAGCCGCTCGACGGTGATCGCCAGCGGCTCGCCGGGCGCCGACGCGATCGAGTACGACCGCTCGGCCTGGTAACCGTCATCCGCGGTGAGCCGCACGTCCAGGTGCTGCCCGGCGCGATGCCCCGGCCAGCCCGGCGCCCGCAGCTCGATGGTGCGCACCGACGGGGTCTCGTCTTTGACCCGGCCGGCCGTGGCAACCATCCAGGTCACGTGCTCGCGTACCGGTGTTTCCGTCATGAGTCTCCGCATCGAGAGGCCGTACGCCAACTGTAGGCGCGGACCCGGCAGAGCGCCCCCGGCACATACCCGCCGAAACTTCGCTATGGGTGCGGTCTGGGCATCGAGCCGCGCCTTGGCAAGGATGTACCCATGGCCGTTAACGAAGCCGCCGACCGGTACGTGCGCTGGCTGTACCGGTACGCCTCGTCCCGGCCCGATCTCTCGCTGCTGGCCGGGGTGGCCGGCGCGGTCGCGGTGCTCGAAGACCGGCCCGAGGACCTGGCCGGGGTGCTGCACGACGAGCTCGCGATCGCGATGGCCGCGGTCGCGGACCGGCGCCCGGAGCTCGCGATCGCGATGGCCAGGCTGCGGCCCCGCTCGCCGGTGCTGACGATGGCGCTGCGCCACCCGGCGATGCGCCGGCCGGCCTGCGCGGCTCTCGCCAACCACCTCGACAACACCGACGTGCTCACCGAGTACCTGGCGCTGCTCACCGACCCCGACCCGGCGGTCGCCGGTGACGCGCTGTTCGGCCTCGAGGCGTTCCGCGGGGTGCGCCAGGGCGGCCCGGCCCGGGCCCGCGCGGTCACCCGCCAGCTGCCCCAGGCCGTGCTGTCCTGCGTGGTCGACCTGCTCGGGCATGGGGATCCCGCGGTCGTCGCCAGCGCCCTTCGCGCGCTCGAGGGCCGGGTCCTCCCGAGCGATCTGGTCGCGCGCATCGTCGAGCTGCTCGGCCACGGCGACACCGCGATCGCGGCCAGCGCCCGCCTCGTGCTCGACGGCCGGGTTCTGCCCGATGACCTGCTCGATCGCATCGTCGGCCTGCTCGGGCACCGGGATCCCGCGGTCGCTGCCAGCGCCCGCCTGGTCCTCGACGGCCGTCAACTCCCTGATGACCTCCTGGAACGCATCGTCACGTTGCTGGCCAACCCGGACCGATCCCTGGCCGAGCGCGCCGCGTCGCTGCTGGAGAACCGCGACCTTCCCGATCACCTGCTGGCGCCGATCGTCGCGTTGCTGGCCGACTCCGACCCGCTCGTGGTGTGGAGCGCGCTGAGCGTGCTCGAGGGCCGCGACCTCGACGACGAGATCCTGTCCCGGATCGTCGACCTGCTCGAGCACGGGGATCCGCTGGTGGTGTGGAGCGCGCTGAGCGTGCTGGAAACCTGTGAGCTCGACGAGGACATCCTGTCCAAGATCGTCGAGCTGCTCGAGCACGAGAGCCCCGAGGTGGTGGCCGGCGCGCTGGGCCTGCTGGAGAACCGTGATCTGCCTGATGAACTGCTTGCCCGCCTTGTCGGGCTGCTCGAGCACGAGGACTCGACCGTCGGCCTCGGTGCCAGATCGCTGCTGGCGGGCACGGATCTGCCCGGCCCCGTCCTGTCCCAGGTGGTGGACGTGCTGGAACACGACCGGCCGCCGGTCGTCGCGCACGCGCTCGGCGTGCTGCGGGACAAGAACCTGACCGACGACGTCAGGGCCCGGATCATCAGCCTGCTCGAGCACGAGGACGCCACCGTGGTTGGTCACGTGCTGCAGGTGCTGGAGGGCAGGGACCTGCCGGCGAGCGTGATCTCCCGGGTGATCGGCTCGCTGGAGCGCAGGGACCCCTCGATCGTCGGCGGGGCCCATTCCGTGCTGCGCGGCCGCAACCTCGCCGAGCACGTGCTGCACCGGATCGGCGGGCTGCTCGGGCACGGCAGCCCGTCGGTGGTGGTGAGCGCGCTGGAACTGCTGCAGGGCCGGGACCTGCCGCCGGAGGTGCTGGCCCGGGTGGTCGGCCTGCTCAGCCACGAGGAATCGGTTGTGGTGTGGACGGCCCTCGCGGTGCTGGCCGGGCGGGAGGTTCCGGACCCGCTGCTCGCCCGCGGTGTTTCCCGGCTGCTCGAGGCGCGCGAGGTGGACGCCGCGGTCCTGGTCCGCTTCCTGCGCGGCCGCCTGCTGCCCGACCTGGCCGCCCTGGCGCTGAGCGCCTGGGTGGCCGAGGCGCCGGCCGACCGCTGGCAGGTCGCGGTCGAGCTTGACTGGCCGGCGACGTTCGCCGCCGAGCTGGCGGCCAACGTCCGCGCGATGGCGGCGGCCAGCGCCATCGCTGAGGTCGCCGCGTTCGACGGCCTGGTGGCCGGTGCCGCGGCGCGGTGGCTCAGCGGCGCCACCGGAGCAAGCTGGGCAGCCGTGGCCGAGGCGGCGCTGGCCGAGCTCGGACCTCGCTATCCCTACCTGCCATCTAAGGACGCGGCTGGTGCTTCGCGGCTGGAGGCTTGATGCGCTGGTCTGAGGTCATGAACAGGGTGGCCGCGGCCCTGGCGGACCGGCAGTTGCCGGACGCCGAAGGCGACCCGGGGCACCCGGCGTCGCTGCTGACCGCGCTCACCGGGTCCATCCCACCGAGCCTGCGGCGGAGGCTGCGGCTTTACTCAGTCGACCCTCTCGCCCAGGAACCAGCCAACGACGACGTGGAGCCCTTGATCTACCAGAACGAGTTCCCGGTTCGCCTGCTGGCCGCCGGCATCGTGGATGTGGCGGCGCAGGCGGTTGGTGGTGCCTGTGGCCAGGAGTGCCCGAGGGTCACGGCCATCACCGCGATCTCGGCGCTGTCCACGCTGAGGCTGGACCCGGCCGAGGAAGCCGCGGCGCTGCTGCACGTGCACCGCAGGATCGCGGCGTTCGGCTCGCCCGGGTGGGCCGCCGCCCTGGACGCACTGGCCAGGCGGACGGCGGAGCTGGACGAGTTGTTCGCCGCGATGGCGGGCGACCGGCGGCAGGGATGGCACCGGGTGACGCTGCAGGACCGGATCCTCGGCGAGGCGGTTGCGGCGGCGGTGGTTGGCGGGGCGGCGCAGGCCAGCGGGGTGCCGCCGCGGGAGTGGCTGTTCCCGTTCCACCTGTTCTGCAACCTGGGGGTCAGCGCGGCCGGCTCGGCGCTGTCCACGGTGGAGCGGTGGCTGGGAATCGAGTTCCTGCCCGGGCCGCACACGCCCGCCCGGACGGCCAGCCTCGCGGGCCTGGTCGCGGACGAAGCGAGCGCGCTGTGGCGCGGCTGCGGGTGCAAGGTGCCGGCCGAAGACGAAGAGCTGGGCTTCGCCCGGCGGGGGCCGTGCCGGCAGGACGACCATGACCTGACGGCCTGGCGGCCCGGCCAGCACAAGCCCGGCAGCCGTAACGGCGCGCGGTACGCCAGCACGCTGTGGGGCTGGCAGCGCCGCTGGCTCGGCGGCGCCGACGCGGGTCGTGCCGCCGCTGCGCTGCCTACCGCGCGGCCGAAGCTGCGTTCCAACGACGTGGCCAGCAGCGTGCTGGCCCGCCGGTGGCTGTCGGCCGACCGCGGCTTCGGCGGCCCGGTGCTGCGTTACGACCGCATCCTGCCGGAGTTCTGCCGCAGCTGCGGCAGCAAGGTGCGGCTGGTCTCGGTCGCGGGGCCGGCCGGGCGGACGCTGGTGCAGCGGGCGGCCTGCTGCCCGCAGCAGCATCTGGTCTACCGCAGCGAGTTCATCGAGCGCGACGGCCGGCGGTTGCTGCGGCCCAAGCTCGGGATCGTGGTCGCCTCGCAGTCGCCGGAAGGGGGCAACGCGGGGTACGGCTCCACCGAGCCGCTGGGACCGGTCTGGATGTGCCGTCGATGCGGGCGCTACTCGCGCTCGGCCGGGCACTGTCCCGAGTGCGGCACCGGCCCGGACCGGGCGCACGAGCGGATCCACCACGGATGGGTGCTGCTGCCGCTGGCATCCGCGTGGGCCGACCTGAAGGCCACGGCCGGGCCCGGCGACGACGACACGGCCGGCGGCGGCGCTCTCGGCGAGGCGGACCTGCGGTTCCTGGCCGATGTGTGCGGCGAGTTGCCGCTGCGCGAGCAGCGGCCGCTCCGGACACCCGCGGACGTGTGGGCGCTGGCCAAAGAATGGTCATCGGCCGACATGAACGCGTTCCGCGATCTCGCCGGGCTGCGCGGCCTTGAGCTGCTGTTCGAGTGCAGACAGATCGCCGAGGCGCCAGACCGGGCGCCGGGCGCGCTGAGTTCGCCCCCGGCGGCGACGAGAGCGGGCGCGCTGAACTCGGCGGCGGCAGAAGATGCGATGGTCCGGGAGGTGAGCCGGGATGAATGGGCGTAGCGGGGTGAGCGCATTGCCGGAAGTGACACAGGTGCTGCTCGCCGAAGCGGCCGTCTTCCTTGCCCGAGATCCGGGCTCCGACGGTTTCCTTGACCGATTCACCGAAGCCGTCACCGGCGACCCCGCCGCCGCCGGCCTGGCGCTCGACCTGGCCCTCGCCGCGCAGGCCCGGGCGGGCCGCGTGGTCCTGGTGCTCGAGCCCGGCGACCTGCGGGTGGAAACCACCTCCTCGGGCGCCAGCCTGACCGCCTGCGCGCTGCCCGGCCGGGACGGCTTCGTCATCGTCGCCGTGCGGCTTGTCGACATCCGCCGGCGCCCGGTTGCCGGCGCTGCCCTGCAGATCACGACCGAGAACGAGGACCGTGTGGTGGTCACCGACCCGGGGGGCTGGGTCCCTACCGCTGTCCCGGCAGCGGTGGCGCGGACGTGGTGCGGAGGTGGCCATGGCCCTGTCCATGGACGAGCAGCGCATCCTCGATGAGATGGAGCGC
>JASHOI010000406.1 GCA_030041195.1 Streptosporangiaceae bacterium | reverse complement strand
AGGACACCTGGAACGAGAGCCCCGGGCCACCGCGACGGCGCCGGGCGGCGGCGACCATCGACGGGCCGATGTCGATGGCGGTCAGCCGGAACCCGTAGCCCGCCAGGCTCTCAGTGAGCTGGCCCGTGCCGCATCCGACCTCAAGGACCGCGCTGCCGGCGCCAACCGCGGCGGTCGCGACGGCGAACTCGACGATGTCGCCGGGGTACCCGAGCCGGGAAGCCTCATAGAGCTGGGCGACGCCGTCGAACAGCGTCCGCCGGTGCCGCCGCCTGCTGCGCTCCTGCTCGGTCTCTGCTCCCATACCCATAGCCCGACAGTAGAGCACCACCCGGTACCCTCCGGCCCGCTGACGACACGGGGCGGGCCATTCGCTCACGGAGCCTGCCGGGGCATGGAGGACTCGGCTGTGAGTGGCCGGCCGAGACCGTTCCCGTCGACATCGGCGCAGTAGCGGATGGCGATGGGGTCGCTGATCCCGAACAGGTGGGTGAGCTGGAGCGGGTCCCCGCCGGTGGCCTGGGCTTCGGAGTGGAACCGGTCGGCGCGCAGGTTCTGCGCGGTGATCCCCAGCTGGCGCACGGCGGTCTGGATATAGCTGCGGCTGACCGGCCCGATGCCGCCTGCCGTGCTCTGGGTGACCAGCAGGTGCGGGTTGGCAGTGGTCGGCCAGCGGCTTTGCCGGGCTTGCAGCCAGGCGCGCAGTTGCCCGGCGGTGAGCTGGTCGAGCGGCCTGGTAAGACCGCCGGCGAAGATCGTGACGGCGGCGGCGGCACCGACCTGGACAATCCAGACTTCGCCGGGATCGCGCGGGCCGCCGGGCTGTTCGGCGTCCGGGTCGACAAGGCCGGCGATCTGGACGCCGCACTGCGGGCGGCGTTCACCCACGACGGCCCCGCCCTCGTGGAGGTGGCCACCGTCCGGCAGGAGCTGTCGCTGCCGCCCAGGCTCACCTATGGCCAGTTCAAGGGCTTCACCTTGTACGCCACCAGGACCATCCTGTCCGGAGGAGGCGAGGATCTCGTCGAGCTCACCGAGACCAACCTGCGAGAACTCGACGTCGAATGACAAGCGCCCACCGGGATGCCCAGCCGAGGCTGGGCATCGTCCAGCGCCTGATCTCGCCGTTGGACATGCCCTGGGCCATCAGCTTCAGCACCTCTGTTTCCCGAATGGCCGGGACGCCCAGCGCGGCTTGCCGGGGCCCGTTCGTTCGCTCTGAGTAGTTTCTCGATGACAAATGCGATATTTGACTGAACTCGCTACGTGCGATGTGGTCGGCTTTGGGTGGGGCAGGGCGCCGGTAACCGCATGCGCAAGGAGTGTGGGCTGTGGGCGAGGACCCAGACCCGGAGCTGCTCCCGGACGCCGAAGACGCGATCCCGGAACCCACACCGGCCCCCGGCCGGCTGCCTAAGCGCCAGCCGAGCCCGGGCGCCAGGGAGATACCGCACCCGCTGCCTGATCTCTCCGAGGAGGAAGCGGAGAAGATCGCGCGCATCCTCGCCGAAGAGCGCACCAGGCTGGAAGAGCAGCCGGGCAGTGACGGTCCCGATCAATCTGCCCAGGCCAGCATGCTTCCGGCGCCGGTGCAGCACGCCTTCCTTCCGGCGCAGCGGCAGGCCGAGTCCGGGGCATACCGTCGGCCGGCGGCGGCGCCCCTTTCGAAGGGCCGGGCGGCCGAACCGTCGTGGCACGTGCTTGGGGCCATGGTCGGGCAGCGGCCCGACGGAGAGGCCGCGCTAAGCCTGATGTCCCTGGCCGACCGCCTTTCCGGGGGACCGGCCGCGGAGACCGGTGCCAAGCCGGATACGTCAGGGACCGATCTCGCGCTGCCAGAGCCCGAGCCGCAGACGTCCGGGACCGATCCCGGGCCGAAAGAACCCGGGCCTGCCGACGCCGCGCCGCCCGCCCGAGCCCCCGAGGCGCCGGCCGCGCGCCCCGACCCCGCGATTGCGTCCGTGCGGGACGCGTTCGCGGTCATGCAAGCCGCTGGGGACCAGGCGGCCGCCTACTTCTACGGCTGGCTGTTCGCCGGCCATCCCGAGCTTCGCAAGCTGTTCCCAGCCGCGATGAACGAGTCCCGGGACCGGCTGTTCCGGGCGCTCCGGCGGATCGTCGGGAGCCTGAGCACCCCCGAGGAAATGGCGGCCTACCTCGCGCAGCTCGGCAGGGATCACCGCAAGTATTCGGTCGAGCCCGAGATGTACGACGCGGTTGGGGACGCGCTCGTGGCCGCGCTGCGCAGCTACGCCGGGCCGGCGTTCACCCCCGCCGCCGAGGAGGCGTGGGCGCAGGCCTACAAGGCGGCGTCGTCGCTGATGATCGCGGCCGCCAACGAGGACAGCCTGACCGCGCCCCCGTTGTGGACCGCCGAGGTCGTCCGCAACGAGCTGCGCAGGCCGGGGATCGCCGTCCTGACCGTCGCGACGTATCTGCCGCTGCCCTATGAACCTGGCCAGCACGTCACCGTGCAGACGCCGCGCTGGCCGAGGGTCTGGCGGCCGTACTCGGTCGCGTGCCGCCCGCGCGAGGACGGCCTGATGACCTTCCACGTCAAAGCCGTGCCGGGCGGCTGGGTCAGCAACGCGCTGGTCTATCACACCGAACGGGGCTCCGAACTCGTCCTCGGCCCGGCGCTGGGCACGATGACGCTGCGGCTGGCCGGGGGCAGCGACCTGCTCTGCGTCGCTGGCGGCACCGGCCTGGCGCCGATCAAGGCCATCATCGAGCAGGCGATCAAGGAGTCAGCCGGGTGCCCGCGGCAGATCCACCTCTTCTTTGGCGCCCGGACCAGGAAGGAGCTGTACGACCTGCCGGACCTGTGGCACCTGGCGGGCGCCTATCAGGGTATGCAGCTCACGCCGGTGACCTCGGACGACCCGGCTTTTGACGGGATGCAGGGCAACGTTGGGCTGGTGGCCGCCCGCAACATGCCGCACCGCGAGTGCGACGCCTACGTCGCCGGCCCGCCCGCGATGGTCCGCGAGACCGTCCGGGTGCTGGCCAGATCCGGCCTGCCCCACAGCCGGATCCACTATGACGACGGGCTGCTCGCCGAGGGCGAGCAGCCCGCTGCAGGCGACTAGCCCCAAAGTGACATTACCCCGTCGGGGTAGTATCCTGAGAGGCCTTAGCTGGCTGAGCGAGGGCCTGGAGCCGATGGCAGCAGACATCATCGAGTTGGATGACCGAGGCAGGGCGCCACTGCGGAAGTACGCCCATCCGAAGGGGCGCTACCTGGTGGAGGTCGATGAGGAGGGCGTCATCCACCTATATCCAGCGGCGGTGCTGACCGAACTGGAAGTCGCGATGTGGCGGCACCGGCCGCAGGACGCGGCCCGAATCGATGCAAGCCTGGCGAATCCTGATCAGCTCGTTGAGCTGACCGACCAAGAGCTGTGACACGGAGACTCGCCTTCGAGCCGACGGCCAGAGAGTCATACCTGGCGCTCCGCGAGGATCCAGAGAACGCCCTGTACCTGGCCGTCAAGGAAGTGATCAGCGAACTGCTGGAGAAGCCTGGGAGCCGCCGCCTGCGCCGGTTGCGGTACCGTCCTGACACCTGGGCTGTGCCGGTGCGGTGCGGCGACGTTCGATGGCTCGTCTTGTGGCGGCCGTCCGACAGCGATCCGGATCTTATCGAAGTGCACTACGTCGGCCCCGCCCCTGGCGAGCCGTAGCTGCCCAGCGCGTGTTAACTCCGGCTGTTCACGCTGCGGAACGAGAATCCAAATCCCCCGAGAAAGCGGATGAAGCGGTGACAGTACCCGGCCCGGCACCTGCCCTGTCGATCGACCGGAAGATCGCCGACGAGCTCGGCGTGCGCGAGCGCCAGGTGACGGCGGCCGTCGAGTTGCTGGACGGCGGGGCCACCGTGCCGTTCATCGCCCGCTACCGCAAGGAGGCGACCGGCGCGCTCGACGACGCGCAGCTGCGCACGCTCGAGGAACGGCTGCGGTACCTGCGGGAACTTGAGGAGCGGCGGGGCGTCGTCCTGGAATCAATCCGGTCCCAGGGCAAGCTGGACGATGCGCTCGAGGCGCAGATCATCGCGGCCGATTCCAAGGCGCGGCTTGAGGACATCTACCTGCCCTACAAGCCGAAGCGCCGGACCAAGGCCCAGATCGCGAGGGAAGCCGGGCTCGAGCCGCTGGCCGATCTCCTGCTCGCCGACCCAGGTTCAGAGCCGGAACGGGCGGCCGCCGGGTATGTCGACGTCGCCAAAGGCGTGCCCGACGTGGCGGCCGCGCTGGACGGGGCGCGCGCGATCCTGTCCGAGCGGTTCGCCGAGGACGCCGACCTGATCGGCACGCTCCGGGAGCGGATGTGGTCGCGCGGCCGGCTCGTCTCGCGGGTGCGGGACGGCAAGCAGGAGGCCGGTGCCAAGTTCGCTGACTACTTCGAGTTCGCCGAGCCGTTCACCCGGCTCCGCTCGCACCGGATCCTGGCCATGTTCCGTGGCGAGAAGGAGGAGGTCCTCGACCTCGACCTCGATCCGGCGGAGGCGGTACCTGACGACGGCACCGCACCCGCTGCCACGGGCGGCGCTTTCAGCGACTACGAGGCGCTGATCGCCGGGCAGTTCGGCATCGCCGGCGCCGGCCAGACCGCGCCCGGCGCACGCTGGCTCGCGGACACGGTGCGGTGGGCGTGGCGGACCCGTATCCAGGTCCGTCTCGGCGTGGACCTGCGGATGCGGCTGTGGCAGAGCGCGGAAGACGACGCGGTCGGGGTGTTCGCCGCCAATCTGCGGGACCTGCTGCTGGCCGCCCCGGCCGGGGCCCGGACCACGATGGGCCTCGATCCCGGGTTCCGGACCGGGGTGAAGGTCGCGGTCGTCGACGCGACCGGCAAGGTGGTCGCCACGGAAACGATCTATCCGCACGAGCTGAAGCGGTCGGCCGACCCCGGATCGCGGCCGTCAAAGCCGGGAGCCGGCTGGGCGGCGTCGCTCGCCGTCCTCGGCAGGCTGGCCGCGGCTCACCAGGTGGAGCTGATCGCCATCGGCAACGGCACGGCGTCGCGGGAGACCGACCGGCTCGCCGCGGAACTGCTGCGGGCCCACCCCAAGCTGAAGCTGACCAAGATCGTGGTCTCCGAGGCCGGCGCCTCGGTGTACTCGGCGTCCGAGTACGCCTCACGGGAACTGCCGGGCATGGACGTCTCACTGCGCGGCGCGGTGTCCATCGCCCGCCGCCTGCAGGATCCGCTGGCCGAGCTGGTCAAGATCGACCCGAAGTCCATCGGCGTCGGCCAGTACCAGCATGACGTGGCCGAGACGAAGCTGTCGCGCTCGCTGGACGCCGTCGTCGAGGACTGCGTGAACGCGGTCGGCGTGGACGTGAACACCGCGTCCGTCCCGCTGCTGGCTCGGGTGTCCGGCATCGGCGAGGGGCTGGCGGGCGCGATCGTGGCGCACCGCGATACCGCCGGGCGGTTCCGCAGCCGCACGGCGCTCACCAAGGTCCCCAGGCTGGGGCCCAAGGCGTTCGAGCAGTGCGCCGGGTTCCTGCGCATCACCGGCGGTGATGACCCGCTCGACTCCTCGAGCGTGCACCCGGAGGCGTACCCCGTCGTCCGGCGCATCCTGGCGGCTGCCGGGACCACGATGCCCGAGCTGATCGGGAACACCGCGGTCCTGCGTGCGCTGCGGCCCGGGGACTTCACCGATGACCGCTTCGGCCTGCCGACCGTCAGCGACATCCTCGGTGAGCTTGAGAAACCCGGCCGCGACCCGCGCCCGGCGTTCACGACCGCGGCCTTCGCCGAGGACGTCCAGACCCTGGACGACCTGGCGCCCGGCATGGTGCTGGAGGGCGTGGTCACGAACGTCGCGGCGTTTGGCGCGTTCGTCGACATCGGCGTGCACCAGGACGGCTTGGTGCACGTCTCCGAGATGTCCCGCACCTTCGTCTCCGACCCGCGCGACGTGGCGAGATCCGGCGATGTCGTGCGGGTGAAGGTGCTCGGCGTCGATACCGCGCGAAAGCGGATCTCGCTCACGCTGCGCCTCGACGGCGAGCCTGCGGCCGACGGCGGCCGCGCGCAGAAGGCAGCGCCGCAGCCAGCGGCCGGCGGCCCGGTCGGCTCGGGCC
>JASHOI010000405.1 GCA_030041195.1 Streptosporangiaceae bacterium | reverse complement strand
CCGACGGTTCCGGCCGGACGGCCGTGCCGTACCGGGTGGCGCCCGGCATGAACACGCCAAGCCCGGACCCCGGCGAGGAGTACCAGCACGTCAACACCCAGTTGTTCGGGCTGATCGACCCGCCGGGCAACCGCGGCATCCCGCCGGCGAAGATGCAAGCCCCGTACAACGCGCCGGCCGGCCCCGGCCGCCCGCCGACCATGGACGGGTTCGTCGCCGACTACATCGCCGCGGTCGCGGCCGAGACGGGCAGCCAGCCCGGCTACGACCGGTACGCGCAGATCATGACCGGCTACCAGCCGGCCCAGCTGCCGGTCACCTCGGCGCTCGCCCGCGGGTTCGCGGCGTTCGATCACTGGTTCTGCGAGGTGCCGTCGCAGACGTTCGCGAACCGCTCGTTCTTCCACGCCGCGAGCTCGTCCGGCTTTGTCGTCAACATGGACCCCGCCGACTCGTTCCCGGTGCACAACACGGCCGAGACGATCTTCGAACGGCTCGAGGCGCAGGGCCTGACCTGGCGCGTTTACTGTGACCCGCCCAGCCACATCTCGCTGACCGGCATCCTGCACGCCTCCCGGCTGCACGGCCGGTTCCGGACCAACTTCTTCACCACCGACCAGTTCCTCGAGGACGCCGCCAGCGGCCAGCTGCCCACGTACTCGTTCATCGAGCCCAACCTGCTCTACGGCCACAACGACATGCACCCGGCCTTCGACGCCCTGTACCCCGGTGTCGACTTCGACCCCCCGTCGTCGCTGCTCGGCGGCGAGGCCCTGCTGGCCAAGGTCTACGGCGCGATCCGGTCCTCTGCCACGCCCGGCGGCTCGAACGCGTACAACACGCTGCTGCTGGTCAACTTCGACGAGCACGGCGGCACCTACGACCACGTCCCGCCGCCGCCCGTCCCGCCTCCCGTGCCGTCCGCCCCCGCAGGCCAGATGGGTTTTGCGTTCGACCGGTCGGGGGTCCGCGTGCCCGCGATCGCCATTTCCGCATGGGTGCCTGAACGGGTCGTCGTCACCTCCGAGTACCGGAACACGTCGGTTTTGCGTACCCTGCGCGAGCGCTGGCGGCTGGGTGCTCCGCTGACCGCGCGCGATGCGGTCGCCGCGGACATTGCCCCGGTGCTCTCGCTGGAGACCCCGCGAGCGCCGGAGGACTGGCCCGGTGCCGTCCCGCTGCCGGTGCCGCCGTTCAGTTCGCAGGCCATGCCACGGGACGTCCCGTTGCGGGCACTGTCCAAGGCGGCGCTGTGCGCTGTGCTGGAAGTCGGGAAGAGCATCGGCATGCGTGTGCCAGGCCTGGCCACGGACGAGGACGTGCTTCGTGGCGACGGCGTCGACATCCTCACCGAGTGCTTCGGGGAGCTGTTCCCGCACCTGCACGGGCAGTAGCCACCCGGCCCTTGGATATGCTCGTGTGATCATCCGGGGGCCGGAGGGCGGGATGGCCGAGGGACTTAACCCGATTGAGGCCGGCAAGAAGCTGCACGAGCACGGCGAGAAGCACGAGCAAGGCGGCGAGCAGCAGGGGAACGGCAACGGCAACGGGGACGAGGGCGACGAGGCCGGCGGGACCGGCGGCCGGCATTCCCGCATCGTGCAGGTCTGCGAGGCCGTGCTGCTGGCGATCGTCACGCTGACGGCCGCGTGGGCCGGCTACTCGGCGGCCCGCTGGAGCACGGAATCGCGCGTCGAGATTGCCGAGTCCTCCACGCTGCGCAACCTGGCCACCAGGGACGACCTCGAGGCGATCTCAACGCGTAACTTCGACGCCTCGACCTTTAACGCCTGGTTCATCGCGTTCACGCTGAACAGCCCGCAGAAGGAGGCGATCGCCGAGCGGCGGTTCCGGCCCCAGTTCCGGGTGGCCTTCAACGCGTGGATGGCTACCAACCCGCTGCACAACCCGAACGCGCCGCCGGGCCCGACCTACATGCCGCAGTACAAGCTGCCGGCCCAGACGCAGGCCAACGCGCTCGACAACGAGGCCACCGCCAAGTTCAACGCCGGCAACCAGGCCGGGGTGACCAGCGACAACTACATCCAGATCACGGTGTTCCTCGCCGCGGTGCTGTTCCTGGTCGGGATCGGCAGCTCGTTCAAGCTCTACGGCGTGCGCTACGCGCTGATCGGCTTCGGCGCGGCGCTGCTGATCACCTCGCTCGTGCTGATCTCGCGCCAGCCCGGCCTGCCGAGCTGAGCGCGGCTCACTGGCTGGCGCTGGTCGGCGCGAGCGTTCCGTCGGCGTAGTCGCAGGTGCCGTCGGACAGGAACTGGCGGGCGGCGCGGGCGACCTCGGCGCCGAGCGCGCGCAGCTGATCGGCGATGGACAGGTCGATCAGCCGCCCGTCAGCGTCGAACGACCGCCGCGACTGCGGCACCGGCATCACCAGCGGGACGCTCCAGCCGCGCAGCGACCGGGCGATGAAGTCCATCGCGTTGACGGTCTGCAGGCCCTGCACCCCGCCGGCCGTGGAGACCAGCCCGACCGGCTTGTTCGACAGGTACGGCGGCGTGCGGTCGCCCAGCAGGATCAGCCAGTCCAGCGCGCTGCGAACGCGCCGCTCACCGAACCCTGGTAAGTGGGGCTGCTCCAGATCATCGCGTCGCCCCGGTAGACGGCCTCGGCGAACTCGTGAGCGGCCTGCGGTATCCCGTGCTCCGCGGTGTAGAGCGGCAGGCCGAGGTCACGGATCGCGAGCAGTTCCACCTCGGCACCTGACGCGGCTGCCCCGTCGAGCGCGGTCTGCAGCGCGGTGCGGCTGGTCGACTCGGCCCGGAGCGAGCCGCCCAGGCCCACCACTCGTACCTGCCGTGCCATCGCGTTCTCCCTCCGCCGGTGCCCCCGGGGAGAGCAGCCTACGCCTGGCCGGCTCGCCGATCGGTGATGGCCGCCGAGGCCCGGCTGGGGTAATTGCATACTTAGCTCAATTACCTCCCGGAGGCCTGATGGCAAACGATGGCCGGGCGCCGGCCGGCGCGCGCAAGGTGCCCGGCGCGGCGCTCGCCATGACCGTGATCTGCGCCGCCCAGTTCGTGCTCCAGCTTGACTTCAGCATCGTGAACGTGGCGCTGCCCACGATCCAGCGCGAGCTGCACATGGCCGCCGCGCAGCTGCAGTGGATCGTCACCGGGTACGCGCTGACGTTCGGCTCGCTGCTGCTGGCCGGTGGCAGGCTGGCCGATCTGCTCGGGCGGCGCAGGCTGCTGGCCGGCGGGCTGGTCTGGTTCGCGCTCGCTTCCGTCGCCGCGGGGCTGGCGCAGTGGCCGCTGATGCTGATCGCCGCGCGGCTGGTGCAGGGCGCCGCGGGAGCGTTGATCTCACCGGCCGCGCTGTCGCTGCTGACCACGACCAACCCCGAGGGTCCGGCCCGGGCCCGGGCGCTGTCGATCTGGCAGGCGACCACCGCCGCGGGCGCGACCACGGGGATCATAGCGGGCGGCTTGCTCACGCAGTATCTCGGCTGGCGGGCGGTCTTCCTGGTCAACCCGCCGCTGATCGCGATCATGCTCATGCTGTTCGGGCGGCTGCCGGCCAGCAGGCCGGCCGGCGGCAGCCGGGTGGACGTGCCCGGGGCGGTGCTGGTGACCGTCGCGATCGCGGCGCTGATCTTCGGGCTGAGCAACGGCCAGCAGCACGGCTTCGGCGCCCCGCTGACGATCGGCGCGCTCGTGGCCGCGGGCGTACTGGGGGTGGGCTTCGTCGTCACCGAGCGCGCAGTGACCGCGCCCATGCTGCCGCTGCAGATCCTGACCGCGCCCACCCGCCGGGCCGCCGTGGCCGCGATGCTGATGATCGGCGCAGTCCTGGCCGGATACGTGTACTTCGTCTCGCTTTACCTGCAGAAGGTCCAGGGGCTGACCCCGCTGGAGACCGGGCTCGCGCTCGTGCCGGCGACCGTCACCGTCGTGATCACCTCAACCCTGCTGACCCGCCGCCTCCTCGCCCGGCTGGCCATCAAGTACGTGCTGCTCATCGGGCTCGGCTGCATGGCGGCCGGGCAGTTCTGGCTGGCTCAGATCTCGCCCGGCGCCAACTACGGAGCGGTCGTGCTGCCCGGCATCGTGCTGACCGCGTTCGGCATCGGCTTCGCGCTGCCCACCGCGTCGATCGCGATCACCAGCGGCGTGCAGGGCCGCGACCAGGGCCTGGCCGGGGCCCTGTTCACGACCAGCCAG
Organism: Streptosporangiaceae bacterium; assembly: GCA_030041195.1. The sequence goes on along the minus strand of JASHOI010000405.1, from coordinate 29,079 downwards.
CAAACCGGCGCCGCGGTCGGGCTCGCGATCCTGGCCACCGCGGCCGCCGCCCGCACCGCGCACGCCATCCACACGAGCGCCGCCGGCGCGCTGACCGATGGATACCGGCTGTCGTTCCTCATCGCCACCGGCATCGCACTGCTCGCCGCCGCGCTGGTCGCGATACAGCTCCGTTCTCGCGACTGCCAGCAGGAACTCGAACGCCAGAAGGCCGGGCACGCGGGCGGTGCGCCGGTCCCGCCGGCCGAGGCTCAGCTCCGCAAGTGCTGATCCTCAGGCCGAGTGGAGTCCGGCGCGATCACTGCCGCGTGCGCCCCGATGTAAGAGCCCGGCAAGGGCGCCCGCCGGAGACCGTTGTCGGTCCGCCGGGCTACCGGTCCTCCGCGGTGATCCACTTTTCGGCGTGGCTGGGCTCGGCGGACGCGAGAGCGGCGAGCGCTTCCGCGGGGGAGTGGGCTCGCCCGATCAGGTCCCGGTTGGCCTGCTTGAGCAGCCCGACGCCGACCATCCGGTCCAGCTGGGTTACCAGCGGTTCCCAGAACGCGTCGACGTCGAGCAGGACGATCGGCTTGCGGTGCAGCCCGAGCTGTGACCAGGTGGCGACCTCGGCGAGTTCCTCCAGCGTGCCCAGCCCGCCGGGCAGCGCGATGAACGCGTCGGACAGGTCGTACATGAGCTGCTTGCGCTCGTGCATCGAGCCGACCTCGCGCAGGTCGGTCAGCCCGGTGTGGCCGATCTCGCGGGAGAACAGCCCGGCCGGGATGACCCCGGTGACCCTGCCGCTGCTGGCCAGGGCGGCGTCGGCGAGCACGCCCATGAGACCCACGCTGCCGCCCCCATAGACGAGGCCGATGCCGCGCTGCGCCAGCAGTGTGCCGAGGGCACGGGCGGTGTCGCCGTAACGGGCGTCCGGGGGAGTCGAGGATCCGCAGAACACGCACACCGCTCGAAGATCGACCACGAGCAGAACCTATCCGCTCCTGGTGGGAGGGCGGCGGTTGGCGCCGGGGACACGGTCCAGGGTTATGCCGAAGTGCTCCCGGTAGGCGGCCAGCAGGGCGTCGTCGCCGGGCAGTTGCTGCTCGGCACGGGATCCGTTGCTGGTCCGGATCAGCGTCCGGCCGCTGATCGAGATCCTGCCGTCCTCGGTGAGCCGCGAGCAGACCGTCTCCTGGGTGAAGTGGGACAGCGGCGACGTCTGCTGCCACCAGCACGTGGGGACGAAGTCGGCCAGGGCCCGTTCCCGCGGCTCGAACCGGTACTGCGGCTCACCGCTCTTGAGCACGTCAACGTCGCCGTCCGCGGCGTCGGCGAGCAGGAACCGGCCGCCTGGATCGTCCTGCTCGGTCCTGCTGTCCAGCGCCAGCGGGCGGACGCTGTGCCGGCCGAAGCCCACATCCGCCAGCCAGGGCCCGGTGCCGTCCGGCAGCAGCACGACGAGCGCCAGGTGGTCAAACGGCGGCCCGAGCCCTGCCGCGCCGTACACCCGCGCGCTGACGCGCGTGACCTGCGCGCCCAGCGTCTCCAGCAAGAGCGCGAATAGCCCGTTGAGCTCGTAGCAGAAGCCGCCCCTCCGGTTGCGCACGATCTTGCTCACCAGGTCGTCCTCGTCCAGCGAGATCGGCTCGCCCAGGTGGATGCTCAGGTTCTCGAACGGCACGGCCATCTGATGAGCGCGGTGCAGCGCGCGGAGCGTCGCCGCGTCGCCGGTCAGCGGCGGTGACAGGCCGATCCGCCGCAGGTAGGCCGCTGCAGTGCTCTCGTCCATCACCCTCCCGCCCTCATGATCCACCGGTCCGCACCCGGCACCCGTTGCCAGCGCCGGTGCCTTACCGTAACTGGTGCTGCGCCCGGCTCGGTCGCACATGGGGCGGCGCGCCCGGGGCAGCGCGCCCGGGGCGGCGCGCCCGGCAATGGTGTGGTGGGACCCGCGCTGTTTCTCCAACGACAGCGCGGGACCCATGACCACATTGGGTGGCGGCGGTGAGTGGCGAACCGGTCAGCCGGGGGGTGGCTGGATCGGCGTGTTCTGGCCGGCGGCGACCCACCAGGTGCCGCCGCGGCGCACCAGCACATAGAGCACCATCTCGGAGAACGAGCCGGTGAGGTCGGAACTCGGCTCGACGGGCTGGCCGCCGGGGCCGAGCGCGACGCGGCGGATCTGGGCCAGCGCCACCCCCGGCGCCGGGGAAAGGGCCCTGACGAGTTCGAAGCGCGAGGCCGGTCCGCCGCGGCCCTGCTGCTTGAGGCGAAGGTGGATCGCGTGCAGTGGCTGGTAGCCGTCCACGGTGGTGCCGAACGGGCTGCCCCACAGCAGGTCGGCGGCGAAGTGCCGGTTCGTGATGTCGGCGTCGCCGGTGTCCCAGCCGGCCTGAAGCTCCTCGACCAGGCGGGCGGCGGCGTCCGCCGCTTCCCTGGTGGCCGGACCGCCCAGGTCGAGCGCTGGGCGGTCCGGCTGTGCTTCCGGTGGGCCACCCCCGCCGGCGATGTCGGCGGTGTGCAGGCCGGGGTGCTGGGGGTCGATGTTCCAGCTCACCAGGCGGCGCGGGTGGATCCGGATCAGACGCGCGCCGTCGGCGGCGACCTGCTCGGCGTCGCCCCGGATCTCGAGCATGCGCATGTTCGATGCGCCCTCGCCGATGGCGTCGTCGACCACGAACGAGACCGCCGGGTTGACCCCGATGTTGCGGTACTTGGCCGAGCGCTCCATGTTGAAGCCGACGATGTCGATCGTGCCGAGATCGGCGTTGTAGCAATAGCCGACCGGCTTGTTCTGCGGGCTGCCGCCTGGGCTTACCGTGGCCAGCCGACCCCGACGCTGAGCGTTCAGGTAACTCACATAGATCTGGTCGAGTGGCATCGGGCCTCCTGCAGCGTGCGGGCAGCACCACCGTAGGGGTGGCGGCGGCGCGCGGGAGGGCCAGGGTTTCCCCCGCCCGTTCGCCCTCCCGCGCGCCACCTGGGGAGCGGGCCAGAAGCAGGCCCGAAAGCCCTTGGCGGTGGACTGCAGAGGCGTTGAATGGTCAGCGAAGCCCGGCGCGGCCAATCCGCGGTATCGTCATCGACCCCGTTGGCGGGTTGCCCGCCCGGACAGAACTTTCCCCGTAAGACGCCCCGTGCTGAACGAGAGCCAATCTACACCAGATCAGCGTTGAAAACGCCATTATGGCGTAAAGGCTCCGGCTATGTGTACTACCTGGTTATAGCCGCCTATCCCGGCCACTATGGGAAGGTTGAGGTGGGCAGGGCGACGGCTGCGGCCAAGGCTGGCATCATCCAATCTGGCCCACTCTCCGGGCCGCCGCCCCGCGCGGTTGGCCGTGGGCGGAGAATTGGGTTTTCGCTGCAGAGGGGTGGTGTGCGTGCAGCCAGGGCCAGGGCCGCAACGGCGGCCGCTGAAACGCCATGACAGCCACTTGGCGGAGCTGATGGTGGAGCGGGCGTCCGAACTGGCCCGGGATTCCCATGCCCGGACCCGGCACGCCGCGGTGCTGGTGCAGGACGGCAGCATGCTCGCCTGGGGGACCAACGGGGTTCCGTTCCCCGGCGAAGACCATTGCCACTGCAAGGTGGGGGAGCTTGGCCACCATGACCAGTGCCGGACCCACGCGGAGCAGCGGGCGATCTCGCTGGCCCGGGACGGCGACGGCTGGCGGAACCTGCCGGGATCGAAGCTGATCTACGTGCGGCTCGCGCCGGACGACTCGGTGCGGCTGGATGAGCCGCACTACTGCCCCCGGTGCAGCAGGCTGGCGATGTCGCTCGGCGTGGCCGAGTGGATCTTCGCGTTGTCTGACGGGCTGGTCGGGTACTCCGCGGCCGACTACGACGAAATAGCCCAGCTCCGGTGGTAAGGAGCCACCGCGGCGCGAAGGGAGCAGACCATGGCGATCGCGACGATCAACCCGGCTACCGGCGAGACCGTGAAGACCTATGACGAGATGGGCGAGGAAGACGTCGAGCGCTGCCTGGCCACAGCCGCCGGGGTGCACGACAGTTACCGCCTGACCAGTTTCGATGAACGGGCCGTGTGGATGCGCCAGGCTGCCGACATCCTCGACGCCGAGCGGGACCAGATCGCCGCGATGATGACCACCGAGATGGGCAAGACGCTGGCCGCCGCTCGGCAGGAAGTGACCAAGTGCGCGGGCACCTGCCGCTACTACGCCGAGCACGCCGCCGCGTTTCTTTCCGACGAGCCAGCCGACGCCGGTGCCGTCGGGGCCGACCGGGCATACGTCACGTTCCAGCCCCTCGGTCCGGTGCTGGCGGTCATGCCCTGGAACTTTCCGCTCTGGCAGGTCATGCGCTTCGCGGTGCCGGGCCTGATGGCCGGGAACGTGGGCCTGCTCAAGCACGCGTCGAACGTGCCGGCCACGGCGCTGTTCCTGCAGGACCTGTTCGCCAGGGCGGGCTTCCCGGCCGGCACGTTCCAGACCCTGCTGGTCGGCTCCGCGCGGGTCGAGGCGATCCTGCGCGACAAGCGCGTGGTGGCGGCCACGCTCACCGGGTCCGGGCCGGCCGGGCAGTCGGTCGCGGCGATCGCCGGCAGCGAGATCAAGAAGGTCGTGCTCGAACTGGGCGGCAGCGACCCGTTCATCGTGATGCCCTCGGCGGACCTGCGGGCCGCGGCGCGGGTCGCCGCCGTCGCGCGCCTGATCAACAACGGCCAGTCGTGCATCGCGGCCAAGCGCTTCATCGTCCACGACGCGGTCTACCCCGAGTTCGAGCGGCTGTTCGTCGATGAGATGGCGGGCAAGGTGGTCGGCGACCCGATGGCGGACGGCACCGACGTCGGCCCGCTGGCCTCCGAGCAGCAGCGCGACGACGTGGAGAAGCTCGTCGCCGACGCGGTGGCCAAGGGCGCGAAGGCGCTGTGCGGCGGCGCCGCACCGGACGGCCCCGGCTTCTACTACCCGCCCACGGTGCTGGCCGGCATCACCCCGGACATGCGCGTGCACGGCGAGGAGGTGTTCGGCCCGGTGGCCACGCTGTACCGGGTGCCGGACATCGACGCGGCGATCGAGCTCGCCAACGGCACCGAGTTCGGGCTCGGCGCGAACGCGTGGACCAACGACGGGGCGGAACGGGGCAGGTTCGTCAGGGACCTCGCCGCCGGGATGGTGTTCATCAACGGCAACGTGACCTCCTACCCGCAGCTGCCGTTCGGCGGCGTGAAGAGCTCCGGTTTCGGCCGGGAACTGTTCGTCCAGGGCATCCGCGAGTTCTGCAACATCAAGTCGGTGTGGATCGGCGCAACGCGCGGCTGAGCGCGGGCCCCGACGGGAGGCAGCATGCTGGATACCCGGCCGCTGGGTTCGGCGGGGATCGAGGTCTCGGTGATGTCGCTCGGCTCGTGGCGCACGTTCGAGCGGCTGCCGGCCGACACCCGGGTAGCGATCATGCGCGCGGCCCGCGAGGAGGGCGTCAACTTCTTCGATGACGCCCGCTACAACGACGAGACCGGCACCGCCCCGATGCCGACCGGGTACTCCGAGGTCGTGTTCGGCGAGTTGTTCCGTGGCGCCGGCGTGCCGCGGGAACAGGCCGTGGTGACCAACAAGCTGTGGTGGGAGTTCTGGCCGGAGCAGAGCGCCGCGGCCGAGCTGGACGCGTCGCTGCGCCGGATGGGGTTCGACTACATCGACGTGATCTACGCGAACCCGCCGCCGGAGGGGATGCCGGTCGCCGACCTCGTCGCGGCCACCGTGGGGCTGGTCGGTTCCGGGAAGGCCCGCGCCTGGGGGCTGGTGAACTGGCACGCCGAGCTGGCAGCGCGTGCGGTCCGGGCCGCGGCCGACCTCGGCGTCGCGCAGCCGTGCGCGATCCAGCTGCCGTACAGCCTGGTCCGCAGGGACTGGGTTGAGGACCCGGCCATGGCCGAGGTGCTCGGCAGCTCGGGCGCCGGGCTGATCGCGTCGTTCAGCCTGGCCGGGGGCGTGCTGTCCGGCAAGTACCTGGCCGGCCCGGCGGCGGGCCGGGCCGCCGGGACGCTCGACAACCCCAGGGTCGCTCCGGCCGTGGCCGCGGCCCGTGACCTCGCTGGGCTGGCGGCCCGGCTCGACACCACCCCGGCGGCGCTGGCGCTGGCGTTCCCGTTCACCCACCCGGCCCTGGCCAGCGTGCTGTTCGGCGCCACCAGGCCGGAGCAGCTCCGCGCCGACTGCGCCGCCCCCAGCCTGCTGCAGCGCCTCGGCCCGGACGACCTTGCGGAGCTGCGGCGCATCGGCACCGGGTGAACCCGGCGGTGCGACGCCGGGAATACCGAAATCCGGGCCGCAGTTGCCAGCGAACGTGACAGCACAGCCGGATGAGCGCGAAGACGTACAGTTCTGGTTCGACCCCCTGTGCCCGTGGGCCTGGATCACCTCCCGCTGGATCCTGGAGGTGGAGCAGGTCAGGCCGGTGCGGACGGACTGGCGGATCATGTCGCTGGCCTACCTGAACCTGGTCCAGCACGAGGGCAAGGACCTCTCACCCGAGTACCTGGAGCGGATGGCCAGAGCCTGGGGACCGATCCGCGTGGTCGCGGCGGCGGCCAAGGAACGCGGCAACGACGTCCTGGGGCCGATCTACACGGCCATCGGCACCCGGTTCCACAACCAGGGCCGCCGTGAGGATCCCGCGGTGATCACCGAGGCTCTGGAAGAGGTGGGCCTGCCCGCGTCGCTGGCCAGCGCGGCCGAGAGCGACGAGTTCGACGAGCAGATCAAGGCCTCGCACCACGAGGCGTTCGATCAGATCGGGCTCGACGTGGGCACCCCGGTCATCCGGATCCGCGGCAACCCGATCTTCGGGCCGGTGATCACGCCCGCGCCCAAGGGCGAGGCCGCCGGGCGGCTGTGGGACGGGCTGGTCCTGGTGACCGAGGCCGACGGGTTCTTCGAGCTCAAGCGGACCAGGGACCGCAAGCCGTCGTTCGAATAGCCGGCGTCAGGCGCTGGCGTCGGACGCGAGCCGGGACACCAGGCCGGTCTCGTAGGCCAGGACGACGGCCTGGACCCGGTCACGGAGACCGAGCTTGGTCAGGATCCGGGCCACGTGGGTCTTCACCGTGGCCTCGCTCAGGGTGAGGGCTGCGGCCAGCTCGGCGTTGCTCATCCCGCGGGCGACCAGCCCCAGCACTTCCAGCTCCCGGGGCGTCAGCGCGGACAGGTCCCGAGCAGGCGCGCCCGCCAGCATCGCCGGGAGCGGCGCGAACCGCTCGACCAGGCGGCGGGTGATGGACGGGGCGAGCAGCGCGTCGCCGGTGCGCACGAGCTGGACGGCGGCGACCAGGTGCTCGGGTGATACGTCCTTGAGCAGGAAGCCGCTCGCCCCGGCGGCCAGCGCCGCGTACACGTACTGGTCGAGGTCGAACGTGGTGAGGATGATGATCCGGACGCCGCCGGGCCCGGGCCCGGGCTCCGGCCCGGGCGCCGGTTCGGCAGGCTTGGCGGCGAGGATCCGGCGGGTGGCCTCCAGGCCGTCCATCTCGGGCATCCGGATGTCCATCAGCACGACGTCCGGCCGGTGCTTGCGCACGGCGGCGACCGCTTCCTTGCCGTCCGCCGCCTCGGCCACGACCGGGATGCCGGCCGAGTTCAGGATCAGCCGGAACCCGCGGCGCACCAGCGTCTGATCGTCCGCGATGACCACCCGCGGCTGATCAGGATCCCAGTCAGGTGCGCTCACGCCGGCGCCCCCTCGTACGGGACCGGTGCCGGCTCCCCGGCCGGTTCCAGCGGAATCGTGGCCCGCACCCGCCACCCGCCGCCGGGCCGGGGGCCGACCTCGAGCGAGCCGCCGTATATCGCGATCCGCTCCCGCAGCCCGATGAGCCCCCGTCCGCTTCCGTCGGTCCCGTCGGTCCCGTTGGCGGAGGACCCGGGACCGCCGGCAACGTTCGCGACGTCGAGGATCAGGTCGCGGGCCCGGTACTCGATGCGCACCTTCGTCCGGGCCCGGTCCGCGTGTTTGATCACGTTCGTCAGCGCCTCCTGCAGCACCCGGTACGCGGCGAGGTCAATGCCCTGTGGCAACCTGCGCTCGGTACCCGTAACGGACAGCTCCGCCGGCAGTCCCGCGGCCCGGACCCGGTCGACCAGCGACGCGACCTCGGCCAGGCCGGGCTGCGGGCGCAGCGTGGCCTGGTTCGCCGGTGCGTCAGGCTCCGGCGCACCCGACGGGGCCAGCAGGCCCAGCAGGTGCCGCAGCTCGGTCATCGCGGTCCGGCCGCTGGCCTCGATCGCCAGCATGGCCTCGCGGGCGTCGCCGGGCGAGCTGTCCAGCACCCGGCGGCCCGCGCCGGCCTGGACCACCATCACGCTGACGTTGTGCGTCACCACGTCGTGCAGCTCGGCCGCGATCCTGGCCCGCTCCTCCTCGACCGCGCGCCGGGTCACCTCCAGATGCTCGGCCTCCGCCTCGCGCAGCCGCGCCGCGGATTCCCCGGCGCGCTGCTGCCACATTCGCATCATGTAGCCGAGCGCCACCGTCGGCAGCAGCACCAGGAGCGGGGCGAGCCGCCCGGGTATCTGCGGCCCGATCCTCGGGTAATCCAGCGTGACGACCGCGGCCCCGGCCGCCAGGCAGCCGAGCGCGGCCAGGCGGTTCTTGCCGTACACGACCGCGCAGTACGCGGCGAACACCGCGGCCGCGATCGTGATCGCGGTCGAGTACCGGGCGGTGGCGATGACCGCCAGCACGATCACGCAGAACGCGCTGATCGGATACGTCCGCCGGAACGCGAGCGGAGCGGTCGTCAGCGCCACGCCGACCATGGCCAGGGACGGCACCGCGGACAGGTGCGGCGCCAAGACTGCCGTCAGGTGCGTGCCCGGCGACGTAACGTAAGTACGTGTTATCCCGTAGCCAAACGGGAACCTGGGCGGCGGATGCGGCAGCTGTCCCAGGACCGGCCGATCGGCCAATCCGCGCCGCGGCGCCACGATCATCGTCGCTGTGGGCAGGTAACCCCCGATCGCGGTCACGACCGCCGCGATCGTGGCCGCCGCCGCTATGCAGGCGTCGAGGGCATACGAAGTGCCGCGGAGCACTGGCCGCGCCGATGCCGCGCGGACGAGGGTCGCCACCCGGCGGGCCCACCTGGCAAGCCGCCACTGTTGCACCACCTGACCATTGTCAGCCCGGCGGATGGAAATGCCATCGTCCGCTGCAGGTAACCGCCGTACATCTCCAGGATGACGGGGTCCTGACGTGGTACCGAAGTTGCCTCTGGCGGCCGACGTGCCGGCCGCGGCAGCGCCCGTACGGTCCCGGCATGGACACTCTCGTGCAGCTCACAGACGTAACCAAACGCTACGACAACGACGCGGCGCCCGCGGTGGCGCACGTCACCATGACGGTCGCGCAGGGCGAGGCCGTCTCGATCATGGGCCCGTCCGGCAGCGGGAAGTCCACCCTGCTGAACCTCATCGCCGGGCTCGACCGGCCGACCAGCGGCGAGATCCGGGTCGGGGATCAGCGCGTCGACCGGCTCAGTGAGACCGGGGTGGCGCTGTTCCGGCGGCGCCAGGTCGGGATGGTCTTCCAGTTCTTCAACCTGCTGGAGGACATGACCGTCGCCGACAACGTGCTGCTGCCCGCCCAGCTCGCGGGCATGCAGACGAAGGCGGCGCGAATCCGGACCGGCGAGCTGCTCGCGGCGCTGCGGATCGAGCAGCACGCCGACGCCTACCCGGCGCGCCTGTCCGGCGGCCAGCGGCAGCGGGTCGCGATCGCCAGGGCACTGGTGAACCGGCCGCCGCTGCTGATCGCCGACGAGCCGACCGGCGCGCTGGACTCAGCGACCGGAGAGGAGATCGGCGAGCTGCTGCTGGACCTGAACGACTCCGGCCAGACGCTGATCCTGGTCACCCACAACCCGGACCTGGCCGCCAGGTACACCCGCCGGGTCATTCAGATCGCCGACGGCCGGGTGACGGCCAGCAGCCCGATCGGAGCGCGGCCGTGAACGCGATCCCGGCCGTCCGGGCCGCCCGCGGCGGCCTGTCCGGGCGGAAGGTCCAGGGCATCGTCATCGCCGCCGTGGTCCTGGTCTCCACCGCCGCGTCCACGCTGGCCCTCAGCATGCTGGTCGACTCGAACACGCCGTTCGACCATGCCTTCGCCGCCCAGCACGGGGCTCAGGTGACCGCGACGGTTACCGGCGCCACCGCCCGGGAACTGGACGCCACCGCCCACCTGGCCGGGGTGACGGCTGCGGCTGGCCCGTTCCCGGAGACGACCGTCACGGTAAGGGCGCAGATCACCCCCAAGGCCCCGCGCGGTGGAGGCACCGGCACCGGAAATGGACCGACTCCCGCCACTGGCGGCAGCATCGCGGTCACCCAGCAGATGAACCTGGTCGGCCGCTCGTCACCCGGCGGCCCGGTCGACGACCTGATCCTGACCGCGGGCCACTGGGCCACCGGCCCGGGACAGATCGTCTGGGCCGAAGCCAGCCAGGGCCTGCAGCTTGCCGTCGGCAACCAGGTCACGGTGCCCGGCACGGGCCAGCGTCTGACCGTCGTCGGCATCGCCACCTCGATCACCGACACCGCACAGGGCTGGGTGACCCCGTCCGAGATCGCGGCGCTCGAGCGCGACGGCGGCAAGAGCGCTCCCGCCGCCGATCAGATGCTGTACCGCTTCGCCGGCGCGGGCAGCGCGGCGCAGATCAGCGGCGACGAACGCGAACTGCGCACCGCCCTGCCGCGCGGCGACCTGGCCGGGGCCGATTCCTACCTGACCGCCAAGCTGCAGGCCGCGAGCGGGATCGCGCCGTGGGTCCCGTTCATCGTCGCGTTCGGCCTGATCGGGCTCGTGATGTCGGTCCTGATCGTGACCAGCGTGGTCAGCGGCGCGGTGGTGGCCGGCACCCAGCGGATCGGGGTGCTGAAGTCCATCGGGTTCTCCCCGGCCCAGGTGGTCGCGACGTACGTGCTGCAGGTGGCGGTCCCGGCGCTGATCGGCTGCGTCGCCGGCGTGGCAGCGGGCAACCTGCTCGCCGTGCCGCTGCTCAGCCAGCAGGCCCAGGTCTATGGCGTCGGCCGGCTCGCGGTGCCGTTCTGGGTCGACTTCGTCGTTCCGCTGGCCATGTTCGGGCTGGCCGTCCTCGCCGCGGTCGCACTGGCCATGCGTGCCGGGCGGATGAGCGCGACCGCGGCGATCGCGACCGGCCGTGCCCCGCGGCCCAGGCACGGATACCTGGCTCACCGCCTGCTCGGCCGGCTGCACCCGCTGCCGCGCCCGGTGACGATCGGCCTGGCCAGCCCGTTCGCGCGGCCAACCCGCACGGCGGTCACCCTGGCCGCGGTGCTGGCCGGCGGCGTGGCCGTGACGTTCGCGATCGGCCTCGCCACGTCGCTCGGCATGGTGTACACGAGCCTGGACCACTCGGCAGCCGAGCCGGTGCAGGCCGCGGTGCTCGGGGAGAGCAACGGGCCCGGCGGCAGTACCCGGATCGCGATAGGCGCCGGCGGCGCCCCGCCGAGCCTGGCGGCGCAGGAGCACACCATCCAGGCGGCGCTGGACGCGCAGCCCGGCACCGAGCGCTACACCGCCGAGGCCGACGGCCAGATCAGCGTGCTCGGCCTGTCCGAGCCGCTGAGCCTGACCGGCTTCACCGGCGACGCGAGCTGGACCGGCTACGCCATGATCAGCGGGCACTGGTACGACGGACCGCACCAGGTGGACGTCAACACCGCGTTCCTGACCGGCACCGGCTTGTCGGTCGGCGACTCCTACACGCTCACCTCCGGCGGCAGGCACACCACGGTCACGATCGCCGGCCAGGTATTCGACCCGCAGGGGAGCTCCGCGGTGATGATCGGCGCCCAGTCCACCTTCGCCCCCGTCGACCCGCAGCTGGCAACCGGGCAGTACGACGTGGCGGTCAAGCCGGGTACCAGCCTGTCCGCATACGTGAACGCGCTGAGCAACGCGATTGGCCAGGGCGCCGGCCCGGTCACCGCGAACAACAGCAACTCGTCCGCGTACGCCATCATCATCGGCCTGATCAGCACGATGACGCTGCTGCTCGCGGCGGTGGCCGGTCTCGGCGTGCTGAACACGGTCGTGCTGCAGACCCGGGAACGCGTCCACGACCTGGGCGTGTTCAAGGCGGTCGGGATGACGCCGCGGCAGGCGATCGCGATGGTAGTGTGCTCGGTCGCCGGGGTCGGCCTGCTGGCCGGGCTGATCGCGGTCCCGCTCGGCATCGCGCTGCACCGCTACGTGCTGCCGATCATGGGTAACGCGGCCCAGACCGCGGTCCCGGCCGCGTTCCTCAACGTCTACCACCCGGCCGAACTGGCCCTGCTCGCCCTGGCCGGTCTGGCCATCGCGGTGGCCGGCGCCCTGGCGCCGGCGGGCTGGGCAGCCAAGACCCGCACCGCGTCCGCGCTCCGGGCGGAGTAGCGGAATAGTGGACCCCGCACTGTTCACGATCCATTAGGAGGATCAGGTGCAGCTCAGGGCCTTGCGTCAGCGCCCCAGCGTCGGGCGGGCTGCTGAGGCTGGGCCGAAGCCGCTGGGCCGCGAGCGGCCACCGGCACCCCGGTGGCCGCTCGTGCTCGGCGTGAGCATCTTCGCGGCGTCGCTGGCTGGGCTGGCCGCCCTCGACGCCGCACTCCCCGGCCAGCGGTGGAGCATGCTCGATCTGCAGATCTACCGGTGGGCCGGGCTGGTCGTCCGCAGCTCCGGCGACCTGTACGGCAGCCACTTCCCGAACTACCACTTGCGTTTCACCTACCCCCCGATGGCCGCCCTCATCTTCGCCGTGCTGTCGGGCGAGTCGATGTCAGAGCTGAAATGGCTGGTCACGGTTGCGAGTGTCGGGTGCCTGGCCGTGGCCTTGTGGCTGACGCTGGGAAAGCTGGGCTACCGGCGCTCGGCCGGCCGGACCGCCGCGGCGCTGGCGGTCACCGGGGTCGCGCTGTGGCTACAGCCGGTGCAGGACACGCTCGTGTCCGGCCAGGTCAACGTCATATTGATGGCGATCGTCCTGGCCGATCTGTGCCTGCCCGACACCGCTTGGTTCAAAGGCATCGGGGTGGGCCTGGCGGCGGGATTCAAACTGACCCCACTGATCTTCGTCCTCTACCTGGTCCTCACCCGGCGGTTCCGGGCAGCGGGCGTCTCGCTGGCGACGTTCGCGCTGACCATCGTCGTCTCGCTGATCCTGCTGCCGGGACAGGCGGGCAAGTTCTGGTTCGGCGGGCTGTTCCTGGACTCGGGCCGGACCGGCAACAACGCGTACGTGGGCAACCAGTCGCTGCACGGCGCGCTGGCGCGGCTGCTCGGCCAGACGGCGGCGCAGCCCTACTGGCTGGGTTCCTCGGTGGTCATCGGTGTCCTCGGCCTGCTGCTCGCCGCGTGGGCAGCACGCCGCGGGTACGAGATCACCGGCATCCTGACCTGCGCGCTGACCGGGCTTCTGATCTCCCCGGTCTCCTGGTCGCACCACTGGGTGTGGGCCGCACCGGGGCTCCTCGTCGCGGCCGACCTGGCCCGCCGCGGGCGATGGGCGCGCCGGCAGCGGTGGGCGGCCTGGTGCGGCGTGGCGGCGCTGGCCGCACCGTTCTGCACGCTGCCGGAAGTCCTGGTCCCCGCGTCCGTGGTCCAGGGCAAAGGCGCGAACGGCCTGGAGCTGGTCATCGGCGACCTTTATGTCATCACCGGCCTGGCCGTCCTGTGCCTCGTTGGGCTCATCCTGACGCGACGGTCCCCTCGGCCGGGAACGTCCGCCGCGGCACCGAGCGCGCCGAGCGCAGGCGGGCGGCCAGCGACCGAAACGGAAGCGTCACGGCCGCGACGATCTCAGCGTTGATCCGATCGAGCTCGCGCTGCTCCCGTGCGGACCTGGTGCGCCCGGCCTCGTGGATCATGAATGGGTACATTGTCCTCACCTCCTGGCTGCACGCTAGGCAGCGGCTGTTCCCGCGGTGTTCCCGTGCGCTCGCGCCCATCCGCGCGACGTCAGCGGATCGGCGCCTCGCGCGGCGGATAATGGCAACGTGCTCGGTGCCGCCGCTGAGGATGCGCCGGCCGGGCGGCCGGCGCAGGTCCGGCTGCTCGGCACGTTCGCCGTGACCTGCGCCGGCCGTACCGCGAGCCCGTGGCGGCGGCCGAGCGCCCGGCGGCTGTGTGAGCTGGTGCTGGTGAGCCCCGGCCGGCGGGTCAGCCGCGACCTTGCCTGCGAGGAACTGTTTCCCGGCCTCGAGCCGCGCGCCGCGGCCAGGGCGCTGTCCAAGGCGCTGTCCATGGCCAGGAGCGCACTTGCCGAGCTGGGCGAGCCCGCCGCCAGTCTGCTCGCTGCCGATCTCGGCCACATCTGGGCCTCCGCCGCGGCCGACGTCGACGCCGACGCGCATCGGCAGGCGCTGCGGGACGCGCTGGCGATGGACCCCGGAGACGAGCGGGACGGCCGGCTCGCCGCGGTGCTCGCCGATGACGGCGAGCTTCTTGCCGACGAGCCGTACGCGGACTGGGCGCTGGGCCCGCGAGAGCGGCTGGAGGCGCTGCGCCAGGAGGCTCGCCTGGCCCTGGCCAGGGACCGGGCCAAGGGAGCGGGCCGCGCCGCCCCCGACGAGGTCATCGCGGCCTGGCAGTCCTGCCTGGAACACGACCCGGCCTGCGAGGAGGCTGCGGGCGCGCTGGTGCGCGCGTACTTCGCGACCGGGCGGCCCGAACTGGCGGCCCGGGCCTACGACCGGTGCCGGGCCGCCCTGCACGAACTCGGGCTGCGGATCTCCCCGTCGCTGCAGAGGGTCTACGCGGCGGCGGCCCCGGCCCCGGTCGCTGCCCGGGCCTCGGCACCCGCGCCGGCCGCACCAGAGGCCGGCCAGGTGCCGCTGCGCGACGAACTGCGCACCGTGAGCATGCTGTTCGCCGAGGTGGCTGCGCCTCCCCGCCCGGCGGATGCGGGCGGGCTGGAGACCTTGCGCGAGCTCGTTGGCGGGTGCATAGCGGCGGTGATTGCCGAGGTGGAGGCGCTGGGCGGAACGGTGACCTCGGTGTCCGGACGCGGCCTGCAGGCGATGTTCGGCGCGCCAACCGCCCACGAGGACGACCCGGAACGCGCCGCCAGGGCCGCGTTCCGTGCGCTGTCGGCCGGTGCGGCCAGCGCGGACGGCGCGGCGCTCGCGCTGCGCATCGGGGTGGAGACCGGGCCGGCGCTGGTGGGCCCGATAGGCGGCGGCGCCAAGGTCGAGTACGCGGCGGTGGGCGACGTGGTGACCGCGGCCGCCGCACTGCAGTCCTCGGCCAGGCCGGGCACGGCGCTGATCGGCCCGGTCACCCGGGCGGCCGTCGGCCATCTGTTCACCTGGGCCGGGAGTGAGCAGCTGGGCTCGGGCACGGGGCCGGTGACCGCGAGCTACCTGGACGCTCCCAGGGCCACGGCGGCAGGCCGCCGGCCACGGCTGGGCGGGAGCGCGCCGCTGGTGGGCCGGCGAGCGGAGATGGCCGAGCTGGGACGTGCCCTGCGTGGCGTCCTCGACGGCCGCGGCTCGGTGGTGGTCCTGACCGGTGAGCCGGGGCTCGGCAAGAGCCGCCTGGTCCAGGAGTGCCGCAAGCTGTTCATGGCCTGGGCGGGCGGCCGCAGCGGCAGGCTGCCGTTGTGGCTGGAGGGCCGCTGCGCCTCGTACGCGTCGGCCACCCCGTACGGGCTGTACCAGCAGCTTGTCGCCGGATGGGTGGGAGTGGCACCGGACCAGCCGGGCGGGCTGCTGCGCCCGGCACTGGAAAAGGCGCTGACCGGGCTGATGGGGAACGCCAACCTCCTCCCGCCGCTGGCCCGGATGATGGGTCTGCCCGGCGCAGCGGAACCGGCTGGGCCCAGCCCAGAGGAGCTGCGGCGGGCCACGTTCGGGGCGGTTCGCTCGCTGCTGCTGCGCCTCGCCGCCGTCGGCCCGACCGTCATCGCCCTCGAGGACCTGCACTGGGCTGACCCGACGTCGCTGCGGCTCACCGGGGAGATCGCCGCGCTGACCGCGGGCCGGCCGCTGATGGTGCTCGCGACCACCCGGCCGGGCGCCGACAGCGGGCTGACCGGATCGTGGCACAGCCCCGTGGCCGGCGACCATCAGGCCAGCGGGATCCTGCTCCGCCCGCTGCCCGAAGACGCCACGGAGGCGCTGGCCATCTCCTTGATCGGCGGCACCGCGGGCCGGCCCGTCCTGGATGCGGTGCTCGACGGCGTCGGCGGCAACCCACTGTTCCTGGAGGAGCAGCTGTCCTCGCTGCTGGAGACCAGAGCGCTGGTCCGCGAGCAGGGGACGTGGCGGCTGCGCGGAACTCCGGGATCGCCGCTGCCCCAGGTGCTGGACCGGCTGGTCAGGTCCAGGGTCGACCGGCTCAGCCCGGCCGCGCAAGAGGCCATTCGCGCCGCGTCGGTGCTGGGCACCGACTTCCCGCCGTCGCTGCTGGCCGCGGTCCTGCCGGATGGCGGGGCGCTGGAACCGGTCATCGGCGAACTGTGCGCCAGCGACCTGCTGCAGGAGGTTCCCGGGACCGGCGAGCCCGCGTTCCGGTTCCGGCACGCGCTCATCCGGGAGGCCACCTACCAGGGGCTGGTGCGGGCCGAGCGGCACGGCCTGCACGGCCGGGCCGCCCGCGCGATCGAGGCCGGGTCGGCGGGCCGGCTGGAAGAGGCGGCCGCCGTTCTCGGCCGGCACTTCGCCGCGGCGCAGGACGCCGCGCGCGCCGTGTTCTACCTCGAGATGGCCGGCGACCACGCCACCGACGCGTTCGCCAACGACGAGGCGCTGTCCTCCTTCCGGACGGCCGTGGCGCTGGTTCCGCCGCGGGACGACGCCGGCCTGCCGGCGGCGGGTACGACGGCGAGGCTGCACGCCAAGCTCGCCAACGTGCTCTGGCGCACCGGGCGGTGGCCCGAGGCAGGCGAGGCGTTCCGGGCGGCGCTGCGGGTGGCCGACCACGCGGACACGCTGCTGACCGCGCACCTGTACACCAGGCTGGGCCGGCTGGAGATGACCGAGAACCGCCATGACGCCGCGGCCGAGGCCTTCGCGGCGGCGGGCGCCCTGCTCACCGGCGACCCGCTGGAGATGGACGACGCGACGTCTGGCCAGTGGCTTGAGCTGATGATTGACGGCTGGGCATCCCTGCACAACAGGTGTGACGAGCCGGACCGCGCGCTGGCAGCGCTCGACGCGGCACGGCCGGTCCTCGCGGCCCGCGGCACACCCGCCAGGGAGTTCGCCTTCTATAACGGCCTCGCCTTTCAGCGGCTGATAAGGAACCGCTACCGTGCCGACGAAACGGACATCGAAACGAGACGCAAGAGCCTGGAGGCCGCGCAGCGCACCGGGGAGGAAAAGGACGCCGGATACGCCACGTACTTCCTCGGCTGGACGTTGTGGCTCCGCGGCGACCTGGCACAGGCCAAGGAGCAGCTGGATCAGGCTCTGGCCATGGCCGAGCGAATCGGGGAGACGCTGCTGCTCCGCAACAGCCTGCTGGTCCTCGCGCTGACCGCGCTGCGCCAGCACGATGTCCAGGCGGTTCGCTCGCTGCTGCCGCGGGCGATTGCGGCCGCCGAGCTGATCGGCAGGCTGGACTACGTGGCCGACACCAAGCCCTGCCAGGCCTGGCTGGCCTGGCAGGACCGGCGGCCGGACGACGTGATCAGACTGGCTGGCGAGTACGAGCGAACCGGGCCAGGCACGGCCGACTCGTGCGCCCGATACCGGTGGGTGTACCTGTGGCCGTTGATCGCCGCGCATCTCGGGGCCGGCGCGACCGCGGAGGCCGTCGCTGCCGGCCGGCAGATACTCGGCCCCTCCCAGCAGGCGCTGCCCGACGGGCTCACGGCCGGGCTGCAGGCCGCGTGCCAGGCCTGGGACAACGGCGATCGCGGGCTGGCGGCCGGCCGGCTATCCGCCGTGCTGGCCCTGGCCCACCAGCTCGATTACTTCTGACCGCGCTGACGGCGCCGACCGGAGGACCGGGAGGCTCACGCTGCGCGGCGGCGCACCAGCCAGACGGTCGCCGCGATGAGCAGCACCGAGAGCGCGAGCAGCCAGCCGGACTCGATGAACTGGAACGGCCAGAACCGGCTGGCCGGCTGATAGGTCGTGAGTTGTGTAAAGCCGTGGTGGAGCAGGTACTGCGCGGGGTTCACCGGGGTCGAGCCGGGCGTGGCCGAGCCGGGCAGGGAGCTGAATTGGCCCGGCGCGAACTCCGTTTCGCCGATCTTCTGCAGAACCTGGTTGACGGTCGAGAGGCTGGCCGGCTTGCCGTGCAGCGTCCATCGCTGGCTGATCACCCAGGCGGTAGAAGCCAGGCTGGGGTTGCCGGTGACCAGCGGCGTCTCGTAGTGCCGGCGCAGGAACACCCCGGTCGCGGCGGCGAGCGCGCTCCACGCGGCAAGCGTGGCGGCCATGGCGGGGACGACGCGGCGGATCAGGATACCGGCCAGTGCGCCGATCGCGAAGGCGACCAGCGCCCAGGCGGCGAACGCGATCCCGCGCAGGTCGAACGTGATGGACATGAGCGGGCTGAGGCCCTGGGGCACCCCGATGATCGACCCGTAGCACCAGGAGAAAAGGAAACCGAACGCTCCGGCCAGTACCGTGACCACGGCCGCGAGCTGTGCCAGCTTGACCGCGGTCCACCGTGCCCGGCCGAATCCCTGGGTCCAGGTGTACCTGAAGGTGCCGGTCTCCAGTTCCCGGGCCAGCACCGGCGCGCCGACGAACGCTCCGATCAGTGGCGGGATCGCCTGGAACAGGAACGCGGCAGACGTCATGTCTATCTTGCCGCCGTTTGCGGCGAACATCTCGTTTACCGCGACCACTTCCTGGCGTAGGTGCAGGCCCGTGAGGTACAGGTACACACCAGCCGCGCCGAGCACCGCGACCAGACCGGCCAGCGTGGACCGGTGCTGCCGCCAGGTGACCCAGGTCATTTCCCGCCACGGCACCGGCCGCATGCGCCCCTCGTGGCCCGGCGCCGGCGCCCCGGTCAGCGCGGTCATCGCGTTACCTCCGTCGGCTCCGCGTTCGCGGTGCGCGCCGGGCCGGGCAGCGCGGCGGCACCGGGCTCACGCAGGTAGGCCAGCACGAGTTCTTCCAGGCCGACCGGGTGTGCCTCCCAGCCCGGCGGCACCGGATCGGCTGGCCCGCCGGTGCGCACCAGCAGGTGGGCCTGGGTCTCGGCGCGCCTTTCGTGCACCACAGCCAGCCCGGCCTGCCCGCTGGCATCGGCTGCCGGGCCGGTCAGGACGCGGTGCGTGGAGAGCAGGTCATCGACCTCGCCGGCCACCTGCACCCTGCCGCCCGCGAGCAGGATGAGGTAGTCGGCCACCCGCTCGAGCTCGGCCAGCACGTGCGAGGACAGCACGACCGACATGCCCTCCTCGGCCGCCGCCGCCATGACCGTGGCCATGAAGTCGTGCCGGGCCAGCGGGTCGAGGTTCGCCAGCGGCTCGTCCAGGACGAGCAGTTGCGGCCGCCTGGCCAGCGCCAGGGTCAGCGCGAGCTGCGCTTGCTGGCCGCCCGAGAGCTTCCCGGCCTTCTTGCCCAGCGGGATGCCGAGTTCCGCCAGCCGGGCCCGGGCGTATGGCGAGTCGAAGCGCCGGTTCAGGTTGCGGGTCAGGTGCAGCATGTCGGTGACCGACAGACTCTTGTACAGCGGGGCGTCTTGCGCGACGAACGCGATGCCGTCCAGCGCGGCCAGCGACCCGGCGGGGGTTCCGCTGAGCACGGTGACGACGCCAGCGGTCGGCGTGGCCAGGCCGACCGCGAGGTTCAGCAGCGTGGTCTTGCCCGCGCCGTTGCGGCCGATCAGCGCGGCCACGTGACCGGCGGGAATCGCCAGCGTGCACTCGCGCAGCGCCCAGGTTTGGTGGTAGCGCTTGGCAAGTCCCCTGGTCTCGACGACATTCATGCGACACCCTCCGTTCCGGCACCCACACCGCCGCGGCGGTCAGAGCTGTGCTGACCCGGAGGGGCCGCCCCCCGGAAATCCCGCAGCACGCTGCTGAACAGGGCGACGATCCCGTCTTCGTCCAGCCCTGCTCCGTCCGCGGATGCGAGCCAGCCGAGCAGGGAGCGGCGCAGCGTGGCCAGCTCGGGCAGCGCGACCTGGCCGAGGGTGGCCTCGACGAACGTGCCCTGGCCGGGCCGCCCGGCGGCGAGGCCCTTGGTCTCCAGCTCGCGGTAGGCCTTGAGCACCGTGTTCGGGTTGATGGCCAGCGACGCGACCACGTCCCTGACCTTGGGCAGCTGGTCGCCGGGCTTGAGATAGCCGAGCCGCAGCGCGTGCTCGACCTGCTGTACGAGCTGCAGGTACGTCGGCACGCCCGAGGCCGCGTCGAGCCGGAACTCGATCGGCGACCCCGACCCGCGCCCCTCCGGTGGCGGTTTCCCGTCGCCCCCGCTCCCGCCGGACGGGGAGGCCACTTCGGCGCCCACCGGATCGCTGACCCCTTTATCTATAGTCATAGGACAAGGATACAGAGGCCGATCCGGCTGTCAAGGCGCGCAGCGGCCAGGCGGCCGAGCTGCCCCTCCGGCTGTTCTGGTCAGGTGCCAACCGGACGTTCGACCTCAGTGACACGGGCACGCGCTGTGGCCGCGGCCGCGGCTGGGCCGGTCAGGGCGTGACCGCGATCACCATCGCGTCGAACGTGCCGCGGAACTTGATCGGCTTCCCGGCCTTTCCTCGTGGCCGTCGAGATCGGGGCAATCGAGTTTCTGCTGCCAATCAGCGCTCAGCTTGTCCCCCGCGCTGGGGCGCGGGGCTGGCTGGTCAGCGGCCGGGCAGGGTTATGCGCAAGAACCGCTGGCTTTGCTGGGTGGTGATTGAGGCGAGGCCGGTCACCGCCTGGCCAGACGGGGCGAGCGCGTCGATTCGGTAGCCACCGCCCGGCCCGGGACCCGTGAGGCCGCTTGCCGTCACCCGCGTCCAGGTTTTCCCGTCGGCCGAGGTCCAGATCGCCACCTGCTGCTGTCCAGGCTTGCCGAACTGGGCGGCGGCGGTGAAGCCGCCGGCGTCCGCGGTCAGCGCGGTGAACGCCACGCCGGGGCCGGGTGCGCTGAACGGTGCCTGAGTCCAGCTCGCGCCGCCGTCGGCCGAGACGTCGGCGAACGGCACGCTGCCGGCGGCGGTCGTCTCCTGGCCCAGGGCGACGACCTGGTTCCCGTCGATCGCGACCTGCTGCACTACGCCAGCCGAGGCGCCTGCCGGCAGCGGCAGGACGCCCACCGTCCAGGTGCGGCCGTTGGCGCTTTTCCATACTGCCGGCTTGCCGTCGTATGACCCGGCCGACACGAAGCCGTGCGTGCCTGCCGCGACCGCGAGCATCTGGCTGGATCCGTTTCCGTTGGTCACGTCGCGTGCCCGGGTCCACGAGGTCAGGTTCGGCGACCACCACACGTCGGCCACGCTGGCTCCGCCCGGAGCGACGAGCTTGCCGACGATGACGTAACCGGCCGGACCGGCGGCGGCCGCCACGGCGGACGCCCCGGCCAGGTCATCGGTGATCGGGCGGGCCTGCTGCCAGGTGGTGCCGTCGGCGGAGGTGAACACCGCCGGGCCTGGCGCGCCGACGGCGAGCCATCCGGCGGACCCGTGCGTGACATCGGTCAGCGCGCTCAGGCTCGGGTCGGCGGACACCTGCGCCAGCGACGTGTCCAGGATCAAGCGACCACCGGCCGTTTTCTGCCACACCGCCGGGTAGCCGCCCGCGCTGCCCACGGCCACCTGCTGGCCGCCGGCGATCGCCAGCCCATTGACCGCGAGCTCGGGCACGACGGCGCCGGGGATATCCATCAGCGAGATCTCCCGCACATTGGGGTTCCCGGCGGTCGCCTCGAGGAACACCGGCTGCTGGCCGACGTTGCTGGCGGCCGTGGAGCCGACGGCGATGACGGTACCGGCCTGGGCGACGGTGGCACCGCCCAGCGTCTCGCTGGCGGCATCGCCGAGCGAAGCGGTCGGCCGCCAGGAGGTCCCGCTGCCGGTGCTGGTGTAGGCCAGGATCCGTCCCGCCGCGCTGGCGCCGGTAACGACGAAGCCGTAGTCGCTGCCTTTCACCAGGCTCGGGCTCCACCCGCCGGGTGCCTCAATCGTGGCCGCGTAATGCCACGCCTGCCCGTTCGCGGAAAAATAGGCCACGCCGTCGCCGGCGCCGCTGGCAGAGCGGCCCGGCCTGATCGCGATCAGCCCGGACTCGTCGAATCCCAGGCCGGTGATCGAGGCGCCGGCCCCATGGCCGGCCGGAACGGTCACCGGGGTCCACGCGGAACCACCGTCAGTGCTCAGCCAGGCGGCGGAATAGCTCGTTCTGCCGCTGACGACCGTGCCGGACATCACCGTGTCATCGCCGCGTGAGGTGATGTAGGAGATGCTTTGCACCCTCTGGCCGGGGCCGGCCAGCCGCAGTTGCGCGGCCGTCTCCCGCTGCCAGGTCAGGCCGTCGCGGGAGGTCCAGATCACCGCCTGTTCCGCGCCGGTCCCGGCGGCGCTCACACCGGCCGCCAGGAAGCCATCGGACGTGCTGTTCAGCACCCACATATAGTCGCCGGGCAGCATCGGGGCGATGCCGTGAGTGGCCGAAAGCGTCCACGACAGGCCATCAGGGCTGGTCCAGATGGCCTGCGGGCCGACCGCCAGCCAGCCGCCGGGGCCGCCGGCCAGCCGGACGGCCGGATAGCCCACCGGGGGCTGGCCGCCGCCTGGCCCGCGGACCGGGGCCAGCCGCCAGCTGGCCCCGGCATTGGTGGACACCAGGAACTGCTGGCGTACCACGCTCCCGGTGGCCTGTGAGCCTATGGCGACGACGGTGTTCCCTGAGCCGACGATGCGGCCGATGGCCTGGGAAACGCCGCGCTGTTGCTGCCCGGGATACGCGAGTACGGATAGCGCGGCCACGGCAGGCCGGTTGCTGGGCCGGCCCGCGCCCGGGCTGTGACCTGTCAGCAGCGTAAGCGCCAGGACGGCCACCGCGACAAGGACGATAACCGGCAAGGCCACGACCGCCACACGGCGGCTGGCGGTCCTGCGGGTGGCCGCGCCGGGCGCGCCGACCCGCCAGGGCTCAGCGAACACAGCTGGCGGCTTGTGACCCGGGCCGGCAAGGAACGGACGACCGGGCTGGCTGCCGACGGGGTACGGTGGCGCCTGGTCCACGTCGCCGGCCAGCGCCCACCCGGCGCCGTCCGACTCCGGGCGGTCCGATTCCTGGCGGTCCCACTCATGGCCGTCCCACTGCTGGCCGTCCCACTGCTGGCCACCCGACCGCAGGCCGTCGTTCCACCAGCCATCACCACCCCACCATTCGGATGGCTGACCGTCGGCAGGCCCCACAGCGACAGGGAGCTGGCTGCCATTCTGGATTGGCGGTCTGTTCTCCATCACGCCCCCTTTCGCCGACCACGCAACTGCAGTCAGCTGAGTCCGGAGGCCGCAGTCGGCCAGAACGGCAGGGAGCTGCCGGGCAGCAATGGCAACTTCCTGTGCTGCCCTTTTGGAACGCGCGGAAGCCCAAAGCCGGTTCAGTGATCAATAAACCAGGCAGCGTCCGCACCATCCAGCGCCAGCGCCAGCACCACCCAGCGGCCCCGGCGGTAACTTTGCGCTCGCTGCGCACTCCCGCCACAGGCTCGCGTTCGCGGGGAGTTATCGATGTACCGATGGGCTCAATAGAACCGGCCTAATGGTTCATCGATGCGACCTGGTCGGCGAACCGCACGGCCGGATCGGCGGGACATCTGCAGTCGGTCCCGTGGCAAGTTGAGGCCATTGCCCGGGCCTGCCATTGAACCGGCCGGGTTCGGGCCTCGTACCTAGTTGTGACGCGTCTTCACAGAATGACGTACCTCTAGGTGCGTTTGGCGCGAACACGCCGCATGGAAGCGGGGCGTTATGGTCCGGTCACTGGCCGCATACCGGACTGGGTGTCCTGCGTGCGTGTGAGGAGTACTGGTGATGGCAGCTATGCAGGGTAAGCGAACTCACACCATCCGGCTAGGCAGCAGGGAGATCAGGCGCAGTCGCGCAGCACTGGCAGCGGTTGGGGTAGCGGTGATCGCCGCTGCGGCCATCATCGCCACGCTCGCGTTGCCGGCTGGCAGCACCCCGCAGTCCGGCCGGCGATCAGCCAACCGGGAAGCGGCGGAGGCCTTGCCGGCTCTGCCAGTTCTCGCCACGACTTCGCTCGCCGGATATCCAGGCCAGTTGCCACCGGCTGGCACGCCAAGGCTGGCCGTTAACGCGATCGCCGCCGACGACGGCCTGCGGCTCGCCGTCGGCAGCGCCGACGGGCACCCGGCGATCTGGAGCCAGGACGCCAGGGGGACGTGGACCCTGATCACCTCGCTGCCGGCACGGTCCACCGCGGGAGCGCTGACCAGCGTGACCTACGGCCCGGCAGGATGGCTCGCCGTGGGGGTCCCGGGCCCCATCGTCCTCTGGTCGGCGAACGGCACGACGTGGCGGTCGGCACCCGGGAGCATCGCGCCAGACCTGGGCAAGGTCACCGTCGTGTCGGCCACCGGGGGCCCCCGCGGGTACGTCATCCTCGGCAAGCTGGCGGTGCCCGGGGGTGGCTGCGTCGGGGACGTCTGGTGGTCGCAGAACCTGACCTCCTGGACCCGCGGACATGACGTGAACAACAGCACCGGCTCGAGCCAGACCCTGGCGGTCGCGGCTCTGCCGGATGGTTTCGTGTCCGTGGGTTCGCACCTGGGCAAGCCGGCGGTGTGGGTTACCTCGAATGGGACGACGTGGCGGACGATCGTCATGCCCAGCCCGGCCAACGCCCAGCTGAACCAGGTAGCAGTCATCGGAGACCGGGTGGTCGCGACAGGTGGCTCCGACGGTGCAGGTGCCCGCATCACCCCGGCGTTCGCGGTGTCTTCCGCCGATGGCGGCAACTGGTGGCAGGAAGTGTTCCAGCTACCGCAGCCGGGCGCGGTCGTCACCGCTCTGGCCGCCAGCGACCGGGGGTTCGTTGCCGCCGGGCAGTACGGCACGCCGGGTCTGCGGCAGGTGGCCGTGTGGGAGCTTCGCGCGGGCGGGGACGCGTGGACGCTGGCGCACGTCAGCGGCATCACCGCTCCTGGCACGGAAAGGACGCACGAGATCACCGCGCTGGCGGCGTCCGGAGATGCCGTGACCGGGATAGGGCCGGTCGCGCCGGCGACAAACGACCGGGCGGTTATCTTCACGCTGCTGGAGCACTGACCGCCGCCGGGTGACGGCTGGGGCGGCGGTCAGGAGCGGCCGATGACCGGCTCGGCGAAGCGAACCTGGCCGGGCGTGCGGGCCTGCAGGAAGTCGTAGTCGCATCCCTCGGGCGCCTGGGTGACGTGCTGGCGGTGCAGCAGCGGCCAGCCGCGCAGGTCGGTGATTGGCGGCAGCACCGGCTCGCGGGCCGCGAGCACCGCGGCGTCGACCTCGGCGGTGAGCTCGCCGGCCGCGGCGTCCAGGCGGATCACGTCGCCGTCCCGGAGCCTGGCCAGCGGGCCTCCCACGGCGCTCTCCGGCGCTGCGTGCAGCACCACGGTGCCGAAGCTGGTGCCGCTCATCCGCGCGTCGCTGATCCGCAGCACGTCGGTGACGCCCTGGTCGAGCAGCTTGCGCGGGATCGGGATCATGCCCCACTCCGGCATCCCGGCGCCGACCGGCCCGCACCCGGCGAGCACGAGCACCGAGTCCGGGGTGACGTCGAGCGCCGGGTCGTCGATCCGGTCGCGCATCTCGACGTAGGAGTGGAACACCACGGCCCGGCCGCGATGGCGCAGCAGCGCCGGGCTGGCCGCGGCGGTCTTGATCACGGCTCCGTCGGGGGCCAGGTTGCCGTGCACCACCGTGAACGCGGGCGCGCGGGTCACCGGGTCCTCAACCGGCCTGATCGCGCCGCCCTTGCGGGTGGCCGCGGCCAGCACTTCGCCGAGCGGCGGCCCGGCCGCGGTGGGGACGGTCAGGTCGAGCTGCGGTGCGATCTCGGAGAGCACCGCCGGAACGCCGCCCGCGTCCGCCAGGTCCGGCATCAGGCCCGCGCCGACCGGGCTGATGTCGGCGATCACCGGGACCGCCGCGCTGGCCTCGGCAAACCGCCGCAGCGGCAGCCGGATCGCGCGGCGGCCCGCGACCGCGCAGAGGTGGATGATCGCGTTCGTGGACCCGCCGATCGCGGCCAGTGCGGTGATCGCGTTGCCGAAGCCCGCGTCGGTCAGCACGGCCGAGGGCCGGCTCCCGGCCGCGACCATGGCCACGATCCGGCGGCCGGCGGCCTCGGCGCCCGCCAGCAGCCGCGGGTCGCCGGTGCCGGCCACCGCGGTGCCCGGCAGCATCATGCCCAGCGTCTCGGCCATGATCGCCATGGTGGAGGCCGTGCCCATGGTGTTGCAGGCGCCCAGGTTCTGGCCCAGGCACGTTTCCAGCCGGGCCCAGTCCGCGTCGCCGAGCCGCCCGGCGCGCCGCGCGTCGTCGTAGCGCCACAGCGAGGTGCCGCTGCCGAGCCGCTCGCCGCGGAACGTCACCGGCGCCCGGAACCCGCCGGTGACCAGCAGCGCCGGGATATCCGCGCTGGCCAGCGCCATCAGGTACGCGGGCACGGTCTTGTCGCAATTGCCCAGGGCCACGATCCCGTCCAGCGGCTGCGACCTGATGGTCTCCTCGACCTCGATCGCCAGCAGGTTCCGGTACATCATCGCGGTGGGCGCCATCAGGTCCTCGCTGAGCGACATCACCGGGAACGCCAGCGGCAGCCCGCCCGCCGCGCGCACCCCGGCCCGCACCGCCTCGGCGAGTTCGGTGAGCCCGCGGTCGCAGCGGTTCAGGTCGCTGGCGGTGCAGGCGATGCCGATCAGCGGCCGGCCCGTGCCCGCCGGGCGCAGCGCCGCGCGGTGGTTCAGCGCGACCTCGTCGTCGCCGGCCAGCCACGCGTCGCTGCGCACCGGTCAGCTCGCCGCGGTCACGGCGGGCTGGCCTTCCTGGTCATCCTCGCGGTAGCGCTCGGGCTTGGTGCTGAAGAACGGCGCCCGGGTGATCGCCTTGGACAGCAGCGCCAGCGGGATGCCGACCAGGAACAGCACCAAAGCGAGGATCTTGACGACACCCGGCGTGCCGGGCAGCGACTTGATGATCACGTACACCAGCACCGCCGAGCCGATCAGCGGCAGCAGCAGGCCCAGCGTGAACTCCTTGACGTCGCGGGTCAGCACGCCGCGGTAGTACCAGATGCTGTACAGCGAGATCACCACGTAGTAGCTAGCGAACAGCAGGCCGCCGGTGGAGTCGATGTAGATGATCGTCTTCTGCAGGCTGGCGCTGGCCAGGTACAGGACCAGCGCGATGATCGGGATCACGCCCATCACCACCAGCCCGGCGACCGGGGTGCGGAACCTGCTCACCTTGCCGAGCCGCGTGGGCACGGTCTTGTCGCGCGACATGCCGAACATGACCCGGCTGCCGTCCACGATCTGCGACTGGGTCGTGGTGGCGAACGAGGCGATCACGGCGAGCGCGACCAGGTCGACGAAGACCTTGCCGGACAGCCGGCTGGCCAGGAACGGCAGCACGTTGCTGGCGTTCGCGGTGATCGCGCTGGCCGGGGCGAGGCCCTGCAGGCAGATGAACAGGAAGACCACCCAGAGCGTGCAGAACGTGATCGAGATCATCACCGACCGGCCGGGGTCCCTCGGCCGCTGCTGCTCGTCGCCGAGGTAGATCGGTGAGTCCCAGCCGCCGAGCAGGAATGTGGCGATCACCACGCCGGCGATCAGGCCGGTGGACCCGCCGGGCGAGTGCGACGTGGTAAACCACGACCAGGTCGGATGCGTGATGCCCGCGGCGTGCGAGGTCAGTTCCTTGGTCAGGCCCCAGATCGCGAGCGTGCCGATGATCAGGTACTCGCCGAGGATGACCCAGCCTTCGAACCGGATGGTTACCTTCACCCCGATGATCGCGATCGCGACCACGAGCAGGCAGATGATCGTGGCCACCACCCAGGTGAGCGGCTTGTTGTTGGTCTGGCTCGGCGCGATCAGGCTGAGCACGGTCGACCCGATCAGCGTGATGTTGCCGATGTTCGAGGTCAGCGCCGTCATCAGGATCAGGATGCCGACCGCGAACCCGATGATCGGAGACAGGCCCTTGGCGATCCAGCGGACCGGGGCGTCCGCCGATGCCTGCCATTTGTTCAGCCGGTGATAGGCGACCGAGCAGCACAGCATCGCGCCGCCGGCGACGAGCAGCGCCAGCGGCGATCCCAGCCCGGAGGCGGCGATCAGGGCCGCCATCGTGAGCGTGGTGGCGGCGGTGGGGGCCACGTTGGTGATGGAGGCGATCCAGTCACCGCGCAGGCCGACCGACCTTTCGGCCAGCCCGGTGGGGGATGTGTCACTGCTCGGGGGGCTCGGCTCGTTGCTCATCGCGGCGGAACCTCTTTTCGGGGGGACGTTTCCAGGTCGTCGTGGGCGTCTCGGGGCGTCTCGGGTGTCTCAGGTGCGCAGGATCGCGGGCCGGGGGACCGGCCCTGACGGGGTGTGGACGGTCAGCGATGGCCAGCTGGCGGTGTTGGACACCGGCCGGGCACCGTCCGGGGTCACCACGAAGGTGTCCTCGGACTTGCCGCCGCGCACTGTCGGGTTCCAGGCGAAGGCGGCCCCGGGCTGCACGGCCGCTGCCGCGCCGGCGGTGCCGGGCACGACGTCGAACTCGCGGGACAGGTACCCGATCGGGCCGCCCTGCACGTGCTGGCGCCACTCGTCGGGCATGCCCAGGCCCGCGTACGCGGCCTGGCCCGCCTCCAGCGCGGCCTGCCAGGTGCCGCCCGGGCGGGTCGCGTCGATCATGGCGGCCTCGACCGTGCACGCGGCGAGGTGCCGCTGCGCCAGGTCATCGGCTGGCGGCCGCGCGGCGGCGGTCCGCGAGCACGCGACGTTCAGGCCACCGCGCACGCCGACGATGACGGCCAGGACATCGCCACCGGTCACCGTGCCGGTCGGGACCGGGTGCCGGAACGCGCGGCGCCGCTGCGCGCCGCCGACGAGCAGCACCGACGGCAGGATCCGGCGCTGCTCGAGCGCGGCGGCGATGCGCGCGGCCAGGTCGCACTCC
>JASHOI010000404.1 GCA_030041195.1 Streptosporangiaceae bacterium | reverse complement strand
CAAGATCCTGCTGGTGCATCCCGTCCACGGACAGCAGCAGCACGTGCCTGATCTGGCTGCGATACGGCCACCGACTGGCCCGCTGTGGCTCACGACCGCAGCCGCCGACGGTCCGGCGCCGCCGACCAGGGCCGCCACACCGGCCGCGGCCGCTAATGCTCGTAGCTTCCTGATTCGCATGGCCCCTCCGATAAAGGCGCGGTCGGTCGCCAAACGCCTTTCGGGTTTTAGCTAGCAGGCCAGGGCGACAACCCGATGACGGGCGCCCCAACATCCGACGACGGCTGCCTGGCCCGTCCCGGCGCCTGTGGCGGACAGGCCGGCCTGACGATGCCGGAGAACCTTTCACGGGGCTGGGCCAGAATGGCTCAATGGATTTGCACCTGACAGGGAAGGTCGTGCTGATCACCGGTGGGACCGATGGGCTGGGAGCGGCGCTTGCGGATCGGCTCGCCGTAGAAGGGTCGCGGGTCGCGGTGTGCGGGCGGGACCCTGATCGGCTGGCCGCGACCGAGCAGCGGCTGCGGGACGCCGGGGGCGATGCGCTTGTGGTGCAGGCCGACGTCACCAATCTGGCTGACCTCGAACGGTTCGTCGATGCGGCTGTCGGCCGGTGGGGCCGCCTCGATGGCCTGGTGAACAACGCGGGCAAGAGTGCCGCTGGACCGATAGATCAGGTCTCCGACGACGACTGGATCGCCGATCTCAACCTCAAGGTTCTTGCCGCGGCCCGCTGCATCCGCCTGGCCGCGCCGCACCTGATCGCGGCTGGAGGCGGAGCCATCGTCAACGTGCTCAACGTGGGCGCCAAGGCCGCTGGTGCCGCGTCGTTGCCGACGACGGCCTCCCGTGCGGCCGGCCTGGCCATCACCAAGGCGGCGTCCAAGGACCTCGGCGGACACGGTATCCGGGTCAACGCCGTGCTCATCGGCCTGGTGGCCAGTGGCCAGTGGCGGCGGCGTGCTGACGCAGCAGGTCAGTCCGAGGACGAGTTCTACCGCCAGATGGCCAGGAACACCAGCATCCCGCTGGGCAGAGTAGGCCGGCCGGAAGAGTTCGCCGACCTGGCGGCTTATCTGCTGTCGGATCGCTCCTCCTACGTGACAGGCTCGGCCATCAATCTCGACGGGGGAATCAGCCCGGTCCTCTAGCCGCGCTGCTGGCTGCCAAGACAACCAGGCCAGCACGGCATCCCCACACCGGTCCAGGACCGATGAGTCTGCTACTGCCATCGCGTCAGTATTGGTGATGGCCACCGGCGTACTGACCACGAAGGAAGGCGATCGGATGAAGACACCACCTGTTGTCTCGGCGCAGGACTGGCATGCCGCGCGCGAGCAGCTTCTCATCAAGGAAAAGGAGCTGACCCGTGCCCGCGACGCGCTGGCGGCCGAACGCCGGCGGATGCCGTGGGTGGCGGTTGACAAGGACTACTGGTTCGAGGGCCCGGCCGGCCGGCTGAGCCTGGCTGACCTGTTCGAGGGGCGTCGCCAGCTGATCGTCTACCGCGCTTTCTACGGACCTGAGGTGACGACGTATGCCGAGGGTGGCTCGTATCCGGAGCGGGCCTGCGTGGGCTGCTCGTTCGGGGCGGACCAGGTGGCGCACCCTGGGCACCTGCACGCGCGGAACACCACGCTCGCCTTCGCCTCCCGCGCCCCCCAGGCCGAGATCCAGCGCCTGAAGGAGCGTCATGGGTGGACTCACATCCCCTGGTACACGATCACAGACGACTTCGACAAGGACTTCGACGTCGATCAGTGGCACGGCACCAACGCGTTTATCCGTGACGGCGACCAGATCTTCCGGACCTACTTCATCAATGATCGCGGCGACGAGCAGATGGGCAACACCTGGAACTACCTCGACATCACCGCTCTCGGCCGTCAGGAGACGTGGGAGGACTCGCCCGAGGGCTACCCGCAAACAGCGCCGTACCAGTGGTGGAACTACCACGACGTCCACGATCAGGCCAAGTGATCGCCCGCGCAGTCGGTTAAAGGCGCAGCAGGAAGTAGTAGGAATCGCTTTGGTGGCTGGGGTGCAGGACGTACCCGGCGGCAATCTTCAGGGCGTAGTTCTCCGTGCTTGTCACCGGGCTGCGGGAGCGCATCTGGTAGCACCCGGCGGCCCGGCACCGCCGTGCTGGGTGCTGCTGAAGCTCGGTTCCTATCCCGTGGCGGCGTCGTTTTGGATCGACTCCGAAGGCCTCGACATAGCCTTCCAGGAGCGGTTTGTCGTTGTGCATTACCGCGGGCCTGCCCTCCTCGGCGCCGATCACCTGGACCAGGTAGCGCAAGAAGCCGACGCACCGGGTGCCGTCAAAGGCGGCGAGCACGTGAGATTCCAGCGCATGCGGGATGCGGGAAGCCAGATACCGGTCCTGGGCCAGCACGAGAGCCGCCAGGATGAGCACCTGCTCGAACTGCGCTGTCCCAGGCTGGACCTCCACCACCCGCACCTGCCGTCCAGACGCGTCAGCACAGTCGTCCATCCGCCCATCATGCCGCCAGCCGGCCGGGCTTGCGGCCTGACGCCGCCCGGAAGCCAGGCAACCGACGTGGTGGCTGGTGTTACGCCGCGCAGCAGCGGTGATACCTCTTCTTTGAGCCACACCAGCACGGGTCACGTCGTCCTGGCGGCCAGGGAGCCGGATGCTGGTACCCGGCTCCTGCGTGCTCGGTGAACGCCGTCATTACCGCGGCCAGCCGGGGGTCAGCTCCGGTCCGCTCCAGGTACAGCACGAACTTCTCGTACTCCGCGGCTGCCAGTGCAAGCTGCGCGGCACCGCTGCTGACCCCGGTCGCTTCCGCGGCCACGGCAGCCACCATGGCTCTTTCAACCCGGGCCGTGTGATCGCGCCATGGCGCTCCCAGTACCTCGCGCAATTCTGGTAGCTGCCGCATTACCCGGGCGTACTCGGCGCTGGGCCACCACAGCAAGCACTGCCCGGCGAGTGCCGGCCAGCGCGGCTGCCTGGAGGCCTGCTCGGTGAGCTCGGCCTGGCGTTGGTCGCGCTGTTCTCGCATGGCCTGGCGATCAGTCAGATCAGCTCCCGCGGCCTGGGTTTCCTGCTGGAGCGCGAGGATTTGCTCTCTGGTCAGCTCAGCGATACGGATAATCCGCACCTTCAAGCCGCGGCGGTTGCCGCGGTCCGGCAGCCCCGAAGAGCGCATGATCATCTCGTCGGCAATACGAAGGGCCTGTTCAAAATGACCGGCGCCGGCGAGGCCAAGCGACACCTCAACGAGGCTGCCGAGCAAGCCGTGACCATCAGGACAGGCAGCAAACGCCTTCATCACCAGGGCCTCCGCCTCCGCGGCGTCCCCTGCTCCGGCGAAGACGACAGCGGCGGCGACCTGCGCCCGCGGATCAGGGTCCGGGCCCGCTTCCTGCACGGCCTGGCGCAGGACCGTCATGCCCTCGCCGTGTTGGCCGGCCTCCAGCAGTACCTGAGCCGCCCGCAGTCGAGCCTGGAACGCGGTCACCCCCGCCAGCCGGGTCGCAGGCTGGCCCGCTGCCGCCAGCAGATCGCTGGCGACCTGCCGCGGCGACTCCAGGCGCGCCGCGCGCACGAGCGCAAACCGTAGATCATCAGGCGTCCAGACATCCGGCATGAAAGCGACAATAAAGCACCGTCACAGCCATCTTCGGATTAGAGGAGCAGGAGTGCGGCAGATGGCACGACGCTTTCATCCAATTCCGTTGCTTTGCGAGACAGCTTGACGGACAGGCCGCCGACGCCGAGAATCCGGGCCGCCAGGCGCCGGCGGGACCGGGCGTCTCGCTGACCGGTCCCGCCGGTGCTGCCCCGCGAGACTCCGTGGTGCTGACCTTCCCCGGCGGCCTGAACTAAGAGAAGGCACTGTTCATCCACGGCTGCTGCTCGCGCTCAGGCGTTGGCGATGTTCTGGCGCGTCGTCTCAAGCCGGTCGAGTTTGCGGATGATGATCGGCTGCGTGTCCTTGTCCTTCGCTGGTTCCGTCGGTTGGTCACGTGCGGCCTCGAAGATGTCTGCCATGTCCTTTCACCTCCTCTCCTGTTCGCGGTGCCTGGCGATCCCAGGTGCGCGAGTTCGTGCACCAGGATGAGCGTCCATGCGATCGCGGCGTCGACCGCGAGCACTATGCCAGCGTGTTTGCTTCAGACGAGTACCCGGTAACTCGGGCGTGGCTACGAAGTCGGCGACGCCGAAGCTCGTCCCGGTCTCCGCTCGGAGCATCGCCGCAACGTCGTCGACGGCACGGCCTTCGCCGAGCAGCGCGATGGCCCACGGTTCCAGCGGTCGGCTCCGCTGCCATTGCGCTGCCGCCTCCGTCACCGTGCCATCCCGCAGGCTTCGCACTCAGGGTGGGGCGGGTCATCGAGCACCAGCGGAGCGTCAAGAGCGCCGAGGTTCAACGTTACGATACGGCCCGGGACGACGGGCGGTATGCCGGTGAGGAGCGATATGACGAGGTGAGCCGCGAGATAACCAGATACTCCTGCGGGCACCGCGCCAACCGCGTTGAAGATAGCCGCAGGGCGATGGGGCGAGTCGTCTGTCCGGGTGCCGTCCCTGGCGTCGCTGTCGCGAAGCGTAAGCCTGGTGCACTCCCAGCATCGTCCCGCACCAGGAACGAAGGTTCCGCTCTGGACAAGCGGGCCGTGATATCCGGCTTCGACCCACGAGCGCTTCGCAGCGAGACAAGCCCGGTTGGTCCAGATTCGTAATTCCGGAGGCCGGTCGGCTCCGAGCAGAAGCACGTCACAGTCCCGGGCCAGCCCCAGGACGTCCTCCGTACTAGTCGCCTCAAGGCGCTGTCCGGTGATCTCGATATCGCTATTCAGGCGGCGGAGCTGGGTGACTGCCGAATCGGCCTTAGGCTTCCCGATATCGTCTTCGGCGTAGATGATCTGCCGGCTCAGGTTGGACAGTTCGACCTCGTCAGGATCCACGCAGTTCAGGTGCCCCACTCCGCTGGCGGCCAGCGCCAGCGCGGCAACGCCGCCGGTGCCACCCACGCCGAGTATCGTGACCCGTGCATCCCGCAGCCGGGCCTGCGGTTCCCAGGAACTTGTCCGAGGCGTCAGATCCAGCCATCGGTAATAGCCCACCGCGCGGTCGTACCGGCGGATGTCACGCTCGGTGAGCCGGTCCGGCATCGGGCCCGCGGCATCCTCCACGTACCCGCTGCCGACTAACTGCTGGGCAGCGCGCCGCAGGACACCGATGGGCTGCCCGGGATGCGCTGTGTGCACGTGCTCGACGATTTCCGGCAGCCCGCGCGTGCCATCCATGGCCGCCAGCATCGTCCACACCCAGCCCTCCGGGTCCGAGATCTCCGCCGCAAGGCCATAAGACGCTCCGCCGATGCGAATCCTGCCGCCAGCGATGCGGTACGGCGCGTGCTCCGGCTTCACCCGCGGCTGGAGCATAGATGCCTGTAAATCCTGATCCACCAGAATGCCCTCCCGCGCCTATTCATACGCGCATCCCCGGATTCTGGGAAGGCGTCCGGCTGGATACGGCTCGAGCCATCCCACTCGAGCCAACCGATTGTCAGCGGACAGCACCAGAGCATGAACGGCGCACGATTGTCGCACCTGTTGCTGTCACCTGCGCAGTCGTGGCGAAGCCAGCATCAAAATCCCGCCAGCCGCTGCCCGCTGCCCGCTACCGCCCTCGAGTCGAGGTCGACCGGCTGGTCAACGTCATCCGGTGCAGCGCGCGTCAGCCGACGCCGGTGATTCCGAGCACGATCTTCCCGCCGACGTGGCCGGTCTCGATCATCCGGTGTGCGTCCGCCGCTGCGGCCAGCGGGAGCACGTGGCGGACGACTGGCAGCAGTGTGCCGTCGGCCAGCAGTGCCGCCAGCCGCCTCGTGCGCTCGCCGTTGTCGTTGATGAGTACGCCATGGAAGGTGATGTTGTCATCCAGGATCGGGTCCAGGTCGAGGACTGGGGTCGCGATCGCCGCGATGTTCCCGCCCGGCCGCAGCGCGCGCAGCGCTCTTTGGGCCAGCGTGCCGCCGACCAGGTCGGCGATCGCATCGACACGCCCGCCAGCCAGCATCACCGCACGCTGCGCGACATCCTCGCGCGCATAATCGATGCAGAACGACGCGCCCAGGCTGAGCATCTGCTCGTGCCGAACCTGGCGCCCGACGCCGATAATCATCACTCCTGCCGCGGCCGCGAGCTGCAGCACAAACAGGCCCACCCCGCCGCTGCCGCCCAGCACCAGCAAGCTGCTGCCCGCCGGGAGCGCGAGCCTGGCCAGCAGATCGTGCGCGGTCCCCGCCGCCAGCGGCGTGGCCGCGGCAGCGGTGAACGAGATGCCTGGGCCGATCGGGGCGGCCAGGGCGGCATCGATGATGGCCAGCTCGGCGTAACCGCCCGCGCCGTCGCGGAAGTGGGTCATCGCCATCACCCGGTCGCCGGGCGCCAGTCCGGTCACACCCGGACCCGTGCTCTCTACGATGCCCGCGATGTCGTAGCCGAGAATGCACGGCGCGGTCAGCCCGGCCCAAGTGCCGTCGGCCCGGTTACCCGCATCCACCGGATTGACCCCGGCGGCGCGCACCGCCACCCGGACCTGCCCCGGCCCCGGCACTGGGTCGGCGACCTCAGCCAGCCGCAGCTGCTCGGGCCCGCCGAACTCACGCACCACCACGGCTTTCAACAAAGCCTCCTCACGTCCGCCGGACCGCGCCCACGCTGCGGCACCAGCGATCATGCCACCCGCCTAGCGCCCTGCGCGCGCCGGTGACTCCGATCAAAGGCCTGACCACCGATTTCGCCGATCAGGCTCTGACCTGCAACATCTTGATAGGGGGCGGTATTCGAGCCCGCGGCAATGGGCAGCCCCTCCTGGGTATCTCGGTCTTCGCGGTCTTGGGGATCGCGCTGGATTAGCTGCTGACTCGACGGTTCGCTAGCTCCCGCACGATCTACCTGCCGACCGCTGGCCGACTGCGCGAGGACGGGTTCGAGCTGCTGGCTACCGGGCAGCGGCCCCACTACACGGTCCTGCTGCGCCGGGCCGACGACCAGGAGCTGGCAGCGCTGCTGGCGACCTTAACGACGAGGACCAGACCGGATACCTATGGGCGCTCCTGGATGAGGCTCGCGACCCTGCCCAGATCACGCCAGGCGCCCCGGCCGCGGCTGGCGATGAGGAAGCGGCGGCCGTGTGCCAAGTCGTTGATCTCGTGCCAGCCGGCCCCGTGAGTCGACCGTTGATCTTGGAGTACTCACGTGCAGCAGAAGGTTGGCAGACCTGGCGGTAAGGCTCGGCCCGAGAACCAGTCGCCCCGACAGCAGCCAGATCCGGCCGGTCAACCCAGGATCCACTATGCGGCATGAGCGGAAGACTCAGCGGGGCTGATGGGGCCCTGCACGATGTACGGCGGCTTATTGTGCCTGCCCCGCCTCCGGGCGTACTTCTGTGCCGGCCGTGATGAGAGGTTCCACGGTGACGGCCGTGCCGTAGGCGGCTACCTCGGACATGATCTCGACGATTTCGTTGCAGTCGAACCGCATCGCTACGACGGCGTTGGCGCCTCGTGCGCGTGCCTCACGCCACATCCGCTCGCGGGCCTGGTTACGGCTGTCGGTGAGCAGCTTGGTGTACCCCGCGACCTCTCCTCCAGCGACCGTCATGAACTGCGCGCCAATATTGCTGAACACGTTCCGTGCCCGCACGATCAGCCCGAACACGTCGCCGTGTACCTCGGTGATCCGATAGCCCGCAATATCGTTGGTCGTCACGATCAGCACCGGAAGCGCGTCGCGGAACACATCGGGCCCGGGCGCGCTCGCAGCAGCCGGGAACGCGAGCCCGCGGCGATCAAGAGCGGAAGAACCCTCTGGCCTGGCTGAGCATAATGAGCGGTTCTGCCGGCGTCGGCGGCTGGCCATGTGATCAGCGCGGCCGGGATGCTACTGCTTGCGCGCGGCACCCCAGTGGGCTGCCAGTTCCGCTACCCAGGTGGTGGCTGCGGCCGGGTCGGGCGGTGGCGAGGCCACCACGACAAGCTCGGTCACGCCCGCGTTGGCGAGTTCGGGCAGCAAGGCGGGACTGCCGTCGGTGAGCGCCACGGCCACGCTCAGCTCGCGCAGGCTGCGGCCGCGCTGCTGGCACTGTTCGGCCAGCGCGGCAACCCGCCCGGCGACCGCGCTGGCAGGCAGGTTAAAGCCATACCAGCCGTCACCGAAAGCCGCTACGCGTCCCAGCGCCGCGTTGCTGTTACCCCCGACCACGACCGGGATCCGCCCCTCGCGTACCGGCTTGGGGTTGACCCTGACCGATTCGAACCGGGTGAACTCGCCGCTGAACGAGGCCACGTCGTCGGCCCATAGCGTGCGCATCGCGGCGACATATTCCGCCGTGCGCTGCCCGCGCCGGGCGAACGGGACGCCGAGCGCAGCGAACTCCTCAGCCGACCAGCCGATCCCCACGCCCAGCGTGAACCGCCCCCCCGACAGCACATCCAGCGTCGCGGCCTGCTTTGCCGCCAGTACCGGGTTGTGCTCAG
Organism: Streptosporangiaceae bacterium; assembly: GCA_030041195.1. Next base: position 7,722 of record JASHOI010000404.1, on the reverse strand, counting down.
GCAGCAGCAGCACACCCGTCGCCAGCCCGATCCGGCTGGTCGCCGCAGCGGCAAAACTCAGGCCCAGCAGCGGATCCAGCCAGTCCGCGGCGGCCGGAACGGCAATCTTCCCATCAGCGGAATAGGGGTAGCGGGACCTGGGGCGGTCCACCAGCACCACATGCTCCCCCGACCACAAGGTGGCGAACCCGCCCGCCTCGGCCGCCGCCGCTACCGCCCGGATCACCTCCGGCCGGGCACCTGTCCCGATCCCCAGTGCATGCAGCCCAACCCGCATATGCCCTCCCTGCTCAGAGTGGCTCGCCAACGCGCCCCAGCGATGTTGTCCCCGCTCCGTTCAATCTCCCCGGCATCAAGGGCCACCACGCCCGCCACCGGCCGACGGCCTCACCGGATGCACCAGGCCGATGAACGCCACTGCCTCTCCGCGCGGGACCTTGGACAAGAGGCTGTGATCAGCCTGCCGTTGATCATGCGGTCACGGCCGCGGCCGAACTGCACGCCACGCGCCGCTGGCTGTTGGGCATCCGCTTCGCTGAGACTTCACACGCGCCGCGCCGGTGGTAAGGAACCCGGCGGTCCAGCATTCCGGTCACGCTCAGCAACCGCAGCTGGCCAGTGCGCAAGATCCGCCGTTCGGCGCCGATATCGCCTCGATGCTCATGAGGACATGGCTCGCGGATAGCTGGGCATTCGGCGCTGCTATCTTCATGGGCCGGTCTCCAGCATGCGGCAAGCGTGACCTTTTGCTCCGTAGGAGTGTTGTCCGCTCTGACCAACCCGCACCTTGCAGCCGCGGTCAGAAAACGGGTGGACTGGCATGACCAGACTGGGGTCTTTGTGTGCCGCCCGCGGCGAGCACCGTCAGATCCGCGGTCTGGTGAACGACGCGGATGATACCGATGCCGGCCGTCGGGGTCCAGAGGCCGGGTGGGCTTGTGGTAAAGCAGTGCCGTGGAGTTCGGTGCGCATCTGCCCCTGATGGATTTCGGTGGCCATCCCTTTACGCTCGGCCATCTGCTTGGGTATGCCAGGACGGCCGAGCAGCTGGGCTTTGACATGCTGTGCGCCAACGACCATCTGGTTTTCCCGGTCCCGTGGCTGGACGGGCCGACGGCGCTTGCCGCAGTCATCGAGGCCTCCGGCCAGATGACCCTGGCGACCACGGTGGCGCTGCTGGCGGTGCGCGGGCCGGTTCCGGCAGCCAAAGCCCTGGCCGCGATTGACCGGCTGTCGGGTGGGCGCCTGCTGGTCGCGGCGGGTCCGGGTTCTTCCCCTGGCGATTACCACAGTGTCGGGGTGGAGTTCGGCCAGCGGTGGGCACGCCTGGACGAGGCAGTCCGTACCCTGCGTGTGCTGTGGGGCAAAGACCCCGAGCCGTTCACCGGGCGGTTTTACTCCACCGACGGGATCGAGCTGCTGCCCCGGCCTGCGCAGCCAGCAGGGCCACCCATCTGGATCGGCAGCTGGGGCTCAAAAGCCGGGCTGCGGCGCGTCGCCCGCCTCGGGGACGGATGGCTGGCGTCGGCCTACAACACCACACCGGCGCTGTTCGCCGAAGCGCTGACCTGCCTGAACGGCTACCTCGCCGACCACGGCAAGGACCCTGAGATGTTTCCCAACGCGCTGTCCACAGTGTGGTTCTACATCACCGAGAATCGCTCCGAAGCCGATCACATTTTGCGGCACCGAGTCCTCCCCGCGATCAGCCGGCCCGAGGACCTGCTGCGCGAACGGCTGCCGATCGGTTCCGCCGCAGCCTTCGCCGACCTGCTGGCTGCCTTCCAGGCGGCTGGGCTGCAGCGCGTGTTGCTATGGCCGGTTGCCGACGAAGCCCGACAGCTTGAACTCTTCTGTGACAAGGTGGCCGCGGCCGTCTAGCTCAAAAGGACCCGAATCTCAGCCACCTGACCAACAAGCACGAGCGGACCGTCCGCAGGGATTTCCCATACCCCCGGACCCGGCAACCCGGCACCTGCGCTACTGACTACTGGCCGTGCTCACCGCCGCGCGCGGAGCCGCCGATCTGGACGCATTTGCGTATCCTGCGGCGGCTTTGAGGGCGCGCACAGAACCGGTCATTCGGGCGTGCACCAGTAACTTGGCTGACTCCTGGGGTCGCTGGTCGGGAAGGTTGAGTGATCTTCTAATCCAGAGGGGCCATGGGTAAGGGGCTTGCGGGAGATGCCGGGTCGATGCCCAGCTGGATGAGCTGCTCGGCCCCGAGGTTGGTGATGGTGAACGCCCGGTTGCTCGGTCGGCGGGTCAGCCAGCCGTTGTTGAGCATGGCTCGCATGATGGCAGTGCCCAGCCGCCCGGCTAGATGCGGGCGCCGTTCGGTCCAGTCGAGGCAGCCGCGGACGCTCGGCCCGGAGCCGGGCTTGAGGTCAGTGATGCGCAAAGCGGCGAGCAGCGGAGCGTCGAGGTGATGCAGCTCGCCGGCTGAGGCGGCGTGAGGGGGAGTGATCGCGCCGGCATCTGCCAGGTGGTCGGAGACGGCGACAGCGAGCTCGCCGCCGAGATGGCTGTAGCAGGCACGGGCCGTGCGAAGCTGCCTCCCCGATGTGGCCTGGCGCAGGGATTCGACGGGAAGCAGCGGCGAGATCGCGGCCAGTGCCTCGATGGCCGCTGCGACCTCGGGCGAGGCGATCGCGTGCTGCCGCGTCCGGCCCACCACGGTAACCGTGATCAGCTCGGCCTCAGTGAGATGACGCAGGTGCGCCGACGCCGCCGAGGCGGAGACGCCGGCCGCAGTGGCCAGGTCGCGGGCCGAATGCCTGCATCCGTCCATCAGCCGCAGCAGCATCGCGGCGCGGGCCGGGTCGCCGACCGCCCGGCCGATCACTGCTAGGTCATAGTCCCGCGCAAGCACCTACCCATGCTACAACGCGGATAGTTCATGCCACCATGAACTGTTACGGCGCGATGATGTGACCGTGACACACGTAGCAGAGCCGACCCAGACCCAATCCCTGAGCGCTGAGGATTCGGCTCGCCTCTCTCAAGAAAGGTCCTCAGATGTCCCAGACCACTACTGAGCAGGTCATCAAGTCACCCGCCGAGATCGCCGCCGCGTTGAATGCGGAGCAAGCCAGATCGTATGCGGTCTCTCACGGGATCGCCGACATCGAGCCAGGCCTGCGCCTGCACTTCGTGACCGCAGGGCAAGGGTCGCGCACCATGGTCCTCCTGCACGGCTTCCCGCAGACCTGGCGCGAATGGCGCCTGGTCATCCCCGCGCTCACCAGGCGCGGCTTCCGGGTCGTCGCGCCCGACTACCGAGGTGCCGGGCAATCGTGGCGCCCGCCCGCCGGGTATGACAAGCAGACCATGGCCGAAGACATCCACAAGCTGCTGACCACGCACCTGGGCATCGACGATCCCGTGGTCATGGTGGGCCACGACATCGGTCTGATGGTCGCCTACGCATACGCGCAAGCCCACCCCGGCCACGTCTCCCACCTGGTGGTGGCGGACGCGCCGCTGCCGGGAACGGCGGTCTTCGACCGGCTGCGCGCCGACCCCCGGTACTGGCACTTCGCGTTCCACGGCGCACTTGACCTGCCTGAGATGCTGGTCGCAGGACGAGAGCGCCAGTACCTGCAAGTTTTCTTCAACAGCCGTACCGCCAACGCCACGGCGATCAGCGACGCCGACCTCGACGCCTACGCATCCGCGTACTCGGCTCCAGGCGCGATGCGAGCCGGCTTCGAGGTGTACCGGGCCTTCGGCCAGGACGCTGACGACAACCAGGTGACGTTGAAGCACAACGGCAAACTCGGCATACCTGTCCTCGCGGTGGGCGGTGCGATGAGTTCCACGGGGCCGTTCGTCGAGGAGATGATGAACGAGGTAGCCGAGAACGTGACCGGGGTCCGCATACCCGGGGCCTCTCACTTCATCCCCGAGGAGAACCCGGAAGCGTTCGCCAGCGCGGTGCTGGATTTCACCGGCTCCTCATCCAGCAGCTGAGTACCGGCGCCGAAGACCCGTCGAGAAACGTCGGCCGCCCGCGACCTCGCCACGCACGCCGCACTCGACAACCAGGCCGTCGTCGCCCGGCTGCTGGACGCCCTGCGGGACAATGCGCGGGGGGCTGCCTGGTAGCGAGCGCCACCGGCTGCCTACCGGGCTTAAGGTAGCGTCGGACCAGGCGCTGCGGCACGATGTCGGCACCGGTGAGTGCCGTGCCAGGCGTGAACGGCGCGAGGCGGCAGCTTTACCAGTTCGAGCTTGAGCCCGAGGTCCGGGACTGGCTGGACAACCTCAGCGACTTCGATTACAAGCGGGTCGATGAGGTCTGCGGCATGCTGGCCGACAAAGGCACCGGCCTCGGCGGGCCATGGTCGGATCACCTAGACGGAGCGGTCTGGGAGTTGCGGCTGCGGCTTGCCCAGGCCGCCGTCAGGGTAACCGTCTTGGTGCAGGCCCGAAGGCGTGATCGTGCTGCTGACGGTGTTCCGCAAGACCCGACAGCACGATCAACGGCAGATCAACCGAGCCATGCGCGCTCAGCAAGCCCGCGAACGCGACCACCGCGGTCCGGCTGGCCAGGTGTATGAGAGGCGGGCGTGATGACCGGTTACCACACCCGGTGGGTGCTGCCTGACCCTGACCCTGGCGATCCGGAGCGGACCGCGATCAGGGAGGCACTGGCGCTCGGCAAGGCCGTCTACGACAGGCGTACCGCAATGGGTATATCCGTCGCCGAGGTCGCTATGCGCGCAAGCATGACCGCCGACGAAATCGAGTGCATCGAGGAAGGCGGCACCGAGCCCACCATAACGCTGCTGCGGCGCCTAGCGGCCGCCCTCGACGCCGACGTCCGGATCTCCTCCGGTGATGACCTCGGCTCGGTGGAGTTCGAAGCACACGCGGCCTGACCATCCAGCCACTCAGCAGTGCTGGCCGAATCGGGCGCGCTAGGTGACGACGCCGCGTTGCCACGCGAATAGCCGCGAGAGCCGCCGATCGGCGCGCTTTGGCTGTGGTCCGCCGTGATTGCGATGCCTGCGCAGGGGCGGCTGATCTGTGTCTGTGGCGAGCGCCGTGCGGAGGTTTTCTTGTGGCCTGGCCGCAGCCGCGATGATCTGGTCGTTGAAGCTGACGTGCCACCGGCATGAAGTGGGTACGCCGCTGTGAGTTGGAGGAGGTGCCGAGGTGGCAGATCAGGTACGGCGTGACCGGGGAGCGTCCATCGGCGGTGGTGCTGGCGGCTCGCTCAGCGGGCGTGTGGCGATCGTGACGGGCGCCGCAGGTGGCCTCGGCAGTGTGACCGTGCGGGCGCTGCGCCAGGCCGGCGCCGCGGTGGTGCCGGTGGACGTGCAGGGTGATGACTGCCTGATCGTCGACGTGGCTACGGCCGAGGGCAACCGGCGGATGGTTGAGCTGGCGCTGGAGCAGCACGCCCGGCTCGACATCCTGGTCCTGAATGCCGGAGCGCAGGCGATGAACCCGATCGCCAGGTACGCCGAGGCTGACTGGGACCGCCTGATGAATCTCATGGTCAAGGGCCCGTTCCTGGCGATGAAGTTCGCGTGGCCGCAGCTGACCCGGCAGCCGGGCGGCCGAATCATCGTGACCTCATCCACGGCCGGCTTGGTGGGCGCGCCGTATAAGGCGGCGTACGTCGCGGCCAAGCATGCCGTGCTCGGGCTGGTGAAGGTGGCCGCCCTGGAGGGCGCCGGGGCGGGCCTGACCGCCAATGCCGTCGCCCCGGGCTGGATGCACACACCGCTGGCCGACAACCAGATCCGCGATCACATGCGGCTGCGCGGGATCAGCCGGGACGACGTCACCGCCAGCATGATCGCCGAACAGCCGGCCAGGCGGTTCGTCGAAACGACCGAGGTCGCCGGGCTCATCACGTTCCTGGCCGGCCCGGGCGGATCCGCGATCAACGGCGCCTGCATTCCGGTGGACACCGGCACGCTCGCCAGCTGACAAGCGCCAGGCCCGCCGTGGCTCCCGCGCCCGGGCGAACGCCCCAGCCACCGTCCGCCCACCGCGCAGACCACCCCATGCGGCTGACCCCAGCCATCTCCGGCCAGCCTGACCGTCCCGCTCCCAGCGTGGGAACCAAATCACGCTGGCGACACAGAAGGTCAGCGAGAACGCACACCGTTCCGATCTGCGCGGTGGGGAAATCGTCTTCGAAGGCCGGGAGGCCGTGCAGGAACAGGTGATCTGCGTGTGCTGCAGCCCCGCACGTTGCCGGCCCATGCGACCGCTGGCACGCTGACCATGTGGACCTCACCGAGAAGTTGCAGATCAAGCCGGGCCAGTCACTGACGATACTCAACCCCCCACCAGGCGTGACCCTGCCCACGAGCACCGCGGGCGGCCAGCCTGCCACCACCTCCGCGGTGATCGGCTTCGCCGTCCACCGTGACGACCTCGACAGGCTCGGCCCCGTCATCAGTGCCGCTCGCGCCGGTCGCCTGGCCTGGTTCGGCTACCCCAAAGGTGGCAAGCTCGGTACCGACCTCAACCGTGACCGGCTCGCTCAGGCCCTCGCCTGCGAAGGCATACAGCCTGTCCGGCAGGTTTCGATCGATGACACGTGGTCAGCGCTGCGTTTCCGGCCCGCAGCCCCTCAGGCGCGTTAGGCGGGTTGATCCAGGCGTGTCTCATCGATCATGAGGATGCCTTCGCGGCATATAGGCAGTCGCCCAAGACTGCCCGACCGCGGCGGCGCCCCCATGCTGCCAGCCGAGGACTTGTTCGCCCACGTCCAAACGCTCCCCGATGAACGCGACGCATGAAGCCCGCCGCTCGGCATCACATTCAGTGATCCGCCTTTGCCAGCGACCAGGCGCGCATCACCGCCGTTCTGGCGCCACATAGCGATGCGTGGGGCCGTCGGCAGAACCGCGCGATATCGGATGTTTTGTTGCTTGCGGGTGCGGCGAGTCTGGCTTGGGATCGAGCCGGCGTTCCGCGGGATCTGGAGAATCGTCTGGCACTTGTTGTCCGTTCGGCGGCATTCTGTGGGCGTCCGCAGCGCTGAAGTGCGCCGCCGCACGCTGGGTGATTGGCCTTGCCATGAGCGAGGCGCACGCGGAGATGGGCGTGTTTCGGGCCAGGACGCCAAGCACGCCGCATGCGGAGCGGGCCTTCGGATGACTGAGCGGTGATTGCGGGTGGCGGCGTGGGTGTGTTTCGGGCAGGCAGGGCCGGGCGGTTGAGGCAGGCCTCCGCTGTGGTGTCCGATCGGCTGCGGTCGGCTTTCGGCGGGGACTGCGCGGTCAGTGATGGGCGAACACGGCGGCAATATCAGATTCCACAGGCGTGATGTCGACAACCGAGCCCACGACCCCACGGCCGCAGTAGTCCATGATCCGCTGGCTGGGCGCCAGCAGCGTGAGCGCCGACCGGGCCCCGGGCGGGGTCACCCGGATCGCCGTGGCCAGATCGATGTCCCTGGTCACGCACGCGTTTTTGTTAATGCCAAAGTAGGCAGTCCCGCGCGCAGGCAGCCACACAGGTGCCGGTGCGGCGCTTGTCAGCATCTGGTCGCCGCCTTTGCGGAAACCGTAACCGAGCCGGATTCCGTGGCTGTCAAGCAACGCGATGCCGGGATACCCGTCGAGGCCGCACCCGGTGGCGGCGGTATTACGCACGCCGATGACCCAGGTGAGCTGCTCAGTGGCCTCCGCCACGAGTGCCTGGCGGATCAGCCGCAGCTGCCCGGCAGAGCACCGGGCTGCGTACGGCACCGCT
>JASHOI010000403.1 GCA_030041195.1 Streptosporangiaceae bacterium | reverse complement strand
TCCGTGGCGTTCTCGAAGTGCAGATCCGCCACTTCCTGCAGAGCCTCAAGATCGCCACGCGGGAACCGGTCGACGCCGATCATCTTGACGAAGGACCGGACGTCCTCCTCCACGCCGCTGATGTAAGCCTGGGTGCTGGTGAACAGCTCGGAGTAGTTCTGCAGCGCGGCGTTCTGCGGCATCAGGTCCGACGAGATCTGATTGGCGCACTGCGCAAGCTGGGAATCGCCGAACCGCTTCGCACACCGCTGCACCACCTGCTGCAGGCTTGCTGGCGGCAGGCCCTCGTGGCCGGCCTGCTTGTGCCGCAGGACCTCCTCGTTCAGCTCATTGCCGAGCGAGATGATGTCCCGCGGGATCAGCCTGGTGTGGCTGACTAGGTAGTCCTCGATGCTCGCGTCGCCATCGGGCCCGGGCCAGGTGCCATCGACCCCGAGCCAGTCGCCGATGGCGGGAATGCCGCTGGCCGGGCGGCGCATCAGCAATGACGACGGCAGCCGGCGCAGCTTTTGCTGCAGCAGGTACAGCAGCGAGGTCCGGTCCCAGGTCAGGACGCGTATATGCGGCTCGAGGTAATACCGCGGCGCGTGTTCCGATCGGTACACCGAGGACATGACGATGTCGCGGATACACACCACCACATGCAGCCGCCCGCCCAGCCTGTGATCCCGCAGCAACCGCATGACCTGGTAGAACAACCCCTCCTGGCACTTCAGCCAATACATCGGCGCGTGACTGAACTCCTCATCAACCGCATCAAGATAAAAATAAATCGGCTTGCACTGCCCGATCACCTCACCCAGCAGATCCTCAAGATCATCCCACAGCGGATCATCCAGATACGCCGACAGCTGATGCGCGGTCTGCCGCTGGTTGATGATGTCGCGCACCTCGCTGTAGATCGACCGCGGCCGGCGGAAATCCTCCAGCAGCCGCGCGTACGACGTCTCGATCTCGCCGGCCTGCTCATCGCGCAACTGCTGGCGCAACTCCGGACGGCGCAGCAGATGCGAGGCCAGCGACCGCATGATCGCGCGCTCCCAGATCTGCATCCATTTCTCCACCAGAACCCGGTCAGAAAACCACTGGCACGCCTTCACCACAACCTCGGTCTTCGGCAGGCTCTGCTGCGGCACATCGGCATACACCGAGTCCTGATGCGCCTGAAAATCCTGCAGCCGCCGCAAGTACACCGTCTTGCCAGCACCCAGCTTCCCCACAATGACCCGCACCATCGAATCGTTCGCGCGCGTCGCCAGGTGCCCATACGCAGGATCGCCGCCGAAGTCGACGAACTCGCTGATCAGGTCCTCGATGTCGGCTCGCGACCCATCCGGATTACCAAACGGCCCGACAGGGTCAAGCCGACGTCGTCTGCTGGCCATCATCTCCCTCAACCCGGATCGTAGCCCCGAGCAGGAGCGAGAACCAGCGCAGCATGGCGTAGCCGTCGTCGCGGTTACGGCTCAGGCGAGAGAGCCGAACCTCGCCGGGCCGTCCGGCCGGAGGGTGAGAATCGTGACGCCGGAGCCGGCGGTGATGCTGCCGGCGAGCCGCGCCTGGGCGAGCTGGCCGCCGCCGGGCACCTGCAGTTCCTTGCCCGGCCGCGCCCTCACCACGTACAAGTTCTCAGCAGCGGTCCCTCGGAGTACGAGAACATCCGCACCCGAAGGGGAGGTCATAAACACGCCGGAGCGGGTGGCGGGGATTAGAGAAATTGGCGTGTAGTCTTCCCCGAGATTATCGCTGTGCGTCAACGCGTCGATACCGTGTGTCAACAGCGCGGGCAGTTCGTTGAAGGGATCAGAAGATTGCGGTCCGATCCGGAAGCCGGGCTAACACGCAGATCCTTCGTGACTGGCGGCGCAACAGCCGCCCTGAGCGGGCTTGTGGCGCCGTGGAAAACCACACGCCCCGCCGGTGCCAACGGCGAAGCAGGCAAATGGGGTAATCCCTGGAACGTGCTGGCCCGCAGCATATCGGGACCGGTGTTGCGGCCGGGTGATCCCGGTTTCGCCGAGCTAGCCCTCCCTTACAACCTGCGCGAGGCATCGGTCATTCCTGCCGGGATCGCGCGTTGCCTGAGCGCCAAAGACGTGGCGACGTCGATCAAATGGGCACGCAGGTACCAGTTTCCGCTCGTCGCCCGGTCCGGAGGCCATTCGGCCGGCGATTACTCGGTCACCACCGGCCTGATGATCGACACCAAACTCATGAACCAGGCCACGTTCGACAGCGAGACGGGAATCGCCACGATCGGTGGCGGGACACTGAACGCCGGCGTTTACGAGGCCCTGTCGCAGAACAACGCGACGATCACGCACGGGCGCTGTCCGACGGTCGGTGCGGCCGGCTTCCTGCTGGGCGGGGGCATCGGGTTCAACATCCGCAGGCTGGGCATCGGCTCCGACGCCCTGGTCGCGAGCCAGATCGTCACCGCCGACGGCGACATCCTGGCCCTCAGCGAGAACGAGAACCCCAGCCTGTTCTGGGCGTGCCGCGGCGGGGGCGGCGGCAACTTCGGGATCAACACCTCCTTCAGCGTGCAGACGACGCCGGTCCCCGACCTCATCACGGGTGCCAAGCTGCTCTGGGAGACCGAAGCGGACAGGGTGTTCCCGGCCCTGATGGTGGCCTTGCAGGAATCGCCGATCTCTCTCGGCACATGGACAACGCTCGGCGCGGTGACGCCGGAACAGCTGGCCAAAGGGGAGGACGTAACGGTTTACTTCGAGGGCCAACTCGTCGGTACCGAAGCCGAGCTGGAAGAGATTCTGGCGCCGGTGTACGAGGTGGCTCGGCCAGCCGAATCTGAGATCAAGGAGATGAGTTACTGGGACGCACAGGAGTTCTTCTCCGACGTCGAGGAACCGACCGAGTTCCAGAACCGCGGTTTCTACTTCATCGGTCCCGTCAGCGAGGACGCGATCGGCACCATCCTCTACTGGATGCGCCGGTGGCCGGGAACTGACGTCTATGCCCGGCTGTCGTTTCTGCGGACCGGCGGTAAGGCCAACACGGTCCGTTCTGACGCCACAGCCTTCGTGCATCGCGACAACGACTGGTACATGATCTGGTACCTGAAATGGAACTACAATGATTCTGCCCAGACCGTCGATGAAAACCTCGCCTGGCTGAGCGCCTTTTACGACGCGATGAGGCCGTTCACCATTCCGCAGGCGTACCAGAACTTCGTGGACCCGTCCCTGACGGATTACCTGCAGCAGTACTACGCGGCCAATCTTCCCCGGCTCGAGAGGGTTAAAGCCGCGGTCGATCCCACGCGCGTCTTCAACTTCCCGCAGGCCATCCCGCCCAGGTACGGTCCGGTGCGCCCATGGTGACGGCCGTGGGCTAAGCCTCGGTGGCGAGGTTGCCGAACCTCGCCGGGCCGTCCGGCCGGAGGGTGAGAATCGTGACGCCGGAGCCGGTGGTGATGCTGTGGGCGAGCCGCATCGCGGCCAAGACCGGCCGTCTCGGGAACAGCTGCTTGCCGGTGCCGAGGATCACCGGGAAGATCAGCAAGCGCAGCTCGTCGACCAGGCCGCTGGCGATCAGCGCCTGGGCGAGCTGGCCGCTGCCGGGCACCTGCAATTCCTTGCCCGGCCGCGCCTTGAGCTTGCCGACCTCGTCGGCGAGGCTCCCGGTGACCGGCGTCGCGTTGTGCCAGTCAAGCGACGTCAGCGTGCTGGTCACCACGTACTTCGGCAGGCTGTTCAGTTGCGCGGCGATCGGGTTGTCCGGGTCGGTCACCCGTGGCCAGTAGCCGGCAAAGATCTCATAGGTCTTGCGGCCGAGCAGGAACGCGTCGGCGTTGGCGAGGTCTCCGGACATGAACTCGCCGAAGTCCTCATCGGCGTAGGGGGCGGTCCACCCGCCGTACTCATAGCCGCTGCCATCCTCGTTCGGCGCCCCCGGGCACTGGTAGACGCCGTCGAGGCTCACGAAGGTCGTAACGGTCAGTCGCATGGTTGCGTCTCCTCTGGTGCTTCGAGTGACAGGCGGCGGCGCCGCAAGAACTCCCGCTCGGTGTTGTTGGCGGCGAGCTCGATCGCAGCGTCGTAGGCGGCCGCCGCGTCGGCGTCGCGTTCAAGGCGGCGGAAAAGGTCGGCCCGGATCGCGTGGAACAGGTAGTACCGGTCGAGATCAAGATCATCGAGTTCGGCGAGCGCCGCGGCGGGCCCGTGTACCTCGGCCACGGCAACCGCGCGGTTCAGCGAGGCCACCGGGCCGGGCGCGACCGTGACGAGCTGGTCGTAGAGCTGCAGGATCTGGGCCCAGTCCGTGTCAGCGGCCGTGGCCGCGTCGCTGTGCACCGCGCTGATCGCCGCCTGGATCTGGTACGGCCCCGGCTGGTTGCGGCGCAGGCAGGCCCGCACGATGGCCTGGCCCTCGGCGATCAGCGCGCGGTCCCACAGCCCGCGGTCCTGGTCTGCCAGCAGCACCAGGGCCCCGTCGCTGTCGGTCCGGGCGGGGCTGCGGGCCTGGATCAGCAGCACCAGCGCGAGCAGGCCCATGGCCTCGGGCTCGTCGGGCATGAGCTCGGCCAGCAGCCGGGCGAGCCGGACCGCTTCCGCGCACAGATCGGCGCGGATCAGCCGGTCGCCGGAGCTCGCCGCGTACCCCTCGTTGAAGATGAGGTAGATCACGGCGAGCACCGCACGCCGCCGGTTCGGCAGCTCGGCATCGCCGGGTACCCGGTACGGGATCCTGGCGTCGCGGATCTTTCCCTTGGCCCGGACCAGGCGCTGCGCCATCGTCGGCTCGGGCACCAGGAACGCGCGGGCGATCTCCGCGGTGGACAGCCCGCCGAGCAGCCGGAGCGTGAGCGCGACCTGGGCGCTCTGCGCGAGCGCCGGGTGGCAGCAGGTGAAGATCAGCCGGAGCCGGTCGTCGCGCACGGCTGCCTCCTGCTCTTGTGCCTGTTCGCCGGGCGAGTAGAGGAGCTGCGCCTGTGTGTGCCGGTCGTCGCGCGACGCCTCGCGGCGCAGCCGGTCGATCGCCCTGTTCCTGGCGGTGGTGATGATCCACCCGGCCGGGTTTGGCGGCAGCCCGGCCGTCGGCCATTTCTGCACGGCCACCGTGAACGCGTCCTGGACCGACTCCTCGGCGAGGTCGATGTCGCCGAAGACCCGGACCAGGACGGCCACGGCCCTGCCGTATTCGGCACGGAACACCCGCTCGATCGCGGCCTGGTCAACAGCCGGCACCTGGCGTCAGCCCTAGACGTCCTCTTGGAACGGGCGCACCTCGACCGGGCTCCCGCACGCCTCGGCGCCGCCGGCCGCCCAGTCCAGCGCGGCGTCGAGATCGTCGGCCCGGATCACCCAGAACCCGCCGATGTACTCCTTGCTCTCGGCGAACGGTCCGTCCGTGATCAGCGTCTCGCCGCCGTCGACCCGTACCACGGTGGCGGTGCTGCGCGGGTGCAGCCCGCCGGCGAACACCCAGGCCCCGCTCGCCTGGAGCCTGTCGTTGAACGCGGCCGTGGCCTCGTATAGCGGCTGCATCTCCTCGGGCGACGCTGGCGGGGTGCCGTCGTCGACCAGGCACACGCTGAGCAGGTACTGCTTCATCGGGTTCTCCTCTCCGGGACGGCCCTATGCATCTTGCCGGGCCCTTTACCCTCCACACGAACGGGCCACGCCGGGATCGACACGGCGGCGGCACGAACTTCTTATCGCTGTTCGGCCGGCCGTCGCTGGTTACATTGATCGGCGTGGACCAGCCATTTGACACCATGCGGCTGCCGGCCGCACGCGACGTGGTCGCGCCGGACGGCTCCGACGTCCGGATCCTGCTGCGGCTTGCCGGGGGCTCGATGGCGCACTTCGAGCTCGCCGGCGGCCAGACCTCCCGCGCCGTCGTGCACCGCAGCGTGGACGAGATCTGGTACGTGCTGCGCGGGCACGGCGAGATGTGGCGGCGGGGTGGGGAGGGGAGGCGGGGTGGGGAGGCGAGGGAAGAAACAGTGCCGCTCGAGCCGGGGACCTGCCTGTCCATCCCGGTGGGGACGCGCTTCCAGTTCCGCGCGTTCGGCGACGGCCCGCTGGCCGCCGTGGCGGTGACGATGCCGCCCTGGCCGGGCGAGGACGAGGCCCGCGAGGTGAGCGGCGTCTGGCCCGCGGGGGATGGGACCGCGTCGTGCTGATCCAGATGGCCACCGACCCGGGCACGCCCGGCTGGCCGAACGAGGACTACGCGTGCGCTGGCCCCGGGGCCGCGGTGCTCCTGGACGGCTGCACCACCTTTCCCCCCGGCACCGAAACCGGATGCGTGCACGGCGTTGCCTGGTACGCCCGCACGCTGGCCACTGACCTGCTCGCCGCGGTCACGGCCGAGCCGCTCGTCCCGCTGGCCAGCGCGCTCGAGGCGGCGATCGGGCGGGTGCGGGACCGGCACGCCGGCACGTGCGACCTGTCGCTGCGGGCCACCCCGGCGGCCACGGTCACGGTGGTTCGCGCCGGGCCCGGGGGAGTGAGCTACCTGGCGCTGTCCGACTCCAGCATTGCCGCGGACTTCGGTGACGGCCGGCCGCCGGAGGTGGTCACCGACCGGCACCGGGCCGCCGCCGCAGATCCCGCCGCGGCCCAGACGGCCACGACCGGCACGCTGCCCCGGGCGGGGTTGCGGGGGATCGCGCTGCTCAGCGACGGCGCGACCCGGATCAGCGACCTGTACCACCAGCTCAGCTGGCCCGCCATGATCGACATTGTCAGGGAGCACGGTCCCGCCGCGCTGATCCGCCAGGTCCGCGCGGCCGAGGACGCCGACCCGGACTGCGAGCGCTGGCCCCGGTACAAGCCCAGGGACGACGCCACGGTCGTCTACTGGCAGCACGCCTGGTGAACCTAACCTCCGCCGGATGATCAACCCGGGCTTGCAGCCCAACGCCGACGGCCGCTGGGTCATCCCCGAATTACTCGCCGCAAAGTTAGTTCACCCCGTAGCAAGCCGACCACTGAAGCCGACTCTTCAGCCAGTTGAATATAAGCGAACAGCAGGTTCCACGGATTCCTCTCGCGGATGGCACGTATAGGCCACCAAGGGTACAGAACCTGCGGTAGTGAGACGCCGGCCAGTATGCCAGGGACAGGGCCCAGGGCCGCGATTGATGCAGTCGTTACCAGCCACGCAAAGGGAAATGGGAACATTGGTGGTACAAGATTGTTTCGCCGGTAGAATCTGAGATTGTCAGGACCACGGACGTATGAACGACGAAGCAAGTTTAGCAACGTCATGGTCGGATCATGGAGTACGAGAGCCGTTGGGACCGCGTAGAAATGAAAATCAGGATACGCTTTTATAATTCGCGCGCACAGGTCTCTATCCTCCATAGCCCGCAAGGAGGTGTCCCATCCTCCGACAGCTCGCAGTATCTCGACGGGGAAACTGGCAGTGGCGCTATAGAGTTCGCGTACACGGTAGATTCCCGGCCCCGTCCGCTCAGGACTTATCTGGTTCGCAAAATATGAAAGGAACCGCCGGAGGAAGTGCCTGCTGGAGTCAAGTCGAAGCGAAGGAGGCTGACCAGCTCCTTCCGCGATCATGAATCGGCTCGCAATGCCGTGCACCTCAGTTGAATCTGCAAGGGCGCTGCCTACGCCAGCCACGTCAGGTTGCCGGTAACCTGCGGCAAGCTGCCGCAGCCAATTCGGACCGACAACGCAGTCGTCATCGAAGCAGACGTACACATCGCCTTTTATATAATCAAGTCCAGTATTGCGGGCAGCCCCACGTCCAAGATTTGTTTCATGGCGAACAAGACGTGCCGGATATTTTTCTACAATCTCAGCGGTGCGATCGCTGCTTCCGTCGTCGATCACTACTACTTCATACAGCTCCGCTGGGTAATCCTGAGCAAGAAGCGAGTCGAGAGCCCGGGCAATGACCCGTTCGCTGTTATAGGCGCAGAGCACGATGCTCATGAAACTTAGCTGCGCTGGCAGTTTCATCCATAGCCCCAAGCTAGTCACGCCTCGGAGCACCAAGTCTTCGCGGCGTAGGTCAGTCCCGTGCGTTGGCGCAGGCGATGGACCGCATCAGCACTGTCGACTGGATCGCGGTAGCAACCGTATCCCATTACGGACAGACGTAAACATTCATGTCCTCAGAATTGCCATGAACTCGCCGTCGCTCCCGGGAAATTTCTTCTGTGTCCAACCTGGTTTGTCATGACTGTGTATTTTGACTCCCGTGTCGGCAGTCCGCGCGGCCGAGGACGCCTGTCAGCACGCCTGGTGAACGATGCCTTGGGTCACGTCGTATTGTCATTGACTGATGGCGGACCGTGGGAGGTGGCTGGCCGTGGAGGCGGCAGCCGCCGGCCTGGCCTACGGAGCGGTGCTGTTCTGGGCGAGCACCTGCCTGGTGGGAAGCTTCCGGCCACAGGACTTGGCCGATCCCTACTGGAGCCGCATTCCCGAGCTGCGCACCGACACCTCCGGCTTCGCCGCCTTCATCGTGGCGGCGGTGTGCCTGCTGAGCAGCGAATACCTGCGACTGCGGCGACGGCGGGCCGAGGCGGCCCGGTCAGCGACGCCGCCGTCCGTGGCGGTGCCCGGCGCTGTGGCGGTGCTGGCGATGGCGGGATCCGAGACCGTGGCGGTCCTTGCCACCGGGCTGTTCGGATACCTGTCGGTGAACGCGGTCACCCATCCGGCCACACTGCAGATCCAGGCCACTCACCTGCTCTCCTGGCCGACCGAGGGCACGCTGCGGGTGGTGGCGCTCATCCTGTGCATCGGCTCCTTCGGTCTGCTGCGCTACCTGCGGCCCAGGATCGTGGCCGGGCGCTGATCGCCGGCCGTGCCCGGCCGCTTCCCCCGTGTCGCCGTCGGGGCTGCTCTGCGCATACTGATACAGGCGGGGGTTTTGGGGGTTCGGGGGGGCGTGCCATGGTGGATTGCCGCTTTTGGGGGGTTCGCGGGGAGTCTCCACCCGCGCGGATGCTCATATGTTTCGATTTTGAGGGTTGGTACGGCATGCCGTACGACGTGCGGTACGACCTGGAGGCGGCCGCCCGCGCCATCCTCGGCGTGCTGGCCCGGCACGAAGCCCGCGCGGTCTTCTTCGTCGTGGGCCGCATGGTCGAGGAGCACACCCAGATCGTGCAGGAACTCGTCGACGCCGGCCACGAGATCGGACTGCACGGATACGACCACGACGACCTTGCCAGCTATGACCAGTGCCGGCTGGACCGGTTCGGCGACGACCTGGCCAGGGCCGGATCGCTGGTGGAGCAGCTCACTGGCGCGCGGCCGGCCGGCTTCCGCGCGCCTTACCTGCTGGCACCGAAGTTCTACCGGCCGGAGGTCTCCGCGCTGCTGCGCGCCAACGGCTATCGCTGGGTGTCGAACCAGGAGGTGCGATACCCGGCTGAGTTGCTCCGCCCGGACCGGCTCCGCGGCCCCTGGCGGCCGGGGCCGGGAGCGGTGCCCAGACTGGCCCGCAGCCGACTGGCCCTGGCCCTGCTCAATGCGGGCCTCGTGGCGCGGGAGCCCTTGCTCGGTTCGCCATCAGGGCGGCTGTCCTGGCTGCTCGCCGGGCGTCCGCCGTTCGAGCGTGACGGGCTGGTAGAGGTCCCGCTGTACGCTCCGCTCGATTGTGATCTGCTGGGCCTGCCCGTGCCGCAGGCCGACACGCCGCCGGAGCTGCTCGGCTACGCCCGGACGGTGCTCCGGGCCGCAGCGGTGGCGCCGGGCGCGCTGGCCATGGTCACGTTCCACGACTGGATCGTGGCCGGCGGCAACCGGCTGGTGCTGCTCGATGACGTGCTGACCGCTGCGAGTGACGCCGGGGTGGCCGTCTCCACTATCGCCGCCAGCCCGCACTGGCTGCCCGCTGCCGCGTAACCGGGCCGGGAGCCAGCCCGGTCACCACCGGGCGGTGCCACAGCGCGGCGAGGCCGGCCAGCCGGCCGGTGAAGTAGGCGGTCAGCAGCGCGCTGTCGATGGCGATGGCGGACACCACCCGGGTCCACTGTGCCGCGGGAGTCTCGAAGCGGCTGCGTACATGCTGGGTGCCCGCGGCGACGGCGAGCACGGCCGGCAGGGCCGTGCCGGCCACCGGCCGTCCCCGGGCCCACAGCAGCAGGCCGGCCGCTCCGGCCGCCGCGAACGCCCCGGCCGCCAGGTCCGGGGTCCGCACCTGGCGGTAGGTGAGCAGCTGCCGGGTCGCGCCCTTGCCGCTGAGGAACAGCCACCGCAGCGACGCGCGCAGCGTCTTGGTCTCCGCGTGCCGCACGAGCAGCCCGGGGACGCACCCGAGCGACAGGCCGTGCCGCCGGAGCGCGTGGTTCAGGGCAACGTCCTCGCCCTCGCGCAGCGCCGGGTCGAAGCTGGCGATGCTGAAGACCTCCCGCCGGAACAGCGCGTTGCTCCCGGTCACGGCGGTGGTGTGACCGACCGTGCGGGGCGTCAGCCGGAACCGCCGGTGCAGGTAGGCGACGTCGCCGTCCGGAACCGCGGTGCCCCCGACGGCATCGTGGTCGCGCAGGGCCTCCCGGGCCCGGGCCAGCCATCCGGCGGGAAGGACGATGTCGCCGTCCACGGTCGCGATCAGCTCGCCCCGGGCGGCCCCGACCCCGATGCTCCGTGCGTAGCCCCGGCCCCGGTTCTCGGGCAGGTCGATGAGCCGGATCCGAGGGTCAGCGGCGGCGATCCGCCCCACTATGCCCGCCGTGCCGTCGCTTGAGCCGTCGTTGACGACGATGACCTCATAGCCGCTGAGGCCGTCCAGCGCGGCGATGGCATCCAGCGTGGTGGAAATGTTTTCGGCCTCGTTGTAGGCAATAACAACGAAACTCACGAATTTATCCGTCACGCACACCGGCCTCTCAGGAATTTGTCCCCCGACGCCGACTATAGCCGGGCGCACGCATGTACCCGGAAACAAGAGCACCCGCCGAGGCCGTGCATCTCGACGGGTGGATCAAGACAGGGTGTTGCTGCGGTCGGGTGTTCCATGATCTGGGTGGCAAACGCCGTGTATTTGGTCGTTATCCACCCAGATCATGGAAATCGGATACCGGAGCGGGTCCCGGCTGGGGCGTCTGGGGTATCTGGGGCTGGAAGTACAACATGGGACGTCTCAGCGCCAGGCGGCGCGGGGTGGCGGCGTGCCGGGGTGGCGGCGTGCCGGGGGTGGCGGCGTGCCGGGGTGGTCGGTTGTGCGCTGCGGGGCCGTGTCGGGTACGCGGAATTGCGCTGGAGCGACAGCGCCGGGCCGGCCACACCGTTGGCGGGGCACCGTAGCGACGGGGCGCCGGCCCTCCGAGTGCATAATCCCCCAAATAGGGCAGTAGCTACATACAACATAAACAGAATGTAACCGTCGATTACGCCGAGTGAGCACGAAAAATCTGCGGCGCAGGTAAGTTCCTGTTGCACGGGATGCGTCAGGTTCTCCATCCACGCAGACGTGGCAGCGTACCCCGATCGCAGTACCCATACCGGCAGTGTGGTGAGCGGCTAACCGCGACTACCTCACATTGAGTAGCCGGTCCTAACCCTGCTGGGTGACCCGGTGCGGGCGAAGCGATGTAACAGTCTGTGTCGGGGCCAGGCAAAACCACCGGACACGCGGGCGCGGCCCGCCGGCTAACCAGGGGTAGACCGGCTGGGCCCGTGTCACGTCAAACGGCCTCCAGATTCGCTTGAGCGCCGGATAACGCAGCGCCGAGGCTGCCCCCAACCGCAACACTTATCGAGAGGGCTGATTTTTTCTATGACGGCACCGATGGTCAGCCGTAACCGGCTGACGAGAAACGAGCCCCGGCCACTGCCGAAGCGTCCAGCCACGGTCGGTGAAATCCCGGTCAAGTTGTCGATCCTGATGTGCGCTTATAACGAGGAGCAGCGGATCGGCCGGGCGATCACGGAGATACTCCAGACCGATTACCCCTGCGACATCGAATTGATTGTCGTGGACGACGGCAGCACGGACGGCACGCAGATGCTGCTCGCGCACCTGGATGACCCCCGGGTGATCGTGTACCGGCACGTGGTCAACCTCGGCAAGGGCGCGGCGCTGCGCTCGGCCGTGAAGCTGGCCACCGGAACGCACGCGCTGCCGTTCGACGCGGACCTGGAGTATTCGCCAGCGGACATCCCGAGGATGCTGGAACCGGTGCTGTCCGGCCGGAGCGAGGTCGTGTACGGCGCGCGGCTGTTCGGGTTCTACACCGTCTATCAGTCTTACCGGTACGCGACGGGGAACCGCGTCCTGACGCAGCTGGCGAACATGATCTTCGACGCCGGCTTGAGCGACCTGCACACCTGCCTCAAGCTGATCCCGCTGCCGCTGCTCAGGACGCTGCCGCTCAGTGAAATCGGGTTCGGGCTGGACACCGAGATCACCGCGCTGTTGCTGAAGCTCGGCATCCGCCCGTTCGAGGTTCCGGTCAGCTACTACAGCCGTTCGCACGCCCAGGGCAAGAAGATCCGCTGGATGGACGCGGTCGCGTGTGTGCGGATCCTGCTCCAGGTACGGCTGTCCTTCGGCTCGAGGGTGAGGTCCGCCATGGCGCTCTCGGTCGTCGGCGGACACGCGAGCCCGGCCCTGCCAGGGGCGGACACGCATCCGGCGGTACGTGCCGGGGAATCCGCGAGCGGTGACGCCGCTGCCATCGTGGCCGCCGCCGGGTTAGCCCGATGGCTCGATGGTGGGGCCTTGCCGGCCTGATCGCTGCCGCGGTGACGGCCGCCGGAGTCGCTCAGACGTCTGGCGGCCATTCGGCGCTGGCAAAGGCGGGCCTGTTCGCAGAGCCCGCGAGTTACACCGCGCTGTCGTTCGCGGCGCCGCAGTCGCTGCCCGAGCAGCTGCGGTCCCCGCACGCGGACCTGGGCGTGTCGTTCGTGATCCGTAACTCGTCCGGCGGTTCCCGCGGCTACACCTGGTCGATCACGGTCGAGCGGAACGGGCACTCCCGGCGCGTGGCCACCGGCGAAGTCAGGGTGCGGGCCGGGTCCGCCGCCACGGTGGCCAGACGGGTGGCGACCTCATGCGTGGACGGGCGGCTCCGCGTGGCGGTGAACCTCAGCAGCCCAGCCGAATCCATCGACTACTGGACGGCCTGCGCGCCAGGGAAGGGGAGCCCGTGACGCCGCACCACCGCCCCGTCATCGCCTTCGTCAGCGACGCGATCTACCCGTATCACCGTGGCGGCAAGGAACTCCGCTACCACGAGCTTGCCCGCCGCATGGCGGGCCGCGCCGACGTGCACGTCTACACGATGCGCTGGTGGCCCGGCTCAGATGAGCGGGTTGCGGACGGGGTCACGTTCCACGCGATCTCGCCGCTGATCCCGCTGTACGCAGGGGGGCACAGATCCATGCGCCAGGCCGCGGGTTTCGCCCTCGCCTGCCTGCGGCTGCTCGGGCGCAGGTTCGACGTGCTCGAGGCCGACCACATGCCGTACCTCCAGATCTTCGTGCTGCGCCTGGTGGCGACGCTCCGGCGCAAGCGCTTCGTGGTCACCTGGCATGAGGTCTGGGACCGGGACTACTGGCGGCAGTACCTGGGCCGGGCCGGCCTGGCCGCCTGGCTCACGCAGCAGGTCGCCATGCGCCTGCCGGACCACATCATCGCCGCTTCGGCGCAGACCGCGGACCGGCTCCGGGCGATCCTCGGCGCCGGGGCGTCGATCACGGTGGCGCCGAACGGCATCGACCTGGACGCGGTCCGCGGCTGCCGCCCCGACCCGGCGGCCACCGACCTCGTCGTGGTCAGCCGGCTGGTGGCGCACAAGCGGGTCGGGATGCTGCTGGACGCCGTCGCGCTGCTGCACGCCCAGGGCACGCCCGTGACCTGCCGGGTCATCGGCGACGGGCCGGAACGGGCGGCGCTGCGGGCGCAGGCACGCGCGCTCGGGGTGGATCGCGCGGTGGAGTTCCGGCACGACGTCGCCGCGCAGGAGGAGGTCTACGCGCTGATGAAGGCCGCCAAGGTCTTCGTGTTCCCCTCGGCGCGTGAGGGGTTCGGAATCTCGGTGCTCGAGGCCCTCGCCTGCGGCCTGGAGGTGGTGACGACCTCGGATCCCGACAACCTCGCCGGGCATCTCGCAGCGCGGTCGGCGCACGGCGTCATCTGCGATCCGTCCACGCCCGCCCTCGCGGAGGCGACGAGGCGCCTGCTCGCCGAGACGAGCTCGCGGCCAGGCCGATCCGACATCGATCCCTGGCTCGCCGATTACGACTGGGACGTGATGACGGAACGGGTCGCCAAGGCGTTCCACGTCGGCCTCGCCGACGGCCGGGCTGCCGCGTCCTCCGACGGGCTGGCGCTGGCGCAATGACGACGAAACTGCTGACCGAGCTGCAGCGAAGCCCGCAAACCCCGGAGCCGGGCGGGGCCGCCCTGGCCGGCCGCGAGCTCGCGGCACACGCCGTGGCGCTGGTCATCATCGCGCTCCTGGTGCCGCTGCGCGGGCTGTGGGCGGTGCAGGTGCTGCTCGTGCCGCTGCTGCTCGTGGTCCCCGGCGTCATCCTGCTGCGCGCGCTGCGGGTCCCCGGCCGGGCCGTGGCGTCGTTCCCGGTGTACGTGCCGTGCGCGTCGATCGTGGTCCTGTTCGGCTCCGGGCTGGCGGTGGACCTGGCCGGGCCGCTGGTCGGCGTGGCCGCTCCGCTGCGGCCCTGGCCGCTGCTCGCCACGCTGGAGATCATCTGCCTGGCGCTGCTCGCCGCCTCCGCACGCGCCCCGTCGGATGTGGCGATACCGTGGGGCTCGCTGGCCCAGCGGACCCGCTACGCCTGGCCGCTCCTGGTCGCGCTTGCCGCGGCGGCCGGGGCGCTGCGCCTGAACAGCGGCGGCAGCAACACGGTCGCTGCGATCGCGCTTGCCGCCTGTGCCGTCATCCTCGTGGCCGGGCTGCTCTTCGCCTCGCGGCTGGACATGACGCTGCTCGCGGTCATCCTCTACGCGGCCGAGCTGGCCACGATGTGGTCGTATTCGCTGCGCGGCGACCTCGTCTACGGCTTCGACATCGCCACCGAGTACTACGACCTGCAGCAGACGGTGTCCAACGGCATCTGGTACACGGCGCACCGCGGCGATGCGTACGGCGCGATGCTCAGCGTGACCGTCATGCCTGCCGAGCTGCACTTCCTGACCGGGCTGCCCGCGCTGCTCGTGCTCAAGGTTCTCTACCCGGCGATCGCCGCGCTGTTCCCGGTGGCCATCTTCTACCTGGCCCGCCGGGTGCTGCCGGCCCGCTGGGCCTTCGCGGCGGCCGGCTTCTTCGTCATGCAGGCCGCGTTCGCGCTGGAACTCCCGGCGATCGCGCGCCAGGAGATCGCGCTGGTGCTGTTCGCGGCGCTGCTCGCGGCGATGCTGGACGCCACGGTCCCCAGGCGATCGCGGTGGGCTCTGGTCGCCCTGCTCAGCCTCGCGATGGTCACGGCCCACTACTCGACCACGTACGTGGCGATCACGATCATCGGGCTCGCGATCGTGCTGCAGTGGCTGGCGTCTCGGATCCGGCGCGACATCCCGGTGATAACGGGAGCGTTCGCGGTCGCGTTCCTGGTGTCGCTCGCGGCCGCGTTCGTCTGGTACGGCCCGGTGACCCACTCGGCCGCGTCAGGGCTGCTCCAGCTCGGCCAGTCGCTGCAGGCGCACGGGCTTGACGTGCTGCCCAACCGTGCGGCCGGGCAGAGCCCGGTCGCCGCCTACCTCCAGGGCAACACCGCAACGCCGATGCCGGCCGGGCAGTACCAGCGGCTGGTGCACTCCTACTACGAAGCGCACGTGCGCTACGTGACCCCGCTTCCCGACGCCGGCCTGCCCAGGTACGCGCTGCGCAACTCGGCCCCGCCGGTTCCGCCGGTGACCTGGCACGCGGCCAGCAGCGCGCTCAACATCGGCTCCGTGATCGTCCAGCAGCTCGTGTACCTGCTCGGCGCGGTGGGGGCCCTGCTCATGGTGGTGTGGCGCAGGACGCCGGTCCTTACCCGCCAGGTCGGGTTGCTCGCGCTGGCCACGATTTTCCTGCTCGCGCTGATCAGGCTGAGCGGCACCCTGGCCGACGCCTACAACCAGGAACGGGCCCTGCTGCAGTCGACGGCGGTGCTGGCCGTCGCCCTGTTCTGGCTCACGGCGCGGCTGGCCGGCCAGCGAAGGTGGCGGCAGGCAGCGGCGGTGCTGGTCACCGCCGCCGGATTGATGACGATGTTCCTCACCACAAGCGGCCTGGCGGGCGTCCTGCTCGGCGGCGGCACCGCCACCAACCTGGCGAACAGCGGCGAGGACTTCGAGCGCTACTACATGACAGCACCCGAGCTGGCCTCGGCCCGGTGGCTCGGCGCCTCCGTGCGCCCGGGCCAGCTCGTGTACGCCGACCGCTACGCGCAGCTCCCGCTGTCCGCGGTCGCCGGGATCTACCGCGGCCTGGTCAGCGACGTGACGCCGCTGACGATCAGCCAGCACGGCTGGGTGTACGCCAGCCGCGCCAACGTCGTCGACGGGCGGGCCCGTGCGCTCTACGACGATCGCACCGTCACCTATGTGTTCCCCGCCGCGTTCCTCGGTGCCAACTACGACCTCGTGTACACGGACGGCTCATCGGAGGTGTTCCATCGGTGATCTCCATCGTCATCATCAGCAAGGACGAGGCCGGCCTCGACGACACCCTGGCCGACGTGACCCGCCAGGCCGCGGACCTCGGGGAGCCCTGCGAGGTCGTCGTCGTCGACGCGTCCTGTGGCCGGCTCGACCACATCCGGCGTCGGCACGCCGACCGGGTCCGCTGGCTCCCGTTCCGGCAACCGGAGGGAGTGGCCGTGTCCATCCCGCATCAGCGCAACGCCGGGGTGCGCGCGGCCCGGGGCGAGATCATCGTTTTCACCGACGCGGGGTGCCGGACCGATCCCGGCTGGCTCGCGCGGATCGTCGCGCCGTTGCGTCATGGGGAGAACGTGACGTGCGGGCTGACGCTGGCGGTGCCGGGCAGCGACCCGGTGTACGACCGCGGGGCACGGCACGCCCTGCAGGCCCGCTACCTGGCCGAGTGCCCCACCATCAACCTGGCCTTCCGCCGCGCAACCTTCGACGCGGTCGGCGGGTTCGACGAGCGGTTCTGCTACGGCTCCGACGTCGACTTCAGCTGGCGCCTCACCGACGCCGGCTACCGGATCCGGGGCGTTCCGCACGCCGTGATCCGGCATGACTTCGGGACCCGGCGCCGTCAGCTGCGCCGCTCCTATGCTTACGGCAAGGCACGGATGCGGCTTTACCGCAAGCACCGCGCGCGGCGCAGGCACGTGCTCCGCCGCGACCCGATGGTCGTCGTCTACCCCGCGTACCTGCTCGGGGTGCCGCTTGCCGTGGCGCTCCCGGCCCGGGCGGTGTCCCGCGTCGGCTGGCCCGCGAGCCTGGCGTTCCCGCTCTACCTCGCCCTGCTGATCGTGCCCGCGTGGCGAAACCGCTCCAACGGAGCGGTCCGGGTGCTGACCGATCACCTCGCCTATGGGGCCGGGGCCCTGGCGGAACTGGTGGGCCGATGAGGGTTCTGGCGCTTCCCCGGGATCAGAACCCGTACCAGGGCCTGCTGTACGGCGAGATGCAGCGGCTCGGCGTACGGGTGAGCTACATCGGCGAGCCGACCCGGTCGCAGACGCTCAACCTGCTGCTGCTGCCGCTCGAGGTTCTGGCCGGGCGCATCGCCGGGGCGCGCGTCGTCCATCTGCACTGGGTGTTCGCGTTCGCGCTGCCGGGCGAGCGCCGCTTCCCGGTGCTGCGGCGGCTGGCCTACGTCTGGTTCCGGTTGTGGCTGCGGACCTGCCGGATGCTCCGCATGCGCCTGGTCTGGACCGCGCACAACGTGCTGCCGCACCAGCCGGTCTTCGCCGACGACGTGCGGGCGCGGCGGGTCCTGGTCGCGGCGAGCGACCTGGTGCTCGCTCACTCGCGGTCGGCACTGGCGGAGCTTGCGGTCCTCGGGGCCGTGCCGCGCCGGAGCGCGGTCATCGAGCACGGCCCGCTCGACCCGGCTCCGTCCGCCGGGGCGCTGCGAGCACCGGGCTCCGGGGATGATCCGCGCCGCCATTTCCTCTTCTTCGGCCGGGTCGAGGAGTACAAGGGGGTGGAGGACCTGCTGGCGGCGTTCCTCGCGCTGCCGGATGACACTCCTGCGCGGCTCACGGTGGCCGGCCGGTGTGACGATCCGGAGCTGCGCTCCCGCCTGAAAGAGCTGGCCCGGCGCGGGAGCGGCCGCATCACCCTGCGCCTCGAGCACGTGCCCGCTGCGGAGGTCACCCCGCTGGTCGGCGCGGCCGATGCCGTCGTCCTGCCGTTCCGGCGGGTGACCACCAGCGGCACCGCGGTGCTCGCGCTCTCGCACGGCAGGCCACTCGTCGTGCCGGACCTGCCCGGGCTGGCCGGCCTCCCGGATCAGGCTGTGATCCGCTACCGCGGCGGCGTTACCGGGCTCGCCGCCACCCTGGCCCGGGTGGCGCGCGGCGACCGCGGGGTTCTCGCCGCGATGTCCGCGGCGGCCAGCGGGCACGGCGCCCGGACGACGTGGCGAGAGACGGCGGAGCGCACGGCCATCGAGATGAGAATGGTGCTTGGCGCGGCGCGGCGGCCCGGCGGCAGCGACCGGCCCGGCGGCACCGCAGCGCG
>JASHOI010000402.1 GCA_030041195.1 Streptosporangiaceae bacterium | reverse complement strand
CCCGCGAGACCGGGGTCAGCGAGCTCGCCGACCTGGCCGACATCGCCGAGGTCGCCGGGCACGAAGGCGCCAAGATCCTGGACACCCTCGCGGCGCGGGCGGCCTCCATGCGGGCCCAGGCGCAGGCCGCGGAGCGGGCCAGGGCCGGCGCCCGCAGCACCACGATGGTGATCCCGATCGCGCTGCTCGGTGTCGGCTTCCTGGTGCTACTGATCTTCCCCGTCCTCGACCGTACGTTCGGCGCTGGCTAGACCGCGTCCCAGAAACGGAGGCCCCGTGATGAACCCGCTCTGGTTCGCAATCTGTTACCTGATCGGCAGGGCCCGCTGCCGCGCCCGCGCGGCGCTCAACGGCGATCCCGAGTCCGGCGCGATCACGCTGGAGTGGATCGTGATCGCCGGAATCCTGGTCGCCGCGGCGGTGGCGGCCGGCGTCTTCTTCGTCGGCAAGATCAAGTCGTACGAGAGCAAGATCCCGTAGCCGATGCGGCCCGCTGGCTGCCGCGGCCGACGCGGCTCCGACGCCGGGGCGCTGACGCTCAGCTACGTGATCATCGTGCCGGTGTTCCTGATGGCCGTGATGGTCATCGCCCAGGCCTCGCTGTGGTTCCTGG
Source organism: Streptosporangiaceae bacterium (assembly GCA_030041195.1). The sequence continues at coordinate 2,086 of JASHOI010000402.1, read as the reverse complement.
CGAGGCAGGCGGCCCTGGCCGCCGCGCGCCAGGGCGCCGACGCCGCGCGGGTGAGCGGCGCCCTGCCGGGCGCGGGCCCGACCGCCGCGCTGGCCTTCGCCCGGTCGGCCGCGTCCGGCTACCTGCTCAGCCCCACGGCGAACGGGGCCGGCAGCACCGCGGCGACGGTCGACATCCAGGTGTCCGGCCGGGTGCCGACGATCGTGCCCGGCCTGGTGGTCACCGTCACCGAGGCCGTCCAGGCACCGGTCGAGAAGTTCGCGGCGCCCTGAGGAGAGCCGAGCCGTGCGAATCCCACCAAGCCGCCGCGGCGACGCGGGCAACGCCGCGCTGGAACTGGTCATCCTGGCGCCGGTGATCCTGTTCCTGCTCGGCCTGGTGATCGCCGCCGGGCGGACCTCGGTGGCGCAGGGCTCGGTCGCGGCGGCCGCACGGGACGCCGCCCGGCAGGCCTCGATCTCGCTCACTCCCGGGGCCGCCCAGACCGCGGCCCTGTCCAGCGCCCAGGCCGCCCTCAGCCAGGACGGCCTCAACTGCGATCCGGTCGTGCGGGTCAACGTGGCCGGGTTCGGGGTGCCGGTCGGCGAGCCGGCCAACGTCCAGGCCACGGTCAGCTGCCGGGTGTCCCTGTCCAGCCTGCTGGTGCCCGGCATGCCAGGGAGCAGGACGCTCACGGCGACGTTCACGTCGCCGCTCGACCCATACCGGGGACGGTGAGGTCACAGTGACTATCACACCGCTGGTGCAAGCTCAGCCACGACACCGGGAAGGCAGGGGCCGGATGAGATTACCGGGCGGGCGGAGCGCGACCGATACCGGATCGATAACGCTGATGCTGGTGGCGCTGTTCGTGGCGCTGATCGCCCTGGCCGGGATCGTGATCGACGGCGGCGCCAAGCTGAACCAGGCGGAGAACGCGACCGCGATCGCGCAGGAAGCGGCGAGGGCCGGCGCCGGCATGGTGAACCAGGCGAACGCGTACTCCACCGGGTCGTTCACGGTGGACCAGGGCCAGGCCATCGCGGCCGCCGAACGGTACCTGGCCAGCACCGGGTACCACGGCACCGTCACGCCGGTCGGGACCGAGTCGATCGAGGTGACCGTCACCGTGACCGAGCCGACCAAGGTGCTGTCGATCATCGGCATCGACTCGATGACCTCGACCGGTTCGGCGACCGCGTCGCTGGTGACCGGCGTGACGGGGCCGCAGCCGTGACCCGCCACGCAGCCAGGGCACGCAGCCTGGCCACGGTCCTGCGCGGCGGCAGCGCGCTGGCGACGCTGATCGTCCTGGTGGTCGGGCTGCCGGTGGCGCTGTACAAGCTCGGCGGGGATCCGCTGCCGCAGCACGTTCCGGCCTGGGGCCACGTCACCGGGCTGCTGCTGCACCGCGACAACGGCACGGTCTTTCTCGGCGCCGTCCGCGACATCAGCTGGATAGCGTGGGCCGCGTTCACGGTCGCCGTGGCCACCGAGGCCCAGGCGGCGCTGCGCGGCCGACGCGCCCCCCGGCTGCGGCTCGGCGGCCTGCAGAGCTCGGCAAGCTGGCTGGTCGCGCTCATCGCGCTGGCCTTCAGCAGCCAGCAGGCCGCGGTGCTGGCCAGCGCCGCGCCCGCCTCGGTCATCACCGTCTCGGCGATGCGGCCCAGCCCGGCGGCTTTCCAGCCGGCCGGGCTGACCGCGGCCCGGCACGCCGAGGCAAGCACAGCGGATCCGGCGGCTCCCCAGGTGATGAGCATGGGTTTCTCCCAGATGGTCACTGTCCGCAGCGGCGATTGCCTCTGGTCGATCGCCCAGCGCTACCTCGGCAACGGTGATCTCTATCCGGAGATCGTCAAGCTCAACCTGGGCCACGACATGGGCGGCGGCCAGACGTTCACCGATCCGTCGGTGATCTGGCCCGGATGGGTGCTGCAGCTTCCGGCGAGCCCCGCCGGGCTGTCGTCGGCCGCGTCCGCCACCCCGGCCGGGGCGCCGTCGGGCGGGCACGCCGGGCACGACTCGGGTGACCCGAGGTTCGGCCATCCGCATCGGGCGGCCAGCGCGCACGCCACCGCGCCCGCCACCGATCCGGCCGCCGCCGCTG
>JASHOI010000401.1 GCA_030041195.1 Streptosporangiaceae bacterium | reverse complement strand
CCCGCACCCGCGCGGCCGAGTCCTCCACCCGGGCGCGGGGCACGACCCCGCGGCGCACGGCGCTGGCCAGCGTGTCCCTGGCCCGCCACTGCGCCGCCCACTCCCCCGGCAGGCACAGCAGGTCGGCCCCGGCCGCCAGCGCGGCCACGGCACCCTCGGCGCTGGCCTCGCTGTCGCCGATAGCGGCCATTCCGAGCGCATCGGTGATGATCACGCCCTCGAAGCCGAGTTCCTCGCGGAGCAGCCCGGCCAACAGCCGGCGGGAGATCGTTGCCGGAACGGTGTCGAGCTCGGGAAACACCACGTGCGCGGTCATCACGGACCGGACCCCGGCTGCGATCGCGGCCCGGAACGGCACCAGGTCGGTGTCGCGCAGTTGCTGCAGCGACGCGCCGACCACGGGCAGCACCAGGTGCGAGTCGGTGTCCGAGCGCCCGTGCCCGGGGAAGTGCTTGGCGCACGCGGCGACCAGGTGCGACTGGATGCCGTCGGTGAACGCGGCGGTGTGCGCGGCAACCCGGCCGGGGTCGGCGCCGAACGAGCGCACGCCGATGACCGGGTTCGCCGGGTTGCTGTCGAGATCCGCGGCCGGCGCGAGGTCGAGGTTGACGCCGCCGCCCGCGAGCATCGCGCCGATGCTCGCGGCGACCCGCCGGGTGAGGCCGGTGTCGTCGACCGCGCCGAGCGCGGCGTTGCCCGGGTACGAGGACCCGGTGCGCGCCTCGACCCTGGTGACCGCGCCGCCCTCCTCGTCGGCGGCGATGAGCAGGTCGGGGTTGTGCGCCCGGAGTTCCGTGGCCAGCGCGCGCAGTTGCCCGGGCCCGGCGATGTTCTCGGCGAACAGCAGGACGCCGCCCAGGCCGTCATCCAGCCAGCGCCGCAGCCAGTCCGGCGGCGTTGTCCCGGGGAACCGGGCCAGCATGCACGCGTCGAGCGGGTCCCGGCTCATCATGGAAACCTACCCTGAACGCGTAGCCCCGTGGCGGGTCTGGCCCGCCGCGGCACCGCGGGCGCGGGCGCTACCCGTGCGCCGCGGCCTGGGCCAGCCGGACCGCCCCGGTCACCGGCTGCTGGGTGAGCGTTATCACGTCGCTGTCCGGCCGCGCCGCCTTGATCAGGATCCGGACCGTGGCCTCGAGCCCGGCGTGCCCGAACAGCCCGCCGGACAGCACCACGGGCAGCCAGGCGGGCGCGCCGAGCCGCTCCGCGGCGGACACCGCGAGGCCGGCCACGGCACCGGCCGCGCCGGCCATGATGTCGGCCGCCGCGGGGTCGGCGCTGTCCAGGACCAGCGGCGCGTAGCTGGCCCAGTACCGCGGGTGGGGCTCGGCGTAGAACCGTTCGTGCAGCGCGCCGACGTCATCGGCGCCGGCGGCCGAGAGCAGGCGGCAGCCCAGCTCGCCAACGGGAGCGCCGCGGTCGCGCCGGTCGAGCAGCACCCGGAGCGCGGTCCGCACCACCCAGTACCCGCTGCCCTCGTCGCCGAGCAGATAGCCCCAGCCGCCGCACTGAACCTGGCCGCCCCGGTAGCACCCGACGGCGACCGTGCCCGTGCCGCAGATCAGCGCGACGCCCTCGGCCAGGCCTGCGGCGGGCAGGATCAGCATCGCGTCCTTGACGATCATCACGGTCCCCGGCCTGGTCAGCGGCGCCAGCTGGGCGACCAGGAACTCCCGGGTCGCGGGGATGCTGCAGCCCGCCGAGCCCGCGCAGACCGCGTCGAGGCGGCACCGGGGCTGCAGCGGAAGCTGGGCCAGCAGGTCGGTGAGCGCGGCTTCGGCCCTGGCGGCGCCGACGGCGACCAGGCTGGCGCTCGCCGCCTTGCTCTCGGCCACCACCTCGCCGTCCGCCCAGAGCTGCGCCCGGCTCTGCGTCCCTCCGATGTCGAGGCCGAGGACCCGGCTCATGTCGGCCCCGCAAAGCCGAGCCCGGCCAATGCCTCGCGCACGCTGCCGCGGGCGTCGGCGAGCGCGCCGGCCGCCGCCTTCGGCTCCAGGCCCGAGAGCAGGCAGAGCAGGGCGAGCCGCAGGTCGCCGCCGCACCGCGTCAGCTCGTCGCGGCACGCCTCGTCCCTGGCGCCGGACAGCTCGCTGAGTATGGTCAGCTGGCGCTGGCGCAGCTTGGCGTTGCTGCCCGACATGCTGACCATCAGGTTGGAGTAGGTACGCCCGAGCCGGATCATCGCCGCGGTGGACAGCGCGTTCAGCACCATTTTCTGCGCGGTGGCCGCCTTCAGCCTGGTCGATCCCGCGATCGCCTCGGGACCGGTGTCGGTGAGCACGCCGTGCTCGGCCAGCATGGCAAGCGGCGCGGCCGGGTTGCTGCTCACCAGCACGGTCACCGCGCCCGCCAGCCCGGCGCAGCGCAGCGCACCGGCAACGTACGGGGTACGGCCGCTGGCCGAGATCCCCACCGCGACGTCGGCCGCTGTCACGTCGCGCGCGTCCGCCGCGCCGAGCGCCTCCTGGTCTTCGACGCCCTCGACCGCCGAGCGGAGCGCCTGCGACCCGCCCGCCTGGTGGGCGACGAAGATGCCGGGCTCCAGCCCGAAGGTCGGCACCACCTCGGCCGCGTCGAGGACGCCGATCCGCCCGGACGACCCGGCGCCGAAGTAATGCACGCGGCCGCCCGCCCGCAGCCGCTCCACCACCCGGTCGACGACCGCGGCGAGGGCCGGCAGGACCGACGCGACGGCGGCAGCCACCTCGGCGTCCTCGGCGTTCAGCAGCCGCAGGATCTGCTCGGTCGAGACGATGTCGATATCGGCGGTCCGCCGGTTGCGCTCCTCGGTGCGCGATGACACCGGCAGCGCGGTCAGCAGTGCGTGGTCCCCGGGCTCAGAATGCATTGGCACCGGCCAACTCCTCCCCCTCGCGCAAGCCCTCGCGGCCCGCGCTGATCGTCGCCTGAAGGCTCTCACCTCAGTAAACGTGCCCGGGTTGGGGCGTCGGGCATCGTTGGCGAGACTCACCCACGTCTCTTCCGCCACTGCCGGCACACCACAACGTGCGCCGAAATCACCGGTTCGCTTTTGTCCGGCCACAATCGGACAAAAGCGAACCAATAAGTTGATCCTGCGGGAAACGGGGGTGGTGGGGCGCGGGCCGGGAGCGGTTACTGCGGGCGGGAGGCTTCGGCGGGCTCGTCGGGGATGTAGAACATCCGCAACTGCATGGGCCGTGCCCCGGGCGGCGCGTCCTCGGCGGCATGCCCGTGCTTGTGCAGCAGCGCAACGTACTCGTCGTGCAGCGCCTCTAGCTCGTCGGCCGTGAAGTACCCGTTGGCCCTGGAGGCCTTCGCCCACTTGCCGTGGCGACGGGCATCCCTGATGAACCGGTTCACCAGGGCCAGTTCGCCGGGGATCTGCCCGGCGCGCCACTCGTCCAGAGCGGCCCGGTCTTCCGGGCTGAGGCTGTCGTAGTCGGGCTCGATGTGGTCGACCGGCAGGGTGCGCCACCAGCGTTCCCGCCCGTCGGCCCGTTCCGGCACCTCCTCGATGACCCCGGCATCGGCGAGCACCCGCAGGTGGTAACTGGTCGTGCCGGTGCTCTCGCCGAGCGCTTCGGCGAGCGTCGTCGAGGTGGCCTGGCCGTGCTCGGCAAGATGCCGCAGCATCTCCTGCCGCAGCGGGTGCGACAGCGCCTTCCAGCGCTTGGCATCCCCGACCACCTTGCGCGGACGTGTCGCCATGCGGCTAGCCTACCAAGACTGCCAAGGAAATTCTGCAGAATTTTATTTGCAAAATTTTCTCTGCTTAATTATCGTTCGGCTCATGCGGCATGGTCACGGACTGCGGGATCTCGCTGGCGGTTGTCTCCAAAAGTCCCAATCAGCATGTGCTAATGTTTCTTTGCATATGCTAAGGACAAGAGAACGAATGCGATCCCAGACCAGTGCCGCAGCGACCGAGCAGGGCGGCGATGGGCCGCCGGCCGGCGCAGCGCTGGTGCGGCGCGGACGGCTGGTCGCGCTGGCCGTGGGCTGCTTCCTGCTGCCCTGGTGCGTGCTGCTGTACGCGACGCTGCCGGCCAGCGCGCACGCCGGGAACTGGTCGCTTGCCTGGACGGGCCTGGACGGCGCCGAGGCGGTCGCGGCACTGGCCACCGCCGCGCTGCTGACTCGACGCGACCCGCGGGCCAGCCTGACCGCCGCGGCCGGCGGCGCGTTGCTGCTCACCGACGCCTGGTTCGACGTCTGCACCTCGGCGCCGGGTCTCGATCAGCGCCTGGCCGTCGCCGAGGCGATCTTCGTCGAGCTGCCGCTGGCAAGCCTGGCGTTCTGGCTGGCGCTGCGGCTGACCCGGGCAGCCATCGGCATCGTGCCGGAGGCCGGGCCGGCTCGGCGGGGTGAGGCTGATCAGCGAAGATGGGGGCATGCGACTTCCCGTCATGCCTCCGGTGGCGCCGATGCTGGCCAAGCCGGTCAAGGACATCCCGCGCGGCGCGCTGAGCTTCGAGCCCAAGTGGGACGGCTTCCGGTCGATCGTGTTCCGGGACGGCCTCGAGGTGGAGTTCGGCAGCCGGAACGAGCGGCCGCTGACCCGTTATTTCCCTGAACTCGTCAACGCGGCGCTGCGGAACCTGCCGGAACGGTGCGTCGTTGATGGCGAAATCGTGATACCGGACGCGCAGCGGCGGCGGCTCGACTTCGAGGCGCTGCTGCAGCGGATCCACCCGGCCGAGAGCCGGGTCAATCTGCTGGCCAAGGAAACCCCCGCCGAGTTCGTCGTCTTTGACCTGCTCGCGCTCGGCGCGGTGAGCTACCTGGAGACGGAGTTCTCCGTCCGCCGTGAGCTGCTCGAAGAGGCCATGACCGACGCCGAGGCGCCGTTCCACGTCACCCCGGCGACCCGTGACCGTGACCTCGCCGCCCAGTGGTTCAGC
>JASHOI010000400.1 GCA_030041195.1 Streptosporangiaceae bacterium | reverse complement strand
GCGGTCAGCATGAGGACCATGGCCGGATCGGCGGCCTCGACGATCATCCGGCAGATCGTGTCGCCGTGCAGACCGGGAAGATCACGATCGAGGACGACGACGTCGTAGCGGTTCACTCCCAGTTTGGCGGCGGCGTCCAGACCGTCGTAGGCGACGTCGACGGCCATGGCCTGGTCTCGCAGGCCCTCGGCGATGTCGTCGGCGAGGCGATGGACGTCCTCGACCACGAGCACCCTCACCGCTGGGCCCCGTTGGAGCCTGCCTGAGGCAGCTCCACGCATGCGCGCAGTCCCCCTCCTGGTCGCGCGTGCAGGTCAAGCGTGCCGCGATGGGCGGTGACGATGGCAGCGACGATGGAAAGCCCAAGTCCGACCCCGTTGGCAGAGCCGGTTCGCTCGGCACCGAGGCGCTTGAACGGCTGCGACAGCTGCTCGACGGCGTCAGGGTCAAGCAACGGACCCCCGTTCTCCAGGATGAGACGGGCACCAGAAGCGTCGGCTTCGGTGGTGACGTCGATGAAGCCGCCTGGCTGATTGTGACGGATGGCGTTGCCGACGAGGTTGGCCACCATCCGGGCCAGCAGCGTCTCGCTCCCGACGACGTCAGCGTCGCCCAGCCGCAACCGCAGGGCGAGACCCATGTCCGCCACGTCTGCTGCCCGCGCGTCCAGGGCAGCGGACACGGCCTCCGGCAAAGAGACCGCGGTGAGATCGGTGATCACACCCCGCTGGGCGCGGGCCAGCACGAGGAAACTCTCGACAAGGCGGTCTGCCTGGTCGAGTCCCTCGCGGACCTTGCTGGCCAGCACCGAAGCGTCCTGCGACACCGGCGGGGACTTTGCCTCGGCGACGTCCAGCGAGGTGCGCATCATGGCCAGCGGGGTGCGCAGTTCGTGGGAGGCGTTGGCCACGAAGTTCCGCTGGGTCTCGAAGGCGCCTTCCAGCCGTCCTAGAAGCCCGTCGATGGTGTCACCCAGTTCCGTCAGTTCGTCAAGCGGTCCTGGCAACGTGAGGCGCTCGTGCAGGTTCTCCTCGGAGATCTGGCGGGTCGCCGACGTGATGACCTGCAACGGGCGCAGCACGCGTCCGGCCATCAACCACCCCAGCCAGATCGAGAGCACGGCCATGATGACGAGGGCGATGCCGGAGCGGATCAGCAAACCATGCAGATCAGCGGTCTGCTGCGCGAACGCGATCGCGCGCGGGCTCGGAAAGTTCTGAGATGACGGCTTGCTCGCGAGCCACGGGGCGCGGGGAATCGTAGCGGGGAGACCGGCAACCAGCAGGTAAGTGATCGAGAGCAACGCCGTGCCACAGACCAGGAACAGGCCCCCATAAAGGGCGGTGAGGCGCAGCCGCACCGTACGGCGGGGCCTGACACCATCGGACAAGCGTCCGCCCAGCCTGGTCAGCGGCCCCAGAGGTCCTTTCGTGACAACACTGCTGTCCATCTCATCTTTCCTGGTCGAGGGGCGCTTCCTGGATACCAGGCATCCCGCGGGTCACTGCGCCCAGGACTGCAGGATGCCCGAAGCGAGGTAACAGCGGGGTAACAGGCCGTGTTGGCGCCGTGTTACCGCCGGCGCCGTAGAACTGCCTCAGCTTCGATCTCGAAGAGGAGGGAGGACGGCATGTCCTCATCGCCCGCCAGGGCACTCATCGGCAAGGCGAGAACCCGGCACCGGCTTCGGCGAGGTGGCGTACTGGCTGCGGTGTTCATCGCCGTGGCCTTCTCCGCCGCCTGCGGCGGCGGAGAAGGCGCGCATCCGTCGAGCGCGTCTGACTTGCCGCTATGGTCGACCGCCAGAGTCCTCGCGTACGCCGAGTGCATGCGCGCCCACGGCGTCCCCAACTACCCCGAGCCCAGCAACGGGAACGGTGGCACCAGCATCGCCGGCACCGGCATCAACATGGCCTCCGCGACCTTCCAGTCCGCCAAGGCGAAGTGCTACCAGCTGATGCCCGGCGGCGTCCCCAAGACCCACGCCACCGAGCGGCAGATCACGCAGGCGCTCGAAAGCGCTACGTGCATGCGAGATCACGGCTTCCCGAACTTCCCGGACCCGATCGTCACCTCCACGCTGCCGACACCCGCCCCGGGCGCCCCCAGCTCGGGCAGCGGCACCGGCGGCACGACCGAGTACAGCAACGGGATACTCTTCCGCATCCCCAGCTCGATCGACGTGTCCTCGTCGGCGTTCCAGGCAGCGGCGAAGGCCTGCAACTCTCCGCTCTACGTTCCGGGCGGTACAACGCCGCAAGAGGGGTGACATGGGACGATGAGCAGCACCGATGCACGTGAGCAGGCGGGCGGGGCTGCGGCCGGTGACCTGGTGGTGGCCGGGTACCGGCGGCGGCGCGGCTGGACGGCGATCGTTGTGGTGGCCGTGCTGGTGGCGGCCGGGGTCGCGGCGGCCGATGCGGCGGGGTTTTTCCGCTCGCCCAAGCCGGCGGTGAGCAACAGTGGGTACGCCACCTCGACGCAGCCGGTGACGCGGGGGTCGCTGACCGAGCAGACTCAGGAGAACGGGACGCTCGGCGACGCCGGCTCGTACACGGTGGTGGTGCCGGACTCGTCGTCGGCCTCGGGCGGGTCGGCGGCGTCCTCACCGTCCGCGTCGGGTTCGGGGGTGGGCACGTTCACCTGGCTGCCGTCGGCCGGCCAGACCATCCGCCAGGGCCAGACGATCTACCAGGTCAACGGCACCCCGGTGGTGCTGCTGTACGGCAGCGTGCCGGCCTACCGCGACCTGTCGCAGGGGATGACCGGCGCCGACGTGACCGAGCTGAACA
>JASHOI010000399.1 GCA_030041195.1 Streptosporangiaceae bacterium | reverse complement strand
CATGAGACACCCTCTGTCAACCTCACGCGGCAGCTTTGAGGCCGCGTGCTCGCTGTCGGTTGGCGGTGTGGATGGCTTCGTCGTAGACGACACCTTTGTCCAGGCAATGCCACAGAACTTCGAGCCAGCGGTTGCCGAGTTTGCGCAGCGCGGAGTTGTGTCCGTCGCCAGCGGCGATCTTCTCGTCGTAAAACTGCCTGGCCCAGGGCGACCGGGACAGGCTGCAGAACGTCCACTGCTGGACGGCTTCGCCCAGGTGGCGGTTGTAGGCCAGGCGGCGGGCGACGACGAACTCGCTGCGTCCCGACCGGCGGGTGACCGGGGCGCGCCCGGCGTAGCATTGCAAGGCGTTCGGCGTGGCGTACTGCTCGATGTGCTCGCCGATCTCGCCGGCGATCCGGGCGGCGAGACGATCACCCAGGCCAGGCATGCTCAGGTAGATCTCGCCGCCCGGGAACGCCTTCCCCGGGTCTGGGTCCTTGACGGTCCTGTCCCGGCCGGTGCGCGGTGCGCCGAGCAGCAGCTCGCCCATTCGCCGTTCCCAGGCCTTGCGCTGGTCGCGCAGCAGCAGGAGCTGGGCGGCGGCCAGGGCGATGGTGCCGGCCTTGGCGCGAGCCAGCTCGGGCCGCACGGCCAGCCGCGGCTCGGCCAGGGCGGTGATGACGCGATCGGCGAACCGGTCTGGCCAGCCATGGCGGCACGAGCGAGCGAAGGCTTCCAGCTCCTCGCGGGTAGCGGTGGCCAGGGCGTCGGCCGAGGGCCAGCGCTGCAGCAGCTTGAGGAAGACCGCCGCCGAGAGGTCGCCGCCGGCGATGTCGATGGCGGCGGGGAAGACGGCCAGCAGGTCCGCGCGCAGCCGGTTACCCAGCCTGCGCTCGTCGCGGGCGGCCCGCTCGTCGTCGCGGGCGATCGCGCGCAGCTCAGCGCCGATCTGGCCGTGCGGGATCAGTTTCCGCAGCTCCAGGTAGGCATCCAGGGCGAGCAGGCAGCAGATCCGGGCGTCTTCGGCGTCGTCTTTCTTCTTCGCCGGGCCGCGGCGGCGCGCCACCAGGTCCGGGTTCACCGGCAGCACCGTGAACCCCGCATCCACCAGCGCCTCCACCAGCAGCCCGTGCCGGGTCTCCAGCACCACCCGCACCTCGGCCGGGTCCGGCTCCAGCTCCAGGCAGCGCCGGATCAGGCCCTGCACCCCCGCCGGGCCGTGATCGATCCGGAACTGCGCGATCACCCCCTGCCCCGGCCTGCCGAGCGCCACGTCGTGGAACGACTCGGCCCAGTCCACCCCCACACCAAGCACACCTGCCCCCATTCAGGTTCACGGTCACGGACGGTGGAGGCACTGCGCCGTGCTGATGGACCAGTCCTCAAAGGACAACACCCTCGATGGCTTCCGGCCTCCGCCGGTCACTCCCGGGGACGCCGTCTCATGGCAGTCCTCAAGGGACGAGCACTGGAAGCGTTCCCCGGGAGTTCCCGATGAAGAAAGAAGGTAGTGCCATCAGCCCTATCTTCGAACGAACGGTCAGCAGCTCGGCCGAGCCCAGCGTCCTGCCGCCGACCCGGGCATGGCTGGCCGTGACATCCGTCGCGCTCGGCGCCTTCATCATCGTGACCACGGAGTTCATCCCGGTCGGCCTCCTCCCGCCGATCGCCAGCAGCTTGCACGTCTCCCTCGGCCTGGCCGGGCTGATGGTCGTCGTTCCGGGCCTCAGCGCCGCCCTGACAGCGCCGCTGATCCTGGCTGGCACCAGGCAGTTCGACCGGCGCAAGCTGATCCTGATCCTCGGCGGACTGGTCGCTGTCTCGAATGCCGTTGCCTCGGCAGCACCCGACTTCGGCGCGATCTTGGGCGGCCGGGTCTTGCTCGGTATTGCGATCGCCGGCTTCTGGACGGTCGTCACCCCGGTCGGCCCCAAACTGGTCGGCGACCGGGCAGGCACCCGGGCCATCGCGTTCATCACGGCCGGTGTCTCCGCCGGCACGGTCGTAGGCCTGCCGGCGGGCCACGCCCTCGGCGCGCTGGTGGGCTGGCGGCTGACCTTCGCCACCGCCGCCGGAACCGGCCTGCTTATCGTCGTGGTGCAGGCGGTGCTCTTGCCCGGCATCCGGGCTGACGGGCATACCCGGCTGCGTGACCTTGGCGCGGTCTTCCGTATCCCGTTCGCCCGGATCGGCCTGGCCGCCGGCGCCGTTGTTTTCGTCGGGCAGTTCGCCGCATCGACCTACATCACGCCGCTGCTGACCGATCACGCCCGCATGTCGTCAGCGGCTGTCAGCGCCCTGTTCCTCGGTTACGGGATCGCCGGGATAATCGGCACTCTGATCGGCGGCCGGCTCGTTGCCCGCAGCAGAGTCGGCACCTTCGCCGGCGCCAGCACCGGGGTCGGCGTCTGCCTGGTCATCCTGCCTGCCCTGGGCACCGCAGACGCGGCTATCGCCGTTGTCGTTGTTGCCTGGGGCCTTATCTGGGGCGTCATCCCGCTCGCCGCCCAGGTCTGGATGCTCCGCTCAGATCCGCAGGCACAGGAAGCCGTCTCCGCAGCCAACGTCTCCAACTTGCAGATCTCCATCGCCGCCGGGTCAGCACTCGGCGGGCTGCTAATCGACTCCGCCGGCCTGGCAGTGGTCTACACCACCGGCGGAACAATCGCGCTCGCCTCAGCCGTCTTCGCACTGATCGCCGGCCGCCAGTCCCAGCCGACAGGGCCCTTAGAGCTCGGCAACAACCAGGGAAAAGATCCATGACCGAGCATCTCGATGCCACCGGCAAACGAATCGTCGCAGGGGCGGACGGATCTCGGCACTCCCGGCTCGCGCTGCGGTGGGCCGCATCCCTCGCCGCCGCCTTCGGCGCACAACTGGAGATCGTCACCACCTGGGAGCACCCGGCCACCTACCAGCGGGCCGCCATGGCATCCAACTGGAACCAATCACGGGCGAACACGCAAATGATCGACGAAACCACCAGCACCGTCTTCGGAAACCAGCCCGGCTGGGCTGACACGTAACGTCCGTGAAGGAGGCGCCGCCGAGGTGGTGCTGAAAGTATCCGAAGGGGCCACCGTGCTGGTCGTCGGCAGCCGAGACCACGGCGGATTCACCGGACTGCTGCTCGGCTCGGTCAGCCCAAGCGTCGCTGAGCACGCCCCGTGCCCTGTGCTGATCATCCATGGCGACCAGGACCCTCCGTCAGCCACAGCCGCATAACGCGCCCAAAGGGCTTGCGGCTGCTCCGGCCCGCCGCAGCGCCAGGTTTTGGATCGCCCAGTCCAAACAGCGTAGACTCAGAGCCATGGCACGGGTTAATGCTGCTCGGACCGCCGCCCCGCCTGCCGCCTCCGAGCTGACCCGCAAGGGCGCCGCTACCCGTCAGCGGATCATAACCGCGGCCTCCGAGCTGATCATGGAGGGCGGGGTGGCCTCGACGACGCTGGAGGAGGTCCGCGCTGCGGCCGGGGTCAGCAGTTCGCAGATCTACCACTACTTCGCCGACAAGGAGGCGCTGGTCAGGGCTGTCATCGATTACCGGCAGGAAACCGTTGTCGGCGGCCAGGAACGGGTGCTGACGGCGATCGACACGCTTGATGGCCTGCGGGCCTGGCGTGATTACCTCCTCAGGGGCCAGCGCAAGGTGAAATGCCGGGGCGGCTGTCCCCTCGGCTCAATCGGCAGCGAGCTGGCCGAGACCGACCCGCTGGCCCGGCAGGACGTCGCCCGTGGGCTCGCCCGCTGGCGGGAGGCCATCGAGCGGGGCTTCGAGACGATGTATGCCCGGGGCGACCTCATCGAGGAAACTGATCCAGGCAAGCTGGCCACCGCTACCATCGCGGCCGTGGAAGGCGGGCTGCTGCTGGCCCAGCTCCAGCGGAGCACCGAGCCGCTTGGGGCGGCCCTCGACATGGTCATTGACTATGTCTCACGGCTGTCAACCGGGCAGGAATAGATCGGTCTAGCGGCCGCGGGACAAGGATGCGGACGGTCTGGAATGGCTGGGCTTTGTACTCGTATTCGCCGAAGCCTGGGTAGCGACGCGCCCGCTCGGTCGTGAAGACATAAAGGACAGGCCACTCAAATAGCGACCGCTGCCCGACGGGTCAGCCATACACGTCCCATAACGACGAACGGGCCGCAACCCGGAGGGGTGGCGGCCCGTTCGTGGCGCTATCGACGGCCGGTCATAGGCACACCACCGGATACTCATATTCGCGCTCGTCACGCACCAGCGTGATCTTAAGCTGACCGGACCTGCCAAGATCCTTAAGAATGTTGCTGACGGACTCGGCCCAGAGGATGACGTCGATTACTCCTGCTCGCTTCATCGCCACGGCTTGCGGATCGATCTGTTCGACGACCTGCTCAAGCGTCAGGTCTTGCCGGTGGCCGGATTCGGCGAGGGCGCGAACTGCCCGCAGGACCTGCTCGTCCGTCGGGCCGCTGTAGATGACTTCCACACGCTCCTTATCGTGGTAGTCGAAACTTGGACAGGTCCAGGCTAGTCGCGTCTGGTCGTGACGCCCCGGCCCATGACAGCGTGTCGCGGCTTTCCCAGAGCCGCGGTGCCTTGACGGCGGCTACAGCCGCCACGACCTGCCCGGCACCTCGGAGATCCGCAATTTGGGTCGCACGCGCACTGGCTCCTGCGTCACGGTGCTTCCCCTCCGTCAGCGGTTATCAGCAAGTGCGGTACTCGGGCCGGGTCAGACGGCAGTCCGGCCGCCGTCGACGCTGAGCAGCGCCCCGGAGATGAAACTGGCTTCGTCGCTGGCCAGGTACACGATGGCATCGGCGATCTGCCCAGGCTCGGCCACATAGCCGAGTGGCGACTGCGCACCAAGCTGGTCGAGCGCATCGCCCATGACGGCGACCACGGTCTCGGTCCGGGTAGAGCCGGGCACGACCGCGTTGACCCGCACTCCCGACGGCCCGAACTCAGCTGCCCAGGATTTGGTCAGCAGGTTCAGGCCGGCCTTGCTGGCCCCGTAGACAGCCATGCCGGGGATGCCCATCTGCCCGGCCATCGTGCTGACGTTCACGATCACGCCGCTGCCGCGGACGGCCATCAAGGGCGCCAGTTCGGCGACCAGGAAGAAGTGACCCTTGATGTTGGTGGCGAAGATCCGGTCCCAGTCCTCCTCGGCAATCTGGGCCGTCGGCTGGAAGACCGCCGTGCCGGCGTTGTTGACCAGGATGTCGACATGTCCGCCGGCCGCGTCGAGGGCACGCTGGGCCAGGTCACGGCTGGTGGCGGCGTCGCCGAGCTCGGCCTGCAGGAAGTCGGCCTTGCCGCCGGCGCTGCGGATGGCGTCGACGACCGCCTCGCCCAGCTCCTGGCGGCGGCCGGTGACAATGACGTGAGCCCCGCGCTCGCTGAGCTTGACCGCCGTCGCCCTGCCGATGCCGCTCGTCGAGCCGGTCACCAGGGCGGTCCGCCCGGCCAGGTCCTGTCCACTCATGGGTCTTCTCCCTCAGGGTCAGTTGTGGATCAGCCAGTCCAGTTACCGTGCCGACGCTAGCCAGCAATTTTTGGATTGTCCAATCCATTCTGAGCGCCCGCGGATCGCAATGCCCTAGCTCGAATGGCGGCGATAGAACCCGGCTGACGGCGGGGAAGTAGAGGTCGCTGGCTCAGGTGAGGAGTGGCAGGCCAGCCAGGATGCTGGTGCCGAGCGCCCACGCTGTCTCAGTCACGATGGACAGTATCGACTTGGCGTGAAGCATAGGCGTCACCTTCCTGTCCCCCGCTGCTTTGGTCTCTGATTTCGCTCTCTCCAGGACCAGACTGACAAACCGCAAGACAACGAGGACGGCGAAGGCCGCCGGAACGAGCAGCCAGCCCGGAATCGGACCGAGCCCCCTCACCCCTAGCCTCAACCAACGACCAAGTACCCGAGGCTAGCGCATGGATAGGACCCGATCGTTTACATGTAATGGGCGTAGCGCTGGCGACCACCTGATCGGGCGCGCAGAACCGCAGGATGCTCTTGACCTGGTTCGCCGTTCGGAGGGTGACGGGCAGCCGACCGTCGAGCCGGGTCTGGTTCCAGTTCATCTTGGTCAGGGCCAGGGTCTCGCTGGCGATCTCGCGGTGACTGAGACTGGCCGTGACGGTCCGGACCCCGATCGGCTGCGGGATGTACATACCGGGATAGTCGAGTGGAACTCGATGCTGCCGGTGGTGTAGAGGACCAGCTCGTGGTTGCTGAGTGTCAGCAAGGTTCCACGCAGCGGCGGCGCGGCGCCGGGGCGAAGCAGCCGGGCACTGTCGCTGTTGGTGATCCAGCTCATGTCGAGGGCATCAAGCTGCCGGTCGGCGGCGGCTGACTGGAAGCCGTCGATCTCGGCTGCGGTAAAGGTCGAGGTCTTGTGCAGGACGACGCGGGCCGGCATTGATCGATAGGGGTTGGTCCGCCAACCTCCCTGTTGCGTGGGGCGTCCAATATCTGCGCGGTTATCAGCACCGCGAGCGCCAGCCTCAGACATTCCGGGGTGACCCAATGAAGCGACCCTGGCTCGGCCTTGCAGCGCCTGTCCTGGCAGCCGGACTCGCTGGCTGCGGCAGTTCCCCCGGACCTGCTTATTACCTGGCCAGCAACTCAACGCAGGTGCTGCTGATCGAGTGGAACACTCCAGCCAACGGGCAGGCCAGCGGCGAGATCACCTATGACTCGATCAGCACCGGGGGCAGCAACGCCTCTGCCCCGGACTCGCTGTCGGTCCAGAACGACCCGGTGCAGGTCACGATCAACGGCAGCCAGGTCACGATCGGCGGGTTCCTGTCGGACACCCTCACCGGCACTCTGTCCGGTAGTTCGCTGTCGATCACCGCTCCCCCCGACACCAGCACGGGCCAGATCACCACCAGCACGCTGAATGCCTCGGACGCGGCGTCCTACAACGCTGCGGTAGCTGCGCTGAACAAGACGATCGGCACCGACAACACCCAGGCGGCAGCAGCCCAGGCGCAGGCGCAGCAACAGCAAGCCGACTCCCAGGCCCAGCAGCAGGCCAGCAGCGACTTGGCCACGCTGCAGCAGGCAGACAACTTCCAGAGTGACCTGTCCACCCTGCAAGGGGACCTGAACCAAACCAACAGCGACCTGCAGCAAGAGCAGTCCGACGCCCAGGCGGGCGTCAACGGCCCTGGTGGCCCGCAGTGCTACAACCTGGAGGATAACGTTGACTACGACGCCACCGACAATGTGGCCTATGACGCTGATGACAGTTTCGAGTACGACCTGAACAGCCTGACCAGTGACATCGGGACAGCCCGGTCTGATATCCAGACCTTGAAGGGTGACCTCGCCACGCTCCAGCAGGATGGTGTGCCTGCCCCATCCGGGGCCAGCGCCGCGATCGCATCAGCCCGGCAGGCCATCAGCAGCGCCATATCCACGGCCAATGGCTACATCAGCACCGTCAACAGCGACGTGACCCAGGCATACTCGATCGCCAACGGGATGGCCACTTCGCAATGCAGCGGCCCAGGGTCTCCGCCAACACCGATCAGTTCGATCAACTGATCAGTTTCACGCTCAGTAACCAAATCCGGCCTGGCATCATGGACGTTGATGAGCACCCGGGTCAGCGCCTGGATCGAGGACTACAACACCCAGCGGCGCCATTCCGCGCTGGGCATGATGTCACCGGTCAGCTATGAGCGCGCCTTGCAGGCCGGGGAGGCGGCCTGAAATGCCCGCGCTTCTCCGCCGCCCAGGATCGGCCGGTGCTCGGCCCTGTCAAGGTCGTTCCTCCCTGGACAGGGCCTGCGCTCCGGCGGAATATGGCAGCTATCGGGAAGCACGGACAGGCAAGATCAGCCAAGTCAAAGTGTCCACGCTTTCAGGGGAACCCCGTGGCTCTGCCATGCCTCGCCTTGTCGCAGCTGGGCGGTGCCTAGCTGCCAGGAGCGACCGTGGCCGGTGCTGGTGTCGTCTTGGGGGCGGGCAGCTGGGCTTGCGTGAGCCGTTCCATTACGCTCAGCCCGGCGTCGGCGGCGATTTGCTGGAGCCAGCGGATCACCTGCCGGGCACGGTCCTTGGATTCAGACAAGCTCAGGACCGGGTCAGCCGGCAGGTGTGCCCCGTGAGACCCGGTAGCACAGAGGATCTCTTGCAGCGGCGGCAAGAACCGCGACGTCCTCCCCGATGACGATGTGCACGATCTGCGGTGGCGTGCACCGTCTTTGGGTGCGGCAGAGATTCGGTTAGGCAGGCTCGGCCGGGGTGCAGACTTCGAGTTCCATTCCGTCGGGATCCCGGAAGAACAGCGACCACGTGTCGCCAAGGCGCTGGATGTCGCCGACGTCGATTCCCCGGTCGATCAGCCGCCGGCGTATGTCGTCGAGGTTCTCTCGGGTGGCGACGGCGATGCCGTAGTGGTCGATGGGGCCGCGCGCTCCGGGCCGGGTGCGGTCTCCGACGATGGTGTCTTCGGGCTGCTCGGTGACGTTGAGGGCGGCTCCGCCGAGGTCGAGGATGGCCATGCGGGGATGGACCTCGGTGGCCGCCATCTCGAGGGTGGCCCTGGCCCCGAAGACGTCTTGGTAGAAGGCGACGATGCGGTCCAGGTCGGCGGTGACAATGGCGACGTGGTCGAATCCGGTGGTCCTGGGCATGGCGGGTCAGCTTGGGTAAGTGACTTCGGAGCGGGCTTTGCGGAGGGCGGCGGCCCACCAGGCGAGCTGTTCGAGCATGGCCTTGGCGTACAGAGGTGCCTGGGGGTCGACGGGCTGGCCGTCTTCGAAGGTGACGAAGTAGTTGGGAAATGCGAGGCCGTCGCGGATCGTGACGGCGTGCAGTTCGGTGAGTACGGTCTGCAGGTGCAAGACGGCGTGCCGACCGCCGGCGGCGCCGCCGTAGCTGACGAAGGCGACGGGCTTGGCCTGCCACTGGGTGAAGTGCCAGTCGATGGCGGCTTTGAGCGATGCCGGGTAGCTGTGGTTGTACTCGGGCGTGACGAGGATGAACGCGTCTGCGGCATCGAGCGCGTCAGTGAGGGCTGCCATGGCTTTGGGACGGGGGTAGGCGGCCCCGGCCATCTTCGGCGGGTCGGCGGGAAGGGCGAGAGGAATGCCGGCCTGGGCCAGGTCGAAGACCTCCACCTCGAAACCGCCGTGCTCGCGGGCCCGGTCGGCGACCCAGGAGGCCACGACCGGCCCGAACCGGCCTTCTCGCACGCTTCCAATGACGATCAGCAGTCGGCTGCGTTCGCTCATGCCCCCCACTGTCCGGCGCGGCGCCAGCAGGGACAAGAACCCGGGTCAGGCTGGCCCTGACAGGGCCACCATAGCAGCGGCTCGGCACGGCCGGGTGACCGTAGCATGGGCTGATGAGCACGCCGCTCGGCGATTACCTCCGTGCCCGGCGCGACGCGGCGACGCCCGCGGCGGTCGGCCTGGCCCGGGGCCAGCGGAGACGGGTGGCTGGCCTGCGCCGGTCGGAGGTCGCGGCGCTGGCCGGGATCAGCGTCGAGTACCTGGTGCGCATCGAGCAGGGCCGCGACAATAACCCGTCGTCCTCGGTGCTCAACGCGCTGGCCGAGGCCCTGCGTTTGGATGCCACCGAGCGTGACCACTTGCGGAAAGTGGCGAAATGCAGCTCCGGAACCTGTGGAGCCGCGGCGCACCCTGCCCCTCTCGACGTCCGGGCGACGGTCCGGGCGCTGCTGGCCCAGATCGAGCCGGGGATCGCGTACGTGACCAACCGGCTCGGGGACCTGCTGGCCTACACCGAGAGCTTTGAGCTGCTGGCCCGACCCGTCGGGCTCCTCGAGGACCCTCACCCGAGCCTCACCCGATTCGTCTTCGCCGACGAGCGCGCCCGAAACGTTTTCCCCGAGTGGGACCGAATCGCAGACGAACGTGCCCTGCCTCTCTCCTTCGGGGCGCCGTCAGTGCGCGGCGATCAGCTCATCGCTGACCTGACCGCGGTGGCCGGCACCGAATTCACCCGACGCCTGCACAGCCACGGTCTTTCCCGAAGTGCCCGGCAGATATGGAGTCACCCGGTCGGCGGCGAACTCTGCTTCGATCGGGAGACGCTGGAGCTTCCCCCCGGCGACGCGCAGCAGCTAGTCGTGTTGCTGCCCGCCGATGAAGCCACTCAGGCCGCCATGAGCCGACTGCGCCACGGCGGTCTCGCACTCGTCAGGTAGCGTCTCACCCCCTAGCGCGCCGCCCACGCCTGCGCGCGGTCACCTGACCAGGCGCAGATCACTGAGCCCCGATCCCCGTCACCCGAAGTCACCTCTACCCTGGTTAGAGGATTCCGAGGATGTCCCAGCAGATTGGCCAGCTAAGTTAGTTCAGAACTGCCATTCTGTATTGGACTGCGGATCGAACTGCTCGTCTCAACCCGAGCGTATAGTCGGCGTTCTGCGCCGAAAATCGTCGCGCCGAATGTTGACTCTTAGTCACCGCCCCGACCAGCCAAGGAGATCGGGTTGGTGTTAGCAGCGGCGCGTGGAACGAGGCCGTATTGGTGCTGTTGGAGCAGTGGTCGGATGCGGTCGGCCGAAGTTTTGAGCGCGGTTTCCATTTATGCGGTATGTAGTTTCTTCCAATTTTGGCGGTGGGTCTGGAGCATCTTGATGGGCAAGCTGAGCTGCCCGCGGGGCGCGAGTGGCAATGCTGTCGTGGCTGTGGGCCTTGGCGCTGGCTTCGGCGATTAGGTCGCGTGCTGCTTGGTCGATGATGGCGGCGGGCAGGAGCAGGGCTGGGTCGCGGGTGCGTAGCTCGAGCAGAGTTCTTTCGGTCTGGCCTGGCAGCGGCGTGGCCGGAAGCGGCCGGGATCTGGACGCTGATCTTGGCGGAGGTGCTGTTGGCTCTCTGCTGGGGCCGCGCGGCGGGCGGCGGCGAGCAGTCTGCTGGGTGCGTTGACGGCTGTGGCGAGGTTCTCCAGGGCGGTGGTGATGCATGCGGTTGCCGAGCGAGCGGCGTCGTAGGCGGCCAGGAGCGCTTCGGTGTGCGAGCGGGGCGCTGAGGTTTAGGGCTGGGGGATGTCGTATTTTTCGGGCAGCAGCCGGGTGGGTACGTATAGTCGGCTGTCGGTGGCGGCGCAGTACACCGCTTCGTGGTCATGGGCGGCGATCTGGCTGATCGCGTCGGTGGCATGGTGGACGGGGGCAAGGACAGTGATGACGTCAGCGGGGGAGTGGGCCAGGTCTGCTGGGCCGCGGGTCGGGCTGGCCTGGCTGTGGGCGGGTGTCTAGTGCGGATCACGGTAGGCGAGCTGTCCGGTGTGCACGGCGAGGTCGCCGATTTCAAACGCCACCGGCGTCAGGGCCGCGCCGCGGCGGGCGCAGGTGGTCACGACGTCCCACTGGCCGGCGACGGCGCGCCAGGCGGTGCAGGCGAGCTGCATGCCGTCGGCCGCGTCGTGCAGCGGGCTTGGACGGCGGCTTCGAGACCGAGCTGCCAGGCGCGGTTGGCGAGGGTGCGCAGGATGAGTTCGCTGGCGTGGCTGGTGATGGCCGAGGCGAGGGCGTCACGGCGCCAGGATGCGGAAAGGGCAGCCGGTGACCAGCGAGCCTGGGGAGCGAAGGTGACGGCGAGGTAGCGGAGCCGTTCGGCCGCCAGGGGATACGCTCGCACAGCTCACCGACTGGTTCACCGGGGCGGAGCGGGTTGCGGGACGGCGGGGTGTTGGCGGGAACGCCATGTAGCAGGGCTCGGTCGGGGCAGGGGTAGTGCGCGTGCTGGGCGGCGCGGATCGCGGTGTCGGCGAGCTGCAGCAGTGGTGCGGCGCCGCGCAGGGCGTGCTCGCCTGAGGTGCGCGGAGCAGGGTATGTGCGCCGGGCACCGGACTGGCGCGCGATCCAGGGTGCGAGCGTATGCGTGCAGTCGGCCAGCTCGCCGAGCAGCGCGGCGGTCATCGGCCCGGACGTGATGAGCGGCGCCAAGTACGAGCTTGCTGGTGCGGGTGCCGGCGGGATCGCAGGCGAAGTGGGTCTGCAGCAGGTCCCGGCCGGCCGTCAGGTTGTTCGCCGCGTCCGCCAGGTGCCCGATGGCTGGATGGGTGCTCGCGGCTGTGGTGCCTACGCCGGCCGCTAGGGGCCGCAGGCTATGCACAGCCCGTGCCAGGGCGATCCTGGCAGTGATGACTGGCGTACCGGCGTCGCGTTCCGGAACGGGCGAAGGGCTGGGCTGGCCGGGCAGATCGGCCAGCAACCGGGCCATGGCAGCGGTCAGGCGGCAGAGCTGGCGCGCGGCATCGCGCTGGGCGTCGTAGGACAGGTATCCGCGGAACGACACGGCCGCGGCGATGTGCTGGCGTGCCTGCTCGAGGAAGTCACCGGCAACTGGCCTGGTGGTCATCGGGTCATCAGCTGGCAGATCCGCCCGGCCGCCTCGGCGGCGTCCTGGCAGGCGGCCCGATCACCTGGCGTATCCGCCAGGTGGGCGGCACCGGTCAGACGGTCGCGGAGCACAATCGCGAGCCCGGCCACGATCTCGGCAGCCTGACCGGCGCCGGCGGTGGCGGCCAGGCCGCAGGGCCCGGTGCCGCCCGCGCGGGGGAGCGAGGGCGCGATGGTGACGGCTTCGCGGCCATCGACAGCGGCGTCCGCAGTGGTCATGAATGCGGCGGACAGCCCCGGCACCTGGTCCTGGTGGTCGCGGGCCGTGATCCGGATAGCCTCGAACGCGTCGAAGCTCGCCGCCAGCACCTCCCGCACGGTCACTGCCTGCACCAGACCTCGGCTGGGGTCGCCTCGCTTACCAGCGCTGACGGCTGCCTCGGCCGCCTTCCAGGCATCGTCGGCCTCTTTCTTGCGGGCGAAGGTGCCTGCTGACCGCTCCTCACCCCGGATGTCCCGGTAGTAGGCCGTGTACCCTAGCCCGCCGTCACGGCCCGTTCGCTTGCGGGAAAAGCCCATGATCACCACCTTGATCATCTGACAGCATTCTGACCGTGGACCGAGCGAAAAGCATCGACATCCATTGGTATTGAATGGCTCAGATCATATGGCTTCTAGCTGCAAGAATAGCAGAGTCGGGACTTAGGCCAGGAAATAAAATGAACGCTTCCGGTGCTTTGGGAGCAGGAGGCCGCGGGTTCGAATCCCGCCATCCCGACCAGATATTTTCGAATGTGTTGCCGATAGCTTGGGTGTGCGACGGTGATCGATTCTTGTGGCCTATGGCCGTCCGGCGTAGTTCGGTGTCTGCGCACGTTGGCTCCCAATTGAGCGTACGGCTGATTTCGTCCTCCCTGGCAGACCTTCGTTCGCCGAGCTTTTTGCGCTATGTCTGGGTGAGACAGCGCCTGGTTGTCGCCAGATGGGCGACCACTTCGTGACGATCGACGTCTGTGTCACCGACAGTCTGGAGCTCCAGCGGGGACGTTGTAGGTGTGCCGAGTTCGTCCGCTCCTGGCTGATCATGGTCGAACACTGCATCCGGACGCGTTAAACGCCGATTCGGTGTGTTGGACAGCGTGTGTGGGGCGGACGGAGAAGAGGGCGCAGATCTTCCATTACTGAGCACTGTCCTGCTGGCCGCGCTAGTCAACTTAAGGATGTTCGGCCGCCACCTTGGGAATGGTCTGGCCGGCTGCATTGGCGGACAGGCTCCTGGGGCGCGCCGGGCGGGCGCCTGGCGCTGCGGCCAGGAGGGTCGCCTCGATGTTGGGCCAGGGCATGCCGGGCGGCAGCAGGATGGTGACGATGTCGGCGGCGTGGTCCCAGGACTGGAGTTGCTCGCGGACCTGATCACAGGTTCCATAGGCGGCGAGCTGGTCGAGGACGGCCTGGGCGCTGGCTGGGATGGTCCCTCCTCGTGGGCTGGGACGCGGGTTTGCGGCGATGATTGCTTGGACGTCGGCGGCGTAGCCCTGGCCAGATATGGACCGGGCGTAGACCTCGCCCATGGCGCCCAGGTACCAGGCGATGCAGGCTGCGGCGATGTTGCGGGCCGCGCTCGCGTTCTCGTCAGCGGCGGTGATGGGCCCGGCCGCTACGGTGAGGGGTCGCGCGTGCGGGGTAGCCGCGTCGCGTAGCTGCTTGAGCTGGGCTGCCCAGCCGGGGAGGCGGTCCCGGGCCACGAGCGCGGGTATCCAGCCGTCGCCGAGCTCGGCGGCGACCCGGGTGGTGTGATGGCCCAGCGCGGCGACCCAGATCGGCAGGTCGGGGGCGGGGGGCTGGCCTAGGCGCAATGGGCGCGCGGCCGCGGTGTGGCCGAGTGGGGCGGGCTGCCCCGCCAGCAGCGCACGGACCTTGGCCACGGTGTCGCGCAGCTTGGCGGCGGGATGCTCGAATGCGGTGTCGTGGAACCCCTCAGCCAGGGCCTTGGTGCTGGCGCCCAGGCCCAGCAGGTAACGCCCGCCACAGACCTGGTGCAAAGTGGCGGCGGTCATCGCTAGCGTGGCGGGGGTGCGCCCCCAGACCGACAGGACGCCAGAGACGAGGTGGATTCTGGCAGTACGCAGCGCGATTTCGGTCAGCACCGGGGTCGAGTCCAGTCCCCAGCCCTCGGGCACCGCGAAGATCTCATATCCCAGCTCGTCGGCGAGCACCGCGGCCTGGACGATGACATCGCGCCGGGTCTCCATCGGCGTGAGCCCGACGCCGCGCCGTCGCGAGGTCACGACGTTCCCTCAGCGGCCAGCGCCAGAACCGCGCGCGGCACGGTCAGCCACACGGCCCTGGCCGCGGCGAGCACCTGGCCGCCGGGCCCGAGCAGCGCCGACCCGGCGGTGAGCTTGCGCCCATCACGCCCGGCCGGCCAGGCGATCACCCGGTACTGGCCGCCGGCCGCAGGCAGCACTGCCAGGCTGGCCGTCATCTGGCCAAGCAGGATTGCAGTGTCCTGGGTCAGGTCGGCGGCCTCCGCCACGGCGATCCCGCTGGGGCAATCCAGCGCCGCCCAGACCACCTCCGGCTTGACCCTCCCGCTGGCGTCGGCGACCGAGGGATCCGGTGTCCACGGCGCCGCCCACAACGGCCTGCCGGCCACAGGCCCGGGGAAGATCCGCAGCCCGTCGCCTAGCTGGCGGCTCGTCCCGCAGACAAAGCAAGCAGGGAAGACCGGATCGGAGTAGTAGCGCGCGCGGCCGGCCGCCGTGCGAGCTTCCGCCATCGAGGCCGGGCCCGGTATCTCCAGCAGCGGGCTGCCCGGCGAGGTGGTCGCCTCGGCTATCAGAGTGCGGCCGTGGTGGATGCGGACCGAGCTTTTGCCGCCCCGCTCGACGGCCATGGGCATGGCTAGCGGAGGTGGCCGGCGCAGCGTGACTGTCACCTGGCCATCGAGGTACGCGGCGATGCGTCCGCAGACGTAACCGCCGTTGCCGCTACCGGGGGGGCCGCAAAAGCGGGGCGGGATAGTCAGCGCGGGCATCCTGGCGTGCCGCGGGCGCTCGGCGGTGGCCAAAGGGCGGGTCGGACTGGTGGCGTGGGTCATTCCTCGACGCTAAGGCCGCCTGGCCGGGGACGGCTATCGGGTGAACTACCGGCAATTCCCCCGTTCCCCCCGGCCGGGGGGGCCGTCCCCGGTAAATGCGTCGGGTGAACTACCGAGCCGCTCAGGTGCGGAACCGGTGCTCGGTCACCCACGCTGCGATCTGGGCGCGCGAGTGCACCTGCAGCTTGCGCCGGATGTTCTCCACGTGCGCCTCCGCGGTCCGGGGCGCGACCGACAGCCGCCGGGCGATGGCCTGGTTGGTCAGTCCCTCGGCGACCAGCCCGGCCACCTCGAGCTCACGGCCGGTCAGCCGCGGCCCCGCCTTTGCGGGCTCGCACATGAAGCCGAGCAACGCATCCAAGACCGTCTGCCAGTCGCCGTGGTAGAACAGGTGGCTCGAACCCGGCAGCGGGATCAGCGTCGCCCCCGGGATCAGTGTGGCGACCTCCCGCCCCAGCTCGAACCGGGTGCCCTTGTCCGCCTCGCGGTGCAGCACCGCCGTGCGCGCCCGGATCACCGGGAGCAGGGCCCTGATGTCGGTGCCGTAGTAGACCTCAAGCAGCCGGGCGGCCACCGCGGCTGAGGCGCTGGCCCGCTGGAACCGGGTGAATGCCTCCAGCTCCTCGGCGGTAGGGTCGGTGACGAAGGCCCCGGCCAGCGCTTTCAGGCCCAGGCCCCAGTGGGCCCGCACTAGCGCCACCACCGAATCCCGGACCTCGGCAGGCGCCAGATCGCTGCCACTGGCGCACATCCCGTACAGCGCCAGCGCCTCCACCCGGCCTGGGTACCTGGCCGCGATCGCGGCGGCCAGCTGACCGCCCTGCGAGGCCCCGAACAGGCCGAAACGCCCAGCGCCTACCGCGTCCGCCACCGCCAGCGCCGCGGCCACCTGCCCATCAAACGACAGATCGATCCCATCCCGGTCCGACAGCCCGCATCCGGGCTTGTCGTAGCGGATCACGGTAAACCGGTCCGCCAGCCGCCCGACAAACTCGCCAAAGGACCACAGCTCCAGCTGCCCGCGCAGATGGGAAACCCAGCCCGAGTCGAACAACAGCGGCGGGCCAGCGCCCGACGTCGAGTACGCGACGCGCCCGGCAGGCGTGCTGCAGTACATGATCCTCGGCCTCACCGGTTCAGGGTGACACCCCCAGTCGGCGCAGTAAAGAAGCAGCAAGCACGGGCACTACGATCACGATCCGGCGCTGCAGCAGCCGATCGCCCTCACGCACCGGGCAGCAACCGCCCCGAACGCCCTGTCTGGTGCCGCACCGCCCGGCCTGGCCCGCGAACGAAGTGCCGCTCAGATCGGCGGGTGGGTGCGCGTGTGCTGTAGCGCTGTTTCTAACGCACAGTGTCGGCTGGGTGATGTTCTTGTCAATCATGTGTCTGGACTTGTGCGGCTCAGCCGCGGCAAGGGC
>JASHOI010000004.1 GCA_030041195.1 Streptosporangiaceae bacterium | reverse complement strand
TCTCCGATCCATCCAGGCGCGTTCACACGCTTCCAGCCAGCGCAGGTCGGCTTGCAGCCGCAGCACGATGCCCTCGAGCAGCAGGCCGGCCTGTGATCCATCGGGTTCGGCCATCGCCGCCCGCTGCACATCCCAGAGGCGCCGGAGCAACTCCCGGCGCTGGGCGTCGACGATGCTTACCGGATCCGCGAGCCCGGCCTGGGCCGCGGCGACGAGCTTCAGGTGAAACTCGGCGAGGTCGGGCTTTGGCCAGCTGACCTCGGAGAGCCATTCGGCGACCCGCTCCTGGCCGGCCGCGGTGAGCTCATAGATCTTGCGGCCCGCCTCCGGCCCTCCTGTCCCCTGGCGGACGATGAACCCGGCCTTCTCCAGCCGGGAGAGGGTGACGTAGATCTGCCCGTCGTTCACGTCCTCGCCGAGGGGGCCGAGCGCGTCGTTCAGCCGGGCGCGCAGCCGGGAACCCGACGACGGCTCTTTGGCCAGCATGGCCAGCACGACTTCCTGCTGCACCGGGTGCTCCATTCCTAACGGTTAGGTTTTACTATAACCGTTAGGGCTACGCGGCTCAACCCGGTCAGCGCGCGAATCGTGGGGGGACGGTTTGTGGTAAAAGACGTACTATCTTCACTATGGCCGAGTGGTGGTCGGTCGAGGTGTTGCACGGTGAGCTGTCGGCTTTCCGGTGGCAGGAGCAGCACGACTCGGCCCTGATTGAGGCTGCGCTGACCAACGGCGCCATCGACGGAGCCTGGCACGCCGGAACCTGGGGCGTGATCTTCGAGGTCCTGTTCGAGACCGAGCAGCAGTGGCAGGCCTTCCGCGACCTGCCGGCCGTACGTGCGGCCCTGGACTCCGTGCCCGACCCCGTCAACGGCCTGCTCGTGTACCGCGGCCGGGGCGGTGGCGCGGATGCGCGCAAACCGCGCAAGCCGAAGCCCGCGCCGGCCGCGAGCGCCGTTTCGCTGCCCGAACCCCAAGCCGAGCGGCAGTTTGACCTGACCGGCGCCGCGCCGCCCTGGTAGCGTCCGCGGTCGTGCCGTACGTGGTCCGCACCGAACGGGTTGCCTCGCGGATGCTCGCGGCGGCCGATGCGGCAACCGCTCGCCAGCAGCTTGGTGCCGACATCGTGCGCCTGCTGGACCTGGTCTGGCCGGTGCTGCGGGAGCAGGGCGTACGCACCGGGCACAACGTCGTGATCTATCACAATCGTGCCGATGGCACGCTGCGGATCGACGCCGGTGTCGAAGCGCTCACCGACTTCACCGATCGCGGCCCGGTCCGGCACGTGTCGACGCCCTCGGGCGAGGTGGCCACGGTGGCCCACTACGGCGAGTATTCCGCCATGGCTCCCGCGTACGCGGCTCTGGACTCGTGGTGCGCCGGCAGCGGGCGCCGGCCAGCGGGAGTGAACTGGGAAGTCTACGGCGACTGGGACGAGGACCCCGCGAAGCGGCGCACGGACGTCTACGTTCTGCTCGAAACCGCCGCCCACCGGTGCTGATCGTGACCGCGTTGGCGGCGACGATGACGGTGATCGCGAGCCAGTCGGCGGGCTGCAGTGACTGGCCGAGAACCACGAGCCCGGTCAGCGCGGCGAACAGGGGATTCACGCTCATGAACACGGCGTAGAACCTGGCCGGAACCCGGCGCAGCGCGAGCACGTCGGCGACCATCGGGACCGCCGAGCACAGCACGCCCGCGGTGGCCGCGCGGCCGAGCGCGACCGCGGTCACCGGGTGGCTGGTCAGGGCCCAGATGCCGACCGGCACGTACAGCATCGCCGACAGCGTGGCCGCGGCAGCCGGCCCCTGGGAGCCGGGCAGCCGCGCGCCCACGACCCGGTTGACGAGGATGTAGCCGGCCCAGCAGGCCGCGGCCAGCAAAGCCAGGCCGATGCCTGCGTAGTCGGTGGTTGGCTGTGGCCTGGCCAGCACGACGACGGCGGCCGCGGCGGCCAGCGCGCAGCCGAGGTCAAGGGCACGGCGCGATGCCAGCAGCGCCACCGACAGCGGGCCGAGGAACTCGAGCGTCACCGCGAGGCCCAGCCCGATCGTGTCGATCGCCGTGTACAGGGACAAGTTCATCACCGCGAAGATCAGCGCGAGCGCCAGCACCGGGCGCCACTGCCGCCGGGTGAACGAGCGGAACTTCGGCCGCACCGAGCCCAGCAGCACGGCGCCGGCCACCCACTGGCGGACCGCGACCACCCCGGCGGGCCCGAGCACCGGGAAGGCGAGCGCTGCCGTTGCCGCGCCGAACTGAACAGACAGGGCGCTGCCGGTCATCAGGGCGACCCCGGTGAGCTGCCCGTGCTGCCGGTCGGCCGCGGTGGCGCTCGGCTGCCGCTCGGGCGTCGTGGTGGTCATGGCAGCAGTCTGGGTCCTAAGACCACATGCGCAAAATGCATAGATGAGCGCAGCTATACGCTTGGATTATGGATCTAGAGCTGCGGCACCTGCGCTGCCTGGTCGCGATCGTGGACTCGGGCAGCTTCACCGACGCCGCGATCGAGCTCGGCATCTCGCAGGCCGCGGTGTCACGGAACCTGATCGCGCTCGAGCGGGTCCCGGGGGTCCGGCTGCTGCACCGCACCAGCCGGTCCGTCACCCCAACCACGGCCGGTGTGCACGCCCTTGCCCAGGCCAGGCAGGTGCTCGCCGCCGCGGACAACCTGGTCGCCGAGGCGACCACCGGCCACACCCGGCTCCGGATCGGGCACGCGTGGGCGGCGATGGGCCGGCACACCCGCGAGTTCCAGCGCCGGTGGGCCGCCCGGTACCCGGACGTGGAACTGCAGCTCATCCGCACGAACTCGGCGACCGGCGGGCTGGCCGAGGGCCTGTGCGACATCGCGGTGATGCGCACCGCGGTCGACGCCCGGCGCTTCGACAGCGCGATCGTCGGCCACGAGCGGCGCTACTGCGCGCTGGCCGCCGATGACCCCTGGGCCCGGAGGCGTTCGGTCCGGCTCGGCGAGATTGCGGACCGGACCGTGCTGGTGGACCGGCGCACCGGGACCACGACGCCGGAGCTGTGGCCCGAGGGTGCGCGGCCCGACATCCAGGACACCCGCGACATCGACGACTGGCTCGCGGTCATCGCGGCCGGCGGCGTCATCGGGATCACGCCCGAGGGAACCACGGCCCAGTACCGGCGCGACGGCGTCGTGTTCCGGCCGTTGCGCGACGCCCCGCCGATCGCGGTGCGGGTGATCTGGCGGCGGCACGACCCGCATCCCTCGACGCACGCGGCCATCGCCATGCTGGCCGAACTCTACCGCCGGCCTTGACGGCGCGGAGCCCGGGGCCGGGTGGCGTCCGGCCCCGGGCACGTCACACGCCCGCCGTTTCCCGCTCCCGGACCAGTTGCAGCGCCACGTCGATCAGCATGTCCTCCTGCCCGCCCACGTAGCCGTGCTCGGCCACGCGCTGCAGGATGTCATGGACGGGGATGCCGTAACGCTCAGCCGCGTGCTCGGCGTGGAGCAGGAAGCTGGAATAGACACCCGCGTAACCCTGCACGATCGAGGATCGGTCGGTCCACGGCAGCCTGGGCAGAAATGGCTTCACGATCTCGTCGGCGGCGGCCAGCGTCGCCTGGACGTCCACGCCGGTCTCGACGCCCAGCCGGTCGAACGTGGCCGCCAGTATCTCGGTCGGGGCGTTCCCGGCGCCGGCGCCGAGCCCGCACAGCGACCCGTCGATCTGCAGCGCGCCGTTCTGGAACGCCAGCACCGAGTTCGCGACGCCGAGAGCGAGGTTCTGATGCCCGTGGAAGCCGACCTGGGCCTGCGCCCCGATCTCGCCGATCAACGCCAGGATGCGTTCCTGCGCGTCGCCGATCAGCAGCGCCCCGGCCGAGTCGACGCAGTACACGCACTGCGCCCCGGCGTCGACCATGATCCGCGCCTGCCGGGCCAGCTCGGCGGCGCTGGTGCGGTGCGCCATCATCAGGAACCCAACAGTCTCCATGCCCAGGCTTCTGGCGATCCCGAAGTGCTGGATGGACACGTCCGCCTCGGTGCAGTGCGTCGCGATCCGGGCGACCGACGCGCCCGCCTCCCGCGCACGCTGCAGGTCCTCCACGGTCCCGAGGCCCGGAAGCAGCAGCACAGCGATCTTCGCCCGGGTGGCCTCCTGCGCCGCCGCGCCGATCAGCTGGATGTCGTCGGTGAGCGAGAACCCGTAGTTGAACGAGGATCCGCCGAGCCCGTCGCCGTGCGTGACCTCGATGACCTCCACCCCGGCCGCGTCCAGCGCGTGCACGGTGGCCCGAACCTGCGCCTCGGTGAACTGGTGCGACATCGCGTGGCTGCCGTCGCGCAGCGTCGTGTCGGTGATCCGTACCGGCCGGCTGGTACCGCCGGCCCCGTTCGTGCCGCTCACGCGCCCACCGCCGTCGCCTTGGCGACCAGCTCGCCGACCCGGGCGGCGGCCGCGGTCATGATGTCCAGGTTGCCCGCGTACTCGGGCAGGTAGTCCCCGTTGCCGCGGACCTCCAGGAACACGGCCACCCGGCCGATTGCCCCGCCCCCCCGCCCTTGCCAGGACGCCTGCGGCGGGTCGAACTGCGGGTCGGCCCGCAGTGTGTAGCCGGGCACGTACCGCCGCACCTCCTCGACCATCGCGAGCACCGAAGCGGCGATCGCGCCGGTGTCGGCGCCGTCCGGGATCGCGCAGTAGATCGTGTCCCGCATGATCATCGGCGGCTCGACCGGGTTCAGAATGATGATCGCCTTGCCGCGCCCGGCACCGCCGACCGACTCCAGCGCGCCCGCTGTGGTGTGGGTGAACTCGTCGATGTTCGCTCGCGTCCCCGGGCCAGCCGACCGGGACGCCACCGAGGCCACGATCTCGGCGTACGGGACCGGCACCACCCGGGCGACCGCGTGCACGATCGGGATCGTGGCCTGGCCGCCGCAGCTGATCATGCTGACGTTCGGCGCGTCCAGGTGCTCCGGCAGGTTGACCGGCGGGCAGACCATCGGGCCGATGTGCGCCGGGGTCAGGTCGATCGCCTTGATCCCCGCCTCCGCGTAGCGGGGCGCGTTGGCCCGGTGCGCCCGCGCGGACGTCGCCTCGAAGACGATCTCCGGCAGCGGGTCCTGGCGCAGCAGCCAGTCGACACCCTCGGCTGAGGCGGCCAGGCCGAGGTTCCTGGCCCGGGCCAGCCCCTCGGACTCGACCACGCCGACCACGTAACGGACGTCGATCCCGTCCAGTCGCCGCAGCTTGGCCAGCAGGTCGGTTCCGATGTTGCCAGGGCCGACGATGGCGGCCACGGTGGGCGTCACCGTCGCGTCCAAGGCGGTCGAAAGATCACGTGTGCCTCCCTGCGGTCTCCCCTGCACCGTGCGGTGCGACGGGACGCCCGGGCAAGGAGAGCGTCCCGGTGATCGGAACACTTCGTGGACGGGGATCGGGACCGGGGGCCATCATCGACTCATGTGCCCTGCCCACGGCAGTCACGGTGAGACCTCGGCCGCTGGCCGGATCACGTCGGTGCTCGACGCGTTCCGTGCCGACCGCGAGGCGATGACCGTCTCCGAGCTGGCCCGGCGGGCGTCGCTGCCGAAGACCACGGCGCACCGGCTGACCGGAGAGCTGATCCGCTGCGGGCTGCTGGAGCGCGCGGACGGCGAGCTGCGGCTCGGGCTCAAGCTGTTCGAGCTCGGCCAGCTCGTGCCGCAGCAGCGCAGCCTCCGTGACGCAGCCCGGCCGGTCATGGCCGACCTGCGCGAGGCGACCAGGCACTCGGTGAACCTCGGCATCCTCGAGGGCTCGGACGTGGTCTACGTCGACATCCTGGCCGGGCCCGACTCGCCGCGGCTGCCGACCCGGGTCGGCGGGCGCTGGCCGGCCCACGCCACCGCGATCGGCAAGGCCATCCTGGCGTTCTCCGGGCCGGGCGTCATCGAGGCCATGCTCGACGCCGGGCTGACCCGGGTCAGCGAGCGGACGATCACCTCCGCGGAGCTGCTGCGCCAGGAGCTGGACCGGGTCCGCGAGTCGGGCCTCGCCTACGACTGCGAGGAATCCCGGCCCGGCCTGGTCTGCGTGGCCAGCCCGGTGCACGGCCCGGGCGGCACCCCGGCGGGCGCGCTGTCGGTCTCCGGCTGGTCGGCGCGGCTGAAGCCGGACCGGGCCGGGCCTGCGGTGCGCACCGCGGCGCTGACCATCTCCCGTGCCCTCGGCGCGGGGGCCGTCCCTGTCGCGGCGGGCGCCGCCGAGCAGCCTGGCCGCGAGCCGCGGTGACGATTTCGGCTCCTGTCGAAAGCGGCGACAAGCACCGGCCTGCGCTTCATAGCCCCCACCTGCCACATAAGCACCAAATTCAATGGAGGCTGAAATCAGCGGTTCGCTTTTGTCCGGTCGCAGCCGGACAAAAGCAAATCAATAAATTCGGCTAACGTTGGGGAGCCCGGATGCCGTACACGGCCAGGCGAGGTGCCGTTCTTGACGATCGCTCATCAATGTGATATCAGTTTTTACCAGGTGATCAGGTAGCCGGCGCCGCAGTCGGCAGGAGGCATGCCGATGCACGCACCAAGTGACAGCACAACCCGCTCGCGCTCCGGGATAAGGCGCCTGATCCGGCCCTGGGAGTACCGGCATCTGCGCGCGGTCGCGAGCGTGCGGTTTGCCGCCGGCGGCTTTCAGCTCGGCATCGGCGTCGTTCTGCTCGGTCTCGGTCGCCGCGCCGGAACCGAGCGGGACCGGCGCAAGTGCTACAGGTGGGCAGCGTGGTTTCTGGTGAATGCGGCGCTGCAATTCTTTGGCGGCTATCTGGATATGACCGCCGACCGCTCCGCGCCTCCGCGAACCTGAGCCTGGGCCGGCCCGGGATCACCCGAAGCGTGCCGGGTTCAGGAAGTCGGCCGCGCAGTACGGGCGCTCGCCGGTGACGATCTGCGCCAGCAGTTCCCCGATGCCGGCGGCGTGCTTGAAGCCGTGCCCGCTGTCCCCGCCCGCCACGATCACGCTGGGCGTGCCGGCCAGACGGCCGACCAGGAACTGCTCGTCGGGCGAGTCGGTGATCAGGCACGGGATGACCTTCGCGGGCCGGGGCTCCAGGCCGGGGAAGGCACATGCCACCGCCGAGGACAGCTCGTCGACGTCGGTGTCGAGATGGATGTAGCGGTCCATCTCCTCCGGGTCGATCGCGGTGCTCGCCGACGCCCTCGCGGGGTCCAGGCCGATCTTGACCTGGTAGTCGTCGGCTGAGCCGTGCCCCCACAGCTTCTCGCCGTCCGGGCGCTCCCAGATAAAGGAAGGAAACTTGTCCAGGGTGAACTCACCGGAATCCGGATCGCGGGGCCGGAACCAGTACAGCGGCGTCCGGCGCGGAGCCAGCGGCAGCTTGGGCAGCAGCGTCCCGAGCCACGCACCGGCCGCGACGATTACCTGCGCCGCCCGCCACTCGACGGTCGGGGTGCGCACGGTGACACCGTCCTGCCCGGCCTCGATGCCGGTGACCATCGTGTGCGGATAGACGTCGGCGCCCAGCCGCCGGGCTGCCTCGGTCTGTGCCCGCACGTTGCGCTCGGGATAGCAGATGCCCGCACCCGGATCCCAGACCGCGACGTCGCCGGGCGCCAGGCCGGCGTACTGCGGCTGGCGCGCGACGAGTTCCTCGTGGCTCAGCCGCACAACCGGCACGCCCGCCGCGGCAGCGGCGGCGATCACGGCGCGCAGCGGGCCGCTGTCCGGCGCGCCGGTGGTCAGGCAGCCGCTCTGGCGGACGAGTTCCTGCCCGGTCTGCTCGCCCAGCCCCGTCCACAGCTCCAGGGATTTCAGGGCCACCGCCGACAGCCCGGGATGCTCCTGGCAGGCAACCCGGAACAGCCGGGTCGCGCCGTGCGAGGAGCCCAGGTGATGCCCGATACCGTGACGCTCGATCCCGGCAACGTCGATCCCTCGCTGGGCGAGCCGCCACAGCGCCGCAGAGCCGAAACCCCCCAGGCCGACCACGACCACGTCTTTGCGCAGAACTTCCATTGGGCAGACCTTACTACCTTTGCAGGTCGGGCCCTGGTGCCCGGGAAGCGAGGGCTGGTCACCCGCGGCCCGAATGCACAAGCGGAGCGAGATCCGGCTACCGCCCGATGAACAGGTACTCCGCGGCCGTGCGGCGCTGCGCGGCCCGGTGCGTGCCGAAGGAATAGGTGTGGTCGGTCAGCCGCACCTCGACGTGGTCCTTTACCTCCCGCAGCAAGCCCTCGATCGTGTGTACGTCGGGGACCGCGTTGGAGGAGTACGACAGCACGATCGCCGAGTCCCGGAACTGGCCGATGGCGCGTCGCAGCGCGCCGGTCACGGTGTGCTTGTAGGAGAACGGCGTGTACCGCTTGGGCAGCTTCTTCGTCCGGGTGTTCTCCATGATCGTCTGGCCGCGCCAGTAGACCGACAGCCCCTCCAGGAAGTGATAGCGCTTGATGTAACAGTTGTCGTCGCGCGGCGGCGCGTACGGCGGATCGAGATAGACCACGTCGTACCGCTCGGCTGGCAGCGCGAGGACGTCTGCGGACAGCGCCCGGCACGGCTGGCCGCTGTCGAACACGACCCGGTTGTACTCGGCGGCCCGCTCGCGGAAATGCTCGCGCAGCGAGAGCCTCAGGTCGCGCCGGCCGTCGTCGTAGCGCAGGTCGGTGACCGTGAACACGCCGCGCGGCTGCCTTCGCGCGGCCGCCAGCACCAGGGCCGCTATCGCGATGTCGCGCTTGTGCCCGGTCATCCGGTCAATGTGCGACCAGGCCGAGTCGAGGAACGCGCGGTCCTGGCCGGTGAAGTACAGGCCCGCGAACGTGCGCTGGATGAAGTCACGGTCGTCGGCGGGCGGCCCGCAGACCGCGTCGATCTCCTCGGGGCTGAGGACCTGGTCCTGGTTGACCACGGTGGCGCGCGCGATGGCCGAGGGGAAGGCCAGGAAATCGTTGCACGTGGTCTGGTAGCCCAGCGTCTTGAGCAGGTAGGACACGACCCCGCTGCCGGAGAACGCGTCGAGCGCCGTCCGGCCGCCGATCTCGGTGAACGCCCGGGCCAGGTGCGGCACCAGGCGGTACTTGGACCCCATGTACCGCAGCCGCGGGAACGCGCCGACCCGGCCGGGCGTGGTCTGTGGCTCAGCGGTTGCTCGGGCGGTCACAGCCGCCATCCTCGCGCACGAGTTCGCCGGAGCCGCTCAGGGCACGCCGCTGAGTGCCCGGCGGCGCAGGGCCCGGCCGGTGAGGTGGCCCCCACGCAGGGATGCCGGCGATGATCGCTTTATGGATCAGCGCGCTCCAGACGGCCCGGTCACGATGCTCGTCACCAGCGCCAGCGGAGCCAACGGCGACGGCTACGGCGCGATCCTGAGTTTCACCGCCAACGGCGCGCTGGCCGGGCCGTTCAGCCAGGATCGCCGGATAGCCGACCCGCGTGGCCTCAGCCTCGGCCCGTCCGGCGGGCTCGTGTACCTCAACAGCGGCGACGACCGGGTGCTGGCGCTCGGCCGGCACGGAAACGTGGCGCTCGACTCGGGCCGGATCGACGGGCTCGACCCAGGCGGCGGGACGTTCGGACCCGACGGCCGCTACTACGTCGGGCTGCGGCGGCGGCGGACGGTCCTCGCCCTGCCTGAGCGCCTGGACGGGGAGGGAGAGCCCGTCCTTCCCGACGGGATCGTCCCGTTCCCGCGCGGGTTCGGGTTCGGGCCCGGCGGCGAGATGTATCTGTCCTCCGGCATAGGACCGACCGGTGTCGGCGAGAACACGATCGCCGTATTCGACCAGGAGGGAGCGCTGCGCACGCCCCGCCTGGTCGACGATCCGGAACTGAGCCCGCTCGACCTCACGGTCGCGCCCAGCGGGAACGTCATCGTCTCCAGCGAGTGGCCGTACGGTTCCCCGGACGCGGCCGCGACCGTCCGCGAATACGACCCTGCCACGGGCCGGCTGGTCCGCGTGTTTGCTCCGCCCGCCGCGGTGAGGTTCGCGAGGCCGCGCGGATTGCGGTTCGGGCCCGGTGGCCGCCTCTATTGCGTGGGCCAGGACCACGTCGTTGCTTTCGACTTCTCCACGGGCAGTTTCATCGGCGTGGCCGTGCACCTGGCAAGGCTCAACGGCCAGGCGCTGGTCGTGGTGGCTTAGCCCCTGCCGAACGATGCTGGCGGGCTGTTGCTTCTCTTCCGTCAGCCGGGAGGAGATCGTGCGGGAACAGGCTTCGCTGACGAGGATGTGACGATGAAGCGGAGCACCGACCGTATCCTTGCCACCCATACCGGCAAGCTGTTCATGCCAGATGCGGGCAACGCGGCAATGGGGCCGCCGCCCACCCCGCCCGACCGGGTTGAGCACGAGGTCAACGAGCTCGTCAAGAAGCAGGTCGAGATCGGCATGGACGTGGTCTCGAACGGTGAGCCAGCGGGCATCGGCCCGCGCGCCATGTTCCAGCTGATCGACGGGTTCGAGACGATCACGCCGGGCATCCCCGCCGATGAACCGCCGGTGAGCCTGGAGCGGGTGCGCTGGCTGGGCCGCGACTTCTTCACGTACAGCGACTTCTATGCCGACATGTTCGCCACCATGATGGGCGAGGTTGATAACCCGGTCATGGCGATGCGGACCGTGGTCAGCGGGCCGCTGAAGCTCAAGTCGATCGAGCCGTTCGAGCAGGACATCCAGCTGTTCAAGCGGGCGCTCGCGGCGAATGCGCCGGATAAGGAGGCGTTCTACTGCGTCATAGCCCCCGAGTGGCTCGAGGAGTTCGTCTGGAACGAGTACTACAAGACCGATGACGAGTTCGTCGTCGCGCTGACCGAGGTCATGGCGCCGGTCTTCAAGACGGTCACGGACAACGGCCTGATCCTGCAGATCGACGACCCGGCCATCAGCCACGACTGGGAAGAGGCGCGCCGCCCGCCGATGTCCGATGAGGAGTACGAGCGGTTCATCATGCTGCGAATGGACGCGCTGAACGCGGCGCTCGAGGACGTGCCGGAGGACATGATCCGGTTTCACACTTGCTGGGGAAGCTGGCCAGGCATGCACACCAGCGAGGTGCCGCTTAGGCAGATCGCGCCGATGATGCTGAGGGCAAAGGCCCGGGCCTTCTCCATCGAGTCGGCGAAGTCGACCCGCCGGCTGGAGTGGCGGATCTGGCGCGACGAGCTCAAATGGCCGGAGGACAAGATCATCATCCCGGGCGTCGTCGATCACACGACCCCGGTGGTGGAGCCGCCCGAGGTGGTCGCGGACACGATCGTCAACTTCGCGAACGCCTGCGGGCGCGAGAACGTGATCGCAGGCACGGATTGCGGCATGCGCTGGCACGCCCAGGCCGCCTGGACGAAGTACCAGAACATCGTCAAGGGCGCAGAACTCGCCAGCAGGCAACTCTGGAAATAGCCCTGGACCGTGCGTCAGCCCTGGACCGGTGCGGGCCGCAAGCTGCCCAGGGCCGCACCGGTCTGCTGCAGCGGCGGGCCTGCCTGGCCGGGAGGACCAAGCCGTCGATCGGCGGAGCGGTTCCGCCGCAGAATGACGTGCCGGCGGCGCGGTTACCTGGATATTTTCCTGCTGCCCGTTTGAAATCCCGCTGGGCGCGCTGCTGCCGGTGCGGCTTGACAACCTGCTCACGGGCGGCAAATGTCCCGGCGTCACCCACTTCACCAATAGCTGCTGCCGGCCGCCGCCGTCGAATGGAACGCCGGCGCGGCCGCCGGGGTGCTCGCCGCCTGGCCCGTGGGGCACCATGTCCCGTATTAATGGTGCGCTTGTGTATTACGGTGAGAATCCAAGTGGTGAGTAGACACTCGCATTTTCCGGTCGGGCCCCGCATGTTCAATAATGGGGCTTCATAAGAATCACACGATGGCCGTCTCAACGTCGCGACACGACGTTCACCAGCGCAAATCCGCCCCCGCCCGCAGGGCACGCGACCGCGGGCCGGCCCGGCTGCTCCGCCCGGCAGAGCCCGAATCCCGGCGCCCTATAGCCAGCCGGAATAACCGGGAAAATCCGTCGCCGACGGCGATCTCGGATTAGCGTGTCCCACAGCGGGGCCAGGTGACTCCTAGTTAGGAGGGTGGATCATGGCCATCTTCACGCCCAGTCTGGAGCCGGTGGAGGAGTCCAGGGACAAGGGTCTCAAGACGGGCGCCCTCGGGCTCGTGTCCAGCGTCGTCATGGGTGTCGCCTCG
This sequence comes from Streptosporangiaceae bacterium, assembly GCA_030041195.1. Next base: position 6,783 of record JASHOI010000004.1, on the reverse strand, counting down.
ACGGCACCCGCATACAGCCTGGCTGCGACGCTGTTCTTCGTCGTGGCGGCCGTTGGGCTGAAGTCTCCGCTGGTCGCGGTGCTCGCGTTCGTGCCCATGCTGTTGACCTCGATCGGCTTCAGCGAGCTGAACAAGGCCGACCCCGACTGCGGGACCACGTTCATCTGGGCTACCCGGGCGTTCGGGCCGGTCACCGGCTGGGCCGGCGGCTGGGGCGTCGTGGCGGCCGACGTCCTGGTCATGGCCAGCCTGGCCCAGGTGGCCGGGCAGTACGTTTTCTTCTTGTTTCAGGGACCGACCAGCACCATCGGAGCCGATGCCTCCGGCGGCTGGGTGCTGCTGGTAGGCATCTTCTGGATCGTCGCGATGACCTACATCTGCTACCGCGGCATCGAGGTGTCGGCCAACTTCCAGAAGGTGCTGCTGTCCGTCGAGGTCGTCATGCTGATGGTGATGTCGGTGACCGCGCTGATCCGGGTGCTCGGCAGCCACCCGCCGTCCGGGTCGCTGCACCCCAGCCTGAGCTGGCTGTCAACGTCGCACCTGTCGCTCTCCGCGTTCGTGTCCGGGATCATCTTGATGCTGTTCATCTACTGGGGCTGGGACACAGCCCTGTCGGTGAATGAGGAGACCGCGGACAAGTCCCGGACGCCAGGCCGGGCGGGGATCATCTCGACGGTGCTGCTGCTCGTCACGTATCTGGTCGTGATCGTCGCGGTGCAGTCTTTCGCCGGAATAGGCAGCACGGGCGTCGGGCTGACGAACCAGGCGCACCAGTTCGACGTGCTGTCGGTAACCGGAGGCGCGATCTTCGGAACCTCTGCTTTCGGCACGTTCCTGTCCCGGCTGCTGATCCTCATGGTGCTCAGCTCCGCCGCGGCCTCCACCCAGACGACGATCTTGCCGACCGCCCGAACCACGCTGTCGATGGCCGCCTACGGGGCGCTGCCTCCGTCGTTCGCCAAGATCCATCCCAGGTACCTGACCCCGACGGTGTCCACGGTCGTGATGGGCGCGATTTCGATCGCGCTGTACATCCCGCTGAACTTCCTTGCCGGAGGTAACCCGATCGCCGACGCCGTAACCGCGATCGGACTATATATCGCCTTCTACTATGGTTTGACCGCTTTCGCCTGCACCTGGTACTACCGCAGGACGCTGACCAGCAGTGCCCGCAATCTGTGGATGCGCGGGATCCTGCCGACGCTCGGCGGGCTGATCATGTACGCGGCCGGCCTCTACAGCCTGCAGAGCGACTGGGTGGCGACCAACAGTTACACCACGTGGATGGTGCCTGGCCTGCACTGGCGGATCGGCGGGACCTTCGTCATCGCCGCACTGTCCGCGCTGGCCGGAGTCGCCGGCTTCGCTTACATGCGCTTCGCCAGCCCCGGCTTCTTCACCAGGCGGACCCTCACCAGGACCACTCCCGCGCTGGTCCCCTACCCGGACCTGTGAGCCGGGCAGGCGCGCCGCCGCCCGGTGACGACCTAGGCATGGGATGCGGATTTGCTCATTCAAGATGAAACTTGGCACGCTAGAGCCCAAGATGGCTGGAGTCTGACCTTTGGGGGATCCCGGCTCCGCTGCGGCGGCCAAGACGACTGCGCCGCGGGTAGCCGGGAGAAATGATATGTCGTGCAGCAACCATAAGCTCGATCACGCAGGCCGGGTACCGGCCCGGGGCAACGCGCCATGAGCAGCGCGGCAGCGCCCGCGGTCGTGGCAGGTGCGGTGGCCGCAGGGCCGTACCGGCCGGTCCGGTCCGGCACGGTCCCGGCGCTGGCGGAAGGTTTCGCCGCCCGGGTGGAGACGGCTCCCGGCCTGACGGCCGCGTTGCGCCCCGGGTCCGCGGTCGCGCTGGTCCCAGACCGGGCCACGGCGCGGGCAGCCGACCCTGGCCTGACCGCGGCTCCCAAAGCCCGGGACTGGCTCAATTCGTCGGGTAAGACCCAGCTCGCCGTGGCGTTCGCCGAGTCGCTGTGGCAGTCGGGCGCGATCGACCTGCTGGTCTGGATCGATGCCACGAGCCGGGCCTCGGTGCTGGCAGGCTACGCCGCGGCGACCGCGGACGCGACCGGCCGGGTTCAGGCGAGCAGTTCCGAGTCAGTAGCCGCCCAGTTCGTCAGCTGGCTGGGCGAGACCAGCTGCTCGTGGCTGGTGGTACTCGATGACCTGGGCGACCCGGCGGACCTGGACGGTCTGTGGCCCACCGGCCCGTCCGGCCGGGTCCTGGTGACCTCCAACGACGCCGCGGCGCTGCCCGAGGGCATGCGGGTCCTGCCGGTCGGGCCGTTCAATTCCCGCGAGGCCCTCGGCTACCTGATGGAGCGGCTGTCGGCCGACCCGAGCCAGCGGCTCGGCGCGGTTGAGCTGATCAGCGAGCTGGGCTTCGAGCCCGCCGCGCTGGCCCAGGCCGGCGCGATGATCGTCAGCTGCGGGATGTCGTGCCACCAATACCGCGACTATTTCATCCGCAGGCGCAAGCAGCTGACCGACTCGTCCGGCCCGCCGTCGGCGGCGGCGGCCGTGACGTGGACGTTCTCGTTCGAGTACGCCGACCAGCTCGCAGCGGGCGGATCATCCAAGTTGCTGCTGGCCCTGGCCGCGATGCTGGACGGCCACGGCATTCCCCGAACCGTCTTCGCCACGCCCGCGGCTCGCGATTACCTCGCGGGCAGCGGTGGCACTGCTGCGGGGAGCGACCGCGACGGCGCGGCGCTGGCGGCGCTGGAACGGGTCGGCTTGCTCACCATCGAACCGGCGACGACACCGCCGACGGTCCGGATGAGCCCAGTGCTGCAGGCGACGCTGCGGGCCGCCATGCCGGAAGGCATGCGGGACCGGACGGCACGGTCGGCCGCGGACGCGCTGCTCCAGGCCTGGCCGGAACTCGAGCTGCCCGGCTGGTCCGCGTCCGGCCTGCGATCCTGCGCGGCGGCCCTGCGGCAGATCGCCGGAGACCTGTTGTGGGCCGACGGCTGCCATCCGCTGCTGCTACGGGCCGGCGAGAGCCTCGACAGCGCCCGGTTGACCGGGCCCGCGGTGGACCATTGGCGCGACCTGGCCACGACCAGCGACCGGCTGCTCGGTGCCGGGCACCCGGACACCGTGCTGGCCTGCCTGCGGCTGGCCGAAGCCTACCTGGCCGCCGGGCGCGCAGACGATGCCGTTCGGTGGTTTCAGTGGGTGCTCGACAGCCAGATCCACCAGCTCGGGGTGGATCACGCCCATGCGATCGAGGCGCGGCGCCGCCTGGGCCACGCCCTTGTGGCGGCGCTCCAGTTCCAAGACGCGATCATCGTCCTCGAGCGCGTTGCTCGCGATTTCGAGCGGATCTGCGGGACCGGGCACACCGACACGCTCGGTGGGCGAGACGAGCTGGCCGCCGCGTACCTGGCCACCGGCCGGCACTCAGACGCCATCATCCTGTACCAGCGCACGCTCGCCGACCGGGAGCGCTCGCAGGGAGCCCGCGACCCGCAGACGCTGACCACGCGTCACGGCCTGGCCGACTCCTACCTGGCCAGCGGGCGGTCGAAAGAGGCGGTATCCGTCTACAAGCGGGTAGTTTCCGGCCGGGAGCGGGTCCTTGGGCCCGATCACCTGGACACGATCAGGGCCCGGAACAGTCTCGGTGCGGCCTATCAGAAGATGGGCAAGGCGGCGGCGGCCGAGCAGGCCTACGAGCTGGCCCGGGCCGGCTTCGAGCGGGTGCTCGGCCCCCGCCACCCTGACACGCTGCGCAGCCGCGCCGAGCTGGCCCGCACGTACTGCCAGCTCGGGCGGTATGGCGACGCCCGCGTGCTGCTGCGCGACACGGTCAGTCGCCTGGAGCGCACCCTGCCCACCGACGACGCGCTGATCAGGGAGTTGAGCGAGCTCCTGGCCGACATCGGCGAGGAGTAATCCCCGCGGCCGGTGCAGGCGGGGTCAGGATGTGACCCGGTCCGCCCGGTGCGGCAGCTTCCAGCCAGGGCGGACATAGTGGCAGGTGTACCCGTCCGGATAGCGTTCCAGGTAGTCCTGGTGCTCGGGCTCGGCCTCCCAGAACGGCCCCGCGGGCGTGACCTCCGTGACGACCTTGCCCGGCCACAGGCCGGACGCGTCGACGTCGGCGATCGTGTCCTCGGCGACCCGCTTCTGCTCGTCGCTGAGGTAGAAGATCGCCGACCGGTAGCTGCTCCCGATGTCGTTGCCCTGCCGGTTCAGCGTCGTCGGGTCGTGGATCTGGAAGAAGAACTCCAGCAGGTCCCGGTAGGAGATCTTGTCCGGGTCGAACGTGATCTCGATCGCCTCGGCGTGACCGTGGTGGTTCCGGTATGTCGCGTTCGGCACGTCACCGCCGGTGTATCCGACCCTGGTCGAGATCACCCCGGGGAGCTTGCGGATCAGGTCCTGCACGCCCCAGAAACATCCGCCGGCGAGGATTGCCTTCTCGGTCGTCATGATGCACTCCTGGTGTCGGTTGCGGCCTCGAACAGCTTCCGGTACTCGCCATACCCCTCACGCTCCAGGTCATCGAGCGGGATGAAGCGCAGGGCTGCCGAGTTGATGCAGTAGCGCAAGCCCCCGGCGTCCCTCGGCCCGTCCTTGAAGACGTGGCCCAGGTGGCTGTCGCCGTGGGCGGAACGGACCTCGGTCCTGACCATCAGGTGGCTGAAGTCGCGCTTCTCGACCACGTTTCCCGGCTCGATCGGCACGGTGAAGCTCGGCCAGCCGGTGCCGCTGTCGAACTTGTTGACGGACGCGAACAGCGGCTCGCCGGACACGACGTCGACGTAGATGCCGGGCTCGTGGTTGTTCCAGTACTCGTTGCGGAACGCCGGCTCGGTGGCGCTGCACTGGGTGACCTGATACTGGTCGGGCGTCAGCTGCGAGACGGCCGCGGGGTCCTTGCTGTAAGTGTTGTCTGACACATCAGATCCTTTGCGGAGTGCGGCCCGCTGGGTGCGGGCGCATGGTTCATAGATGTGCAACCACGCGCCGGCCACCGCTATTTCTCCAGGTCGCCCTCGGGTGTGAGCCCGGCGGAGGCGGGGCGGCGGCGGGCCACGACCGCCAGGTAGACGGCGAGCGCGAGCACGCAGGCGCAGAGCGCGGCAGAGGACATGGCGAGCGCGGGGCGCAGCCCCACCACCGCGCCGAACAGGCCGACGGTGAACCCGCTGCCGATCCGCATCCCGTTGGCGCCGGTGCTGTACAGCCCGATTACCTGGCCCCTCTTCTCGCGCGGCGCGCGGAGCTGCGCGACCGTCTGGGTGATCGACAGCGCCGCGAGGTTGGCGATGCCGCCGATGACGAGCAACGGCGCGGCCACCAGGTAGTCGTGGCTGACCGCGAAAAAGACCGTCGATGCGCCGTAGACGACCGTGGACCACAGCGCCGCGCGGACCGAGAGCCTGATCCACCCGGTGCCCTCGAGCAGCAGGCCGCCCAGCACGCCTCCCAGGCCGTTGGCGAACAGCAGCACGCCGTAGGCGGTACCGCTCGAGATGCCGGTCGTCGTGTTCGCGATGGTCGGCATCACCGTCTGCATGGCCGCGCCGATGAAGAACGAGCCGAGCCCGGCGAGCACGATCATGACGGCGAGCACCCGGTCCTTGCTGACATCCCTGAACACCCTCACCGCGGCCAGCGCGCCGATGCGCTCCCTGGCGACGACGCCATGCCGGGTGTGGCCGGTGTACCTCGTCCGCGCCATCGTGATCGTCAGCGGGAGGTAGAACGCGATGTTGACCCAGATGCCGTGGACGGGACCGAGCCCGAGCAGCAGCACCGAGCCGACCACCGGGCCCAGCAGGATGCCGAGCGACCGGGCTGTCGAGTTGAGCCTGATCGCGCTCGGCAGATCGTCCGTGCCCACGAAGTCTTCGAGCAGCAGCTGTTCCGGCGGCGTCCACAGCGCCCCGGCCGTGCCGTGCAGGATCAGCAGCGTGCACGCGTTCCAGACCGTGAGTGTGCCGGTGGCGAACAGGATGCCCCAGGTCAGCGATACGGCCATGAACAGCGCCTGCGAGCCCTGGATGAGCTTGCGGCAGTCGTGACGGTCGGCCAGCGCGCCGAAGTGCGGGGAGAGCACCAGGAACGGCAGCCAGTGGCTGATCACCTCGAAGCCGGTGAGCGCCGGCGAGTGGAACCTTTCCCAGATCACCCAGTAGGTGATGACGTGCTCGATGTTGTCGGCCATCATCGCCAGGGCACCGCCCACCAGATAGACCCGGCAGGTGGGGTTGCGCAGCGCGGCGAACTTGGCGGGCTGGGCGTTCGGCAGGCCAGGCAGCACCTCGGACTGCTGGCCGGCCGGCTCCTGGTCTAGGGCCGGGACATGAGTCGGAACACCACACGCAGCGCACACTCGCAGCATTTTACGGCCAGATCATTAGAGCGGCTAACGATCTTCGAGCTCCGGCAAAGGCGCCCTTGGGCGCCACGGCGGCGACGCGTTCGGGCCGGCTGCCAGTGCGCCGTGATCCCGTCCGGAGATCGACACGGCGCGTTCACCGCAAAGCGGCCTGCAGCGCGCACACTGGGCGCTGCTCGTGGTCAACAGCCGAGAGACAGCCCATAGTCCGCTCGGCACCGGTGCCACCTGCAGAGCCACGCCCCCCTGCACGAAGAGGACGGAGTAGCAGCATGACCAGCTCGGATAACCCGCGTGAGCGTGTCCACGGCGCAACCGGGCCGGTGTGGCAGCCCGGCCAGCCGGTCGTGCCGGGCGTCAGCCGGCGGCGCTTCCTGCAATACACGGCGCTCGGGGCGGCCGCGGCTGCCACCGTCGGC
>JASHOI010000398.1 GCA_030041195.1 Streptosporangiaceae bacterium | reverse complement strand
CTGCTGTACGGCGCCCGGTACAGCCCGCACGACAATCCCGTCGAGCGGATCTGGGGCGGGCTGAAGAACTACGTGGCGAACACCGCCGTGACCTGGCCCGGGCGGCTCAGGCAGATCCACTCCTTCTTCCGCGCCCGCTCACCGGACGAGATGCCCGATACCGCCGCGCCCTGGACCAGCCCCTGGCTGCCGCCGGGTTATGAGCAGAACTTCTGGAATGCCGCTTAGCGCCGATGCCGAGGCTGGAGGAGTTCACGGAGAATCCAGTCGTGCTGACGTGCCGGGCGGCGGCCTTGCCCGTTATCAATATCTCCCGTACCACCTGATGACTCCAGGAATTCAGTCAGCATTGGCCCCCACCGACCCATAGTCAAACCATTCTTACTGCCAGAATAGCACCGTGAAACGCCACCTTCCAGAAACGAAGGTCACAGCTTGTGATACGGCAACTTGACAGCTTGCAAAATGATGGTTTGCAAGTTTAGAGTAACCTTGCAATGAAAGGCCGTTATCGCAGCTAAGGGAGGCGCCCTCATCGCCACGAGCCGCTGAGGGAAGCTATACTGACAGCTCACATGATGCAACCTAGCAGGTGCAAACGTTCATCAGGTTTGCCCGAACCAGGGGAAGCGACGCCTCGCCATGGCAGGTGACCAGGGACCTGTGGTCCAGAGCGCCCTCCTGCGTACCGAACTGGTCCGCCTCCGAAAGGAGCGCGAGCTTACCCAGGAGCGGGTCGCCGGCGACCTGGAGTGGTCGCCCTCCAAGCTGATCAGGGTAGAGGGCGGGCGCAGCATGATCACCAAGGTGGATCTTGATGCACTGCTGTCAGAGTACGGCGTGACTTCAGAGAGCCATCGGGATCGTCTGCACGCTCTTAACCGGGCGGCGCGCGAACGCGGATGGTGGGATCGCTACCGAGATGATGTCCCTCAAGAATACCTAACCTACGTCGGTTTCGAGGCCGGCGCCACGGTTATCAAGCAATTTCATCTCGGACTAGTACCTGGCCTGCTGCAGACCGCCGAATATTCGGAGGCTGTTACCATCGGCGGGCGAGTCGAGCCCGGAAAGATAAGGTCTATCGTAGGACTTCGGATGCAGCGTCAGGCGGAGCTTGCGCGGCGGTCGATTCCGCCTCGCCAGTATTTCGTTCTGGACGAAGCTGCCATTCGCCGACATATCGGAATTGAGAAGGATTCAGCCATAATGGCCACTCAGCTTCGCCGCGTCGCCGACCGGGCGGAGCGGGACGATCTGGTTACGGTCCGCGTGATTCCCTTCAAGGCCGGCGCCCATCCGGGGCTGATCGAGTCGTTCAACCTGCTGGAGTTCGACGGTGCGCTGCCCGACATCTTGTTCCTCGACGCAGACAGGGGGGCGCTTGCGATGCTCACCGGGGATGACCCTAGGGATGCGCTTGCCGTCGCGCTTGCCAAGGAGGATTTCGAAACACTGATCGAAGCTGCGCTTCCGGCGGCAGATTCCATCACGCTCATGCGCAGCGTGGCAGGAGAAATGTCCAGGATATAACTTTTCATGTTCGTGCGAGCAACCGGCCCCTGCGGTGCTCTGCGGCAAAGGTTGTTCAAACTTTACGGTCACACGGTGGTCGGTTATGACTTCCGTGTATGCTATCGCCCGCCGCGTCGTACAAGGAGTCTCGTAATCAGGGTCAGGGGAGGGTGTTTTATGGCCGTACAGGCAAACGGACATGGAGGACTTATCTGGCGCAAGAGCAGCGCGAGCGCCGGAGTGGGCGAATGCGTCGAGGTGGCCAAAGCCGGTTCGCTTGTCCTGGCCAGGGACTCCCGTAACCACTCAGGCGTTGTCCTTGAGTTCAGCTCCGAGCAGTGGACCAGACTGATGTGGCGTATCAAGCAAGACCGGGGCGTTCGGGGCTGAACCTGCCCGTATCTCACCGTGTGGGAACTGGTCATACCACCGCTCGTTCGGAAGAAAAGAAAAGCAGATTCTTCTAGCACGAGCGGTGATATTCCGGTCAAGCCCAGCTGGCTACGGGCCTAGGGGTATCAGGCATCCTCTACCAGTTCCCGCAGCCGCCGTCGGCGATCGTCGCGCTCGCCGGCGAACCGCTCGAGCGCCGCGAGGATGTGCGCCTCGTCCAGGTGCGCCTCCTCGATCACCTCCGCGACCGAGCCCCCGGTTCGCCATCTGTCGTCCCAGTCCGACGACAGCGAGTACTCCCGGGCCAGCGGCCCGCCGGCCCACTCGCGCATCAGCTTGAACGCGCCGTTGGTGATGACCATGGCGTCCAGCCGCTCCGCAGGGCTGGCCACCGACCGCTGATAATCCAGGGGCTGCCGCGCGAACAGCTGCGGGCTGAGCGCCGCGATGATCTTCACGTTGATGCCCCTTGTGTCAAGCTCGGGCAGCAGGCTCACCACGTTCCTGACCGGCATCGTGCCGCGGACGAAGACGACACCGCCGCGCGGCAGCCCGGGCCGGTAATCCCGCAGCACATAGGCCCCGCGCGCCGCCTCGAAGTGCGAGGGCATGCCGAGCGCCTCCCGGTCCGGGATCTCGACAGGCGGCCTGGTCAGGTGCAGCGCCACGATCGGCACGTCGAGCGAGAACGCGGCGCCGAGCATCACCGGGACCTCGTTGTACTCCCACGGGTGCAGGTCGATCACGTGCCCCTCGGGGAACAGCTGGGTGACCCCGATCGAGAAGATGCCGAAGTGGGTGCGGGAGTCCTCGGCCGTCTCCGGTCCCGAGTGGCCCGCGATCCACAGCACCTTGCCCACCTTGAGCTCGCTGTCCTGAGCCAGCTGACTGAACAGCCGCATGAGCCCGTATTTGAGGTACGAGAACGACCCGTACGTCGAGCACGCCCCCCAGAACCCGTCAAACCGCGAGAACGGGTCCGCTGCCAGGTTGACCGTGGCCAGCCCGCACACCAC
>JASHOI010000397.1 GCA_030041195.1 Streptosporangiaceae bacterium | reverse complement strand
ACGCCGGGCTCGGCCGGGTCGGCGTGGGGCTGGTAGAAGCGGCACCCGGGCTCGGCCCTGGACAGCGGCGCGAGCTGGCGGATCACGTCACGGACGAGGTCCTCCTTGCCCGGCTTGGCCGTCCAGACAGCGGAAACCACATAGGCCATGTCGCCTCTCCTTCACTCGGCGGTGGTGCTGGGAACCCTAATCGCGTCCGCGATCCCCTTGTGTGACACGTGCGCGGTCATGCCCCCGTCCACGGGGATCTCGGCCCCGCTGATGTACCCGGCGGAGTCGGACAGCAAGAACGCGACCAGCGGCGCGACGTCGCCGGGGGTTCCGATCCGGCCCGCCGGGATCTCGGCCAGGGCCGCATCGACAAACGCGGGCGACGCGGAGTCCATCATCGGCGTGTCGACCAGGCCGGGCATGATCGCGTTAGCGCGGATCCCGCGGGCCGCGAGCTCCAGCGAGGCGGTGCGGGTCAGCCCGCGCAGCGCCCACTTGCTCGCGGTGTACGCCGCGGCCACATGCCCGCTGAGCGCGGCGACCGAGCACACGTTCACGATCGAACCGCCGTGCGTCATCAGCGGGACCAGCGCCTGGATGCCGAGCAGTGGCCCGGTCACGTTGACGTCGAAGGCGTGCTGCCAGGCGTCCAGCGGGACGTTCGGCAGCCGGTCCCGCGCCGGGATCCCGGCGTTGTTGACCAGCCCGTGGACCGCGCCGTAGGCGCCAGCGGCCAGCGTGGCCACCACGTCCCAGCCGGCCGGGCTGGTCACGTCGAGGTGCTGGTAGCAGGCCGTGCCGCCGGGCAGCCCGCGCACCACGGCGTGCCCCAGATCGTCGAGCACGTCGGCGGCGATCACGGTGGCGCCCTCCGCGGCCAGCAGCGCGACCTCGGCCGCGCCCTGGCCCCGGGCGGCACCGGTGACCACGACGACCTTGCCGGCCAAGCTGCCCATGCGGGGGATGCTAGGGCCGGGTCAGCCCGGCGGGGAAATCGCCGCTGCGGATACCTGGCATGCCGGGTCGCCGGCGGTCACGGCGTCGGCCAGCCCTTTCATCAGGCCGAGCAGCCAGCGGTGCCCGGGATCGGCCTCCCTGGTCGGGTGCCACCACACCGCCTCGACGATGTCGACGTCGCCGAACGGCGGTTCCACGATCGTGACCCGCGCCACGTCGGCGACGCGGCGCGCCAGCCGTTCCGGGAGCACGGCCACCAGGTCGGTGCCGGCCACGACGAACGGCAGCGACAGCCAGCCGACCGAGCTGACCCGGGGGTTCTGCCGGATGCCCTTTCCGCTGAGCGCGCGGTCCAGCGGGGTGAGGTTCGGGCCGAAGTTCGCCACCGCGTGCGGCAGGTCCTGGAAGTCTTCCAGGCTCAGCGCGCCACCGCACAGCCGCTCGTGCGCGGGGTCGGTGACGCAGACGAACCGGTCGCGGAACACCACCGCGGGATGCCCGGGGAACCCGCAGCCGAGCGGGCCCACCAGGACGTCGTACTGCAGCAGCCCGCGATCCGAGACGTGCATGTCCCACGGGATCGGGCTGAACTCGATCCGAACATGCGGGGCAAGTCCGTATATCTGCCTCAATAGCGGCTCACTGATGACAGCGAAGGCGTAGTCGGACAAAGTAATAGAGAAGGTGCGGGTGGAGGTGGCCGGGTCGAACTCGTCACGCAGCGCCAGCGCCTGCTCGATCAGCGGCATGGTCTGCTCGACCAGCGGCAGCAGCGACCGGGCGAACGGGGTGAGCTCATAGTCCCGGCCGACCCGTACCAGCAGGTCATCGCGGTAGTGCCGGCGCAGCCGGGCCAGCGCGGTGCTCATGGCCGGCTGCGCCATGCCGATCCGCTCGCCGGCCCGCGTGACGTTCGCCTCCTCCAGCATCGCCCGCAGCGCGATGAGCAGGTTCAGGTCCATCCCGGCGACCGTCATGCACTACCTCCTCCCGTTGCATGATCCCATCGGTTAAGCCCAGGTGACCAGGCCGTTGCCGGGCTGTTGCCGATATGCTCCCGATTAGGACGGCCATGACGGGCGGTGCGGAATGTCGGGGCTTCGCGGCGCTGACCTGAACCTGCTGGTGGTCCTCGGCGCGCTGCTCGAGGAGCGGAACCTGACCCACGCGGGGGAGCGGATCAGCATGAGCCAGCCGGCCATGAGCGCCGCGCTGACCAGGCTGCGCAAGCACTTCGACGACGAGTTGCTGGTGCGGGAGGGCCGGGGCTACGTGCTGACCCCGATGGCCGAGCGGACGCTGCCGCTGGTCCAGCAGGCCATCCGCCAGGCCGAGGCGGCGCTCGAGGTGCCGCCGGACTTCGACCCGGCGACCAGCAGGCGCCAGATCTCGATCTCGATCTCCGACTACGCGATGACCATGCTGCTGGCACCGCTGCTCGAGCTGCTCCGCCGGCGGGCCCCGTTCATCCGCGTGGAGGTCGACCCGCTGCCCAGGGACGCCGAGGAGAACGAGTCCTACCTGCAGCGCCGGGACCTGCTGATCGGCGGTGCCGGGCTCGGCATCCCCGGCCGCCGGCAGGTGGTGTTCCGTGACCGGTTCGTCTGCATCGCCGACCGGAGCAACCCGTGTGCCGCCCGGGAGTCGATCACGCTGGACGAGGTGGCTTCCATGCGCCACGCGGTCGTGGATTTTGGCCGCGGCACGGCCACCCCGGCGGAACGGGCGCTGCTGCGGCTCGGCATCCAGCCCGACAAGGCGGTGATGGTGCCCGGGCTGCTGCCGCTGCCGTTCGCGGTGGCCGGCACCCCGCTGATCGCGTTCGTCCCGGCGCGGCTGGCGGCGCGCTGCGCCGACCGGCTCGGCCTGGCGATCGTCCCCGTGGACTGGGAGGCACCGGAACTGGTGGAGGCGGCGCACTGGCATCCGAGCCGCAGCGGCGACCCGACGCTGCAGTGGCTGCGCGGGATCCTCAGGGAGCTGTCGTCGGCGCCGGACTTCACGTCCGGCCAGCCGGTCAGGCTTCCGAGCTAGCGAGGAAGCTGAGCGTCGAGTCCATGGTGCGCGCCACGTCCTGGTCGGTGTGCGGTTCGGTGTCCATCTCCCAGCGGACCAGCTGCAGCGAGTTGCGCACCACGATCTCGACCCGGGGCATCCGGCGCGCCATGAACGCGGCCAGCGCCCGGCCGAGCGGCGCCTCCCCGGTGACCAGTTCGGCCAGCACGACCGCGTCCTCGGCGCACATCGCAGCGCCCTGGGCGATGAGCGGCGGGCAGGCGTGCGCGGCATCCCCGATCACCACGGCACGCCCCCGGTACCAGGGGTCCTCGACCAGCAGCCACTCGATCCGGGTGTGGGAGACCTCCGAATCGGGGCCGATGGTCTGGCGGATCTTGCCCCAGGTGCCGCCGTAGCCCTCAGATCGCTCGTACATCAGCTGCCAGGCCGGCCTGTCGCCGAAGCCGCTGCTCGGACGGTCCTCGTCGAGGATGTAGGCGTAGCACCGGTCCGCGGAGATGGGGGAGTAGCCGGCCTTGTAGCGTGGCCCGCCGTAGTAGACCTCCGCGCAGTCCATCTCGGCCGGGCGCTGCGCCACGACCCGCCAGATGCTCATGCCGCTGGGCTGCGGCTGGGTGGCGATGCCGAGCAGTGACCGGGTCGCCGACCTGATGCCGTCGGCGCCGATGACGAGGTCGTAGCAGCCGGAGCTCCCGTCGGTGAAGTCCACGTACGCCTGCTCGGCGTCCTGCGCCAGTCCCTTCACGCTCAGCCCGAGCCGCACGTCGACGCCGGCGTCGTACACGTGCTTGCACAGCACCGCCTGAAGATCGGCGCGCAACGCGCCCAGCGTGGCGGGCAGGTCCTGGCCGCCGGTGTGCGGCGTGGGCGCCTCGGCGATCAGCGAGCCGTCCGCGTGCAGCATCCGCATCTGGTTGAACGGCACGCCTCGCTGCAGCACCTCGTCCAGGACGCCCACCTTCGCCAGCGCGGCCAGCGCGTTGCCCTGAACGGTGATGCCGTGCCCGACCCCGTGCCAGACGGGACTGATCTCGACCAGGTCGGTCCGCACACCGCGCCGCGCCAGCGCCAGCGCCAGCATGCTGCCGGAGATGCCGCCGCCGACGACCAGCGCAGTGGACACCCCGTCAGCCCCTTTCAAGGCGCGCTCCTCTCCTGAGCGGTCATGATTCGGCCCGGACCGCTAGACCCGGTCGCGCATTCGTCGCTCCCGCCCGTAGAGCGCGACGGTGAGCAGGATCAGCGCCCCGAAGACGATCTGGGCCGTGGCCGAGTTCACGTTCAGCACGGCGATCACGAAGTTCAGCGCGGTCACGATCAGGGCGCCGAGGCAGGTGCGCAGGTAGTCGCCGCGGCCGCCCATCATCGTGCCGCCGACGATCACCGCGGCCAGCCCGGGGAACAGGTAGTTGTTGCCGATGTCGGTGTTGCCGCCGGGGCTGAAGCCGGCCAGCATGACCCCGGCGAGCCCGGCCATCACCGCGCTGGCCGCGTAGGCGCTGGCCCACACGCGGGCGGTGCGGACCCCGGCCAGGTCGGCGGCACGGGGCCCGGAGCCGGCCAGGTAGAGCCGCCGGCCGGCCGGGGTGCGCGCGAGGACCACCGTGATCACCGCTGCCAGCACGATCCAGAACGTGACGATCGGCGGGATCGGCAGGCCGAACGTTGTCGAGGACTGCTGGGTGAACGTCTGCAGCCAGCCGGGTGCCATGCCGTTCAGCAGCTTGGTGTCCGTGCCGACCACCGCGCCGACCACGACCGAGCTCATGCCGAGCGTGACCACCAGAGGTTCCAGGCCGAACCGGTGGCACACCCAGCCGGAGAAGCTCCCCCCGGCCAGGCAGATCGCTGCCACGATCAGGGCCACCAGCGCGAAGTTCCAGTGGTCGAGCCCGCTGAGGTGCGTGACCAGCAGGTTCCCGGCCACGAGGTACGCGGCTATCGAGAAGTCGAGGCCGCCGAGCAGGATCACGAACGTCTGCCCGGCCGCTGCGACGCCGAGGAACGACGCCTGCAGCAGGATCGGCGCCAGCAGGCCGTCCCAGCTGAAGTCGCCGTCCTTCCCGCCGACGTACAGCACCAGCGCGGCCAGCACCAGCACCTGCAGCACCGGGAACCTGCGCTGGGCCGCAGCGGCGGAGCGCACCGCTCCCAGCAGCGGCCCGCGGTCCGGCTGGTAGTCCCGCCCCGGCGCGGGCGACGTCAGCCCGCTCACCGGAGGACCTTCCTGGCCGAACGCTGGCGCGCCGCGAACATGATCGCGACGATCAGGACGGCGCCGTAGCAGGCCTGCGACCAGAACGAGGAGATGTTCAGCGCCGCAAGGAGGTTCTCGATCAGGAAGATGACCGCCGCGCCTAGCAGCGAGCCGAGCATGCCGCCGCGCCCGCCAGCCAGCGACGTGCCGCCCAGCGCCACGGCGGCGATCGCCAGCAGGATGAACGGGGTGACGAACGCGGAGTCGGCCTCGGCTTGGTGCAGCTGCGCCACGATCGCCACTCCGGCCAGGCCAGCGATCGCGCCGCCGCACGTGTATGCCAGGGTGCGCACCGCGGCGACGTTCACCCCTGCGGTGTACGCGGTGGTCTCGCTCCCGCCGACCGCGCGCAGGGTGCGCACGAACGGCGTGCGGTCCAGGCCGAACCAGGCCAGCAGCGGCACCGCGATCAGGATCAGCCCGCCGGGCACACCGCCGGCCGTCGAGCCCAGCGAGGTCAGCCAGCCGGTGCTGCCGGACACCGGCGCCGGCGCGTAGGCCAGCGCGAACCCGGACACGATGAAGTTCATGCACAGGGTCGCGACCACCGCCTGATACCGGCCGTAGTTGACCAGTACGCCGTTGAGCGCGCCGACCGCGGCGCCGAACGCTACCGCCACCGGCAGGATCACGGCCGCGCTGGTGATGCCGTGGGCCAGCAGCATCACCTCGATCACCACCGAGACCATGGTGAACAGCGGCGCTATCGAGATGTCGATGCCGCCGCCGAGAATCGCGGGAGTCGACGCCATCGCCGCCAGCGCTGGCGTGGCCAGCTCGGCGAACGTCACGATCCATGAGCTCCAGTACAGGAAGCTGTGCTGGACCGCCACGTTGGCCACCAGCAGCGCCACAGCGAGCACGGCGGGCAGCAGCCAGGCCCGCTCCGCGGGACGCCATCCCGGGGCGGGCGGGGCAGGCGGAGCGGGCCGCTGAGCCTCCGGCCTGGCGGCCGGCGCGGGCTGCTGGGTTTCCTCGGCGGTGGCCGGCCCGAAGAACTCGCGGACGATGCCGGCCCGGCTGAGCTGGTCGCGGTCCAGCTCGGCGGCCGGGCGGCCGTCACGGAACACCAGCACCCGGTCCATCAGCTCCAGGTGCTCGTCAACTTCGGTCGACAGCATGACGATCGCCACGCCGGACGCGGCGAGCTGCCGCAGCAGCGCGTAGATGTCCCGCTTGGCGCCGATGTCGATGCCGCGGGTCGGGTCGTTCAGCAGCAGAACCTGCGGACCGGCGGCCAGCGCCCGCGCGATCACGACCTTCTGCTGATTGCCGCCGGACAGGGTCGTGATCGGGTCCCGGTCGCGGCCCATGCGGATTCGCAGCCGGTTGCGGTACGGATCGAACCGCGCCGCTGCCCGGCGCGCCGAGATCAGCCCGCCGCGTACGTCCTGACGCAGCGTAGCTGCGGTGAAATTCTCCCGAACCGACAGCGGCGGGAAAATCGATTCATCCCGCCGGTCCCTGGCCACGTACGCGATCCGGACGCCGGGGCTGCCCGGGCTGCCGCCTGCCGCGCCGCCCGCCCGGCCGAGCCTGAGCGCCTGCAGGTATTCGTCCTGGCCCTGGCCTTCCAGACCGGCCAGGCCGACGATCTCGCCGGACCGCAGGTTCAGCCCGCCGGCGGCGAGCACGACGTCGCCGGGCTGGCCGCGTTCCGCCGCGGTCGCCTCCGGCTGCACCAGCTGGTCCCCGCCGGTCATCAGCTCGACGAGGCGTTCCGGCCCGGCGTCGGCACGGTCCAGTGTGGCCACGGACTCGCCGGAGCGCAGCACCGTGATCCGGTCAGCGACCTGTGTCACCTCGTCCATCCGGTGCGTGATGAACAGCACCGCGCGCCCCGCCGCGGTCAGCCGGCGCATGCATGAGAACAGCCGGTCCCTGGTGGCGACGTCAAGGGCCGAACTGGCCTCGTCGAGGATCAGGATCCTCGGGTCACGCAGCAGCGCCCGGCAGATCGCCAGGCCCTGCCGCTCGCTGAGCGACAGCGCACCGGCCGGGGCGCCGAGATCGGGGCAGCTGCCGAGCACCTCGGTCAGCACCTCCCTGGCCCGGTCGCGCCGCTGGGCCGGCGAGCTTGCCGCCCGGCGCAGCATGCCGTCGCAGCCGAGCCACAGGTTGTCCAGTACCGACTGGCGCGGAACGCACTGCACTTCCTGGAACACCGTGGCTATCCCGGCGTCGATCGCCGCGCGCGGGCTGCGTGCCCGCAGCGGCTCCTGCTCCAGCAGCACCTGGCCCGCGTCTGGCCGGTGCACCCCAGAGAGGATCTTCACCAGGGTGGATTTCCCGGATCCGTTCTCGCCGATCAGGACGTGGATCTCGCCCGCCCGCAGCGCCAGGGAGCAGTGACGCAGCGCCGTGGTGGCGCCGAAGGACTTCGCGAGCCCGTCGACGTGCAGCACGGTCGACGGCGGCGCCTGCGTCTGCGTCACTGTCCCCATCGGCGGGAGCGGGTCCGTCACGTGCCCGGGTTCGTCAGAATCGCGCTCAGCTCGGATGTTGGCAGCACGTTCAGGCTGGCCGGGCCTCCGGCGTTCCCGGTGGACGTCGGCGTCATGCCGGCGGTGAACCACTGGGCCACGGTCGCGTCGGTGACCAGCGGGGTGCTCAGCACGACCGCCGAGACCTTGACCCCGTCACCGGCGAACAGGTCCTTGACCAGCGTGGTGGTGGCGGTGGCCAGCTGCGGCGGCGTCGTGGTGATGCCCACGCCCTTGTAGGAAGACTTGTTCTGGTACCAGTAGGCCAGCTCGCCGTCCTCCATGCTGTCGTTGGCGATCTCCGGCACGGTCCGGCCGGCCGCCTGGAAGCCTTCCAGCACTCCGGTCGCGCCGGATCCCGAAGTCATCGCGGCGGCGATCTTCCCGGGGTGGGTCTCCAGGTAGGTCTGCACGTCGCTCTTTGCGGTGGCGTCGGAGAACTGGTCGTAGATCGTGTCGTTCGTGCTGATTCCTGGGCAGCGAGCGAAGACGGCATGGACGCCGTCGTAGGCCGCGATGTCGATGCCGACGCCGGAGATGCCGTGCACGTCGAGGACCGTGCCCTTGCCGCCGATGTCCTTGGCCACCTGCTGGGCGAGATCTGCCCCCTGGAGCCAGTCGTTCGCGCCCAGCGAGATCGTGTCCGCACTGGCTACGGGGTTGAGCAGGGAGATCGACGGTATGCCGGCGCTGGCCGCGTTCTTCACCGCGGTGGTGAACGCGCTGGAGGACAGCGGCTCGTACACGATCAGCGCGTCCTTGCGCTCCACCATCTGGTTGAAGTCGGCGACCTGGTCGGTGACCTCGTCGGAGGAGGTCACCGCGTCCACCGTGTACCCAGCGCCCTTGAGCATGCCCTCCAGGATGGACTGCAGCGCGAGCTGGTAGCCGTTGTTGGTCTCGGACAGCAGGAAGCCGACGGTCTTCGAGCTCGAACTGGGCTTCCAGTTCGCGAAGGCGCTCTTGTACACGGGCGTCGGGTAGCCGTCGTACAGCGCCTGGAGACTGCTGGGCATCGACGTCAGGACGCCGTCCGGGTCGGAGGGCAGCGAGGTCGGTATCGTGCCGCACTGGCTTGCGCTCGACGTGTGGCCGGCGGCCTTGGTGCTGGTCGTGCTCGACGACGAGCATGCCGACATGGTGAGGCCGGCCGCGAGGGCCAGTGCGGCCAGGCCTGCTGGGTATAGAACTCTCATCGGGAAGATCTCCTTCGATGTGGCATCGAGGCGGGGCTGAGCGGGTTCCTCATACGGGCGGGCAGGTGAAGAGGCCAGGGTCGGGGTCGTTGAAGGACTCCCTGGCCACCGACTCGCTCATGGGGTTGGCGGTGCCCCACTGGTCCTGGACCAGCGGGTCGTACATGTCGTAGACATGCGGGTGCCACGCGTCTTCGTCGAGCTCTTCGAGCTCGGTCGTGTACTCGACCGTGTTGCCCTGCGGGTCGAGGAAGTACGAATAGGTGTTGTTGCCCGCGAGGTGGCGGCCGGGGCCCCACACCATCCGCGTGCCCGCGCGCAGCACCCGGCCCGATCCGCGCATGTACTCGTCGATGCC
>JASHOI010000396.1 GCA_030041195.1 Streptosporangiaceae bacterium | reverse complement strand
CCGTGTGACCTGCGGCCAGGGCGTCAACAAAACCCGGCGGCCAGTCATCCATCGACGAACCCGCTCCGGTGACCAGCAACAGCGCAGGCCCACTGCCCAGCTCCCGATACCCCACCATCCCATCAGCAGTACGCACCACACGCACCGGCGACCACAGCACATCCGGGCCACCACCAGACCCGCAACCCGCCACACCCACCACCACACAGCACACCACCAGCATGCAGCTGACCGGCAACCTCACGCGCGCCGCCCCCTTTCGACCAGGTACGTCAGCACTAGCGAGCGCGCTGCGCCCCAGCCACCGTCCGGCTGCTGACGTGGACGACTGGGGACGATCGGGGGCCGCACCTCGCCGATCCCGGTTACCGCCGGTGTCGCATTTCATCTTGCGGCCTCTTCAAACGCGGCGTCTCGTGCGCTGCGGGTCAGCGCAGGACGGGCTCTCGTGTGCGTGTGTCGTATGTTTGGGCCGGGCGCTGCGGCGGGATCGTGAATGGATGGGCCTTGGCCGCGCGAGCCGGGTCGCGCTGGAAAATGGCGCCCGCACCCGCGAGCACGAGAGTCACAGTAACGGCGACGCCGACCGTGACAGCGACAGCGATAAAGACCTGGACGCTGAACATCGGAGGTCTCCTTCCTATCGGGCTATGGTGTGGCCGGTCTTTCCGGCTCTTGGTCACAGGTTGGGCCGGGTCTGCTGGGCCGGCTCAGCGAACGCGAGTGGATTCGCCGCCACAGGAGAGCCGGGCCCATCCAGATCACCCCCGACCGGCACGCGGGGCCGCCCGACACCTTCGGCATCGGCGCAGGCAGAGGTCTCTCCGTTATGCGTGGTCTCGGGGGACTGTCTCGGGTACATGGGCCCGCGCCGCAGCAGGATCCCGCAGACCACGGCACCAGTTGCGAAGATGCCCGCTGTCCACCAGAAGCCGACGGTGTAGCCGTGTATGAGTGACTGCCCGACGAGCGTCGCGCCAGGGTGACCGGCGGCGATGGTTGCCGGGTTCAGGTGCGAGCTGAGGTAGCTGGCAGTGGCGCCGGCCACCATCGTGTTCAGCAGCGCGGTGCCCATCGAGCCGCCAAGCTGCTGGGCCACGTTGACGGTGGCCGAGGCCACGCCGGCGTCGGTTGGCTCGACGCCGAACGTGCCGGTGTTCATGACGGGGGCGATCACCTGGCCAAGACCGAGCGCAACCACGAGCAGCGGCGCGAGGATGGCCGGGGCGTACCCGGAGTGGACGCCGATCCGGGTGAGCCACACCATGCCCGCGGCGGCGATCAGCATGCCGAGCCCCACCAAGGGTTTGGGGCCCGTCCGCGGCATCAGCACGATCTGCCCGATGCCGGCGGACAGTATCAGCGCGGCGGACATCGGCAAGAACGCCAAGCCGGTAACGACCGGTGAATACCCAAGCGTGGTCTGCAGGTAGTAGGTGAGGAGCAGGAAGATGCCGAACATGCCCGCGCTGGCGAACAGCATCCCCAGGTATGCGCCGCTCCGGTTACGGTCCGCCACCACCCGTGGCGGCAGCAGGGGCGCTCTCGCGCGCGCCTGCCAGGCGGCGAAGCCGGCCAGCGCGATGACGCCCGCGATTAGGAAACCGTACGTTGACGGCGTGTGCCAGTTGTGAGTCGCGGCGTTGGCGAACCCGTAAACCAGGCAGAACATCGCCCCACCGACGAGCACGGCACCGGGCAGATCCAGCCGCTGACCACCGCGGGTCGGCTGCCGCTTGAGCAACCGGGCCGCGCCTGCGAGCGCCACGCCTGCGAAGAACAGGTTGACGTACAGGGTCCACCGCCACGACAGGTATTCGGTCAGCGCGCCACCGAGCAGCAGACCCACCGCGCCGCCAGCACCAGCGATCGCCCCGAACACTCCGAACGCCTTGCCGCGGTCCTTCGGGTCCTGGAACGTGATCGTCAGGACCGACAGCGCCGAGGGCGCCATGACCGCCGCGAAGGCACCCTGGCACGCGCGAGCGCTCACCAGCATGGTCAAGCTAGTGGCCGCCCCGCCCACGGCGGATGCCACGGCAAAGCCGACCAGGCTGACCATGAAGGTGACTTTGCAGCCAAGCAGGTCGGCGAACCTCCCGCCCAGCAGCAGCAGGCTGCCGAAGGCAAGCGCGTACGCCGTCACCACCCACTGCCTGTCGACGGTAGCGAAGTGCAACGACCGCTGGGCAGACGGCAGCGCGATGTTCACCACTGTCAGGTCGAGCACGATCATGAGCTGGGCCAGGCCGACGAGTGCCAGCACCAGCCAACGCCTCGGATCCGCAGCCTCCTGCTCAGTTGCCGGTTTCGGTGCCGCGCTGAACGGCGTCCTCATCTCAGACATCCGAATTCCTCATCCCCGGGTACTGGCCGTTCTCTTGTCGCGTCTGACGAGATGCCGCTCCGATGCGGCGGAGCTTGTCAGGATTAACGATGGAGCGGACCGCCTGGATGAGGCCGTCGGCGATGTCCAGTTCGACCACGCTGACTATGCCCCCCTCGGCGTCGTAGACAACCGCGCCCGGCTGGCCGTTGACCCAGGCAAGCCGAGCGGAGACAGCGCTGAGCCGAGGCCTGCGGAGCAGGCCTGTGATCAGCGAAATGACCCGCTCCCTCCCGACCACCGGCTTCCCGATCGTCTGTGCCTTGCCGCCGCCGTCCCCGTGGACGACCACGTCCGGCGCCAGCATGCCGAGCAGCGCGTCCATATCGCCGCCTGTCGCCGCCTCGAAGAACCTGCGGGCGAGTTCTGCGCCTTCCGCCCGCCGCGCCGGGGGTAGCGCGTAGCCGCGCTCCTGCCCTCCAGCGACGATGCGCTGCCTGGCGCGGGTGAAGATCTGCCGGCAGTTCACCGCTGTCTTACCGGTGATCTTGGCTACGTCCGGGTATCCGTACCCGAACACCTCCCGCAGCATGAACACTGCCCGCTCCACCGGCGCGAGGGTCTCCAGCAGGACGAGGAATGCCATGGACAGCGAGTCGGCCAGCTCGGCGTGCTCGGCCGGCCCAGGCACATCGGCGGTCACGACCACCGGCTCGGGCAGCCAGTCCCCCACGTACGTCTCCCGCCGCACCCTCGCCGACCGGAGGTAGTTGATTCCCAGCCGTGTCACCGCCGTCGACAGGTAGGCCTTCGGGTCGTCGATCGTGGTACCTGCCTGGCGCGCCTGAGTAAGGCCGAGGAACGCGTCCTGCACGATGTCCTCGGCGTCGCCAACCGATCCGGTCATGCCGTAAGCAATGGAGAACAGCAGCGGCCTATATGCGGCCATGCCCGTCTCATCCGCTGTCGCAGCCACCAAACCCTCCCGCCAGCTCGCGCACCGTGGCTCCCGGCCGAGTTCTCTCCCCGGCCTTCTCATTTGAGGACCAGCGCCATAGGGTCATCCGGTCAACGCTGGCCTTTTCCCTCTAAGACAAGGCGATACCCGAAGCTGTGACAGGTCCCAGCCGGAAAGTGCCGAGGCGACATTCAGTCACGCGGCGAGCACGCCGGCGCAATGGTTATTTGCGGAGCCTCAGCCGAGCCGATCGGCAGTTTCGCGGCGGTCACTGGTGCTGCGCTGTCAGCGCCTTGCAGTCCCGTGCGTGCGGGATGCCGCGGCCTCATGTGAGGCATGCTTCAGGATGGTGCGCATGACTACACCTTCACCCTCGGCGTTCGATCCCCAGGCGTTTGAGGGGACGGCCGAGTACTACGCGGTCGGGCGACCTCCGTATTCCGCGCAACTGGCGGACACGATGGCCCAGGAACTGTCGCTTGATGGCACCGGCCAGCTGCTCGATGTGGGCTGCGGACCTGGCATCCTGGTGCTGCCCCTGGCCCGATTGTTCGATCAGGTGACGGCACTTGATCCCGAGCCCGGCATGTTGCTGGCGGGCCAGCGGCGTTGCGAGCAGGCGGGAATCGCCAACGTGCGCTGGGTGCAGGGGGTTGCGGAGAATATCGCAGCGCTGAACCCCCGCTCGTGGCGAGTGGTCACCTTCGGACAGTCGTTTCACCGGGTCCGACGGCTGGAGGTTGCCGAGGCCGTCTATGACCTGCTCGTGCCGGGTGGCTCGCTGGTCCTGATCTCACACCACGCCGACGGCCGTCCACGGCCTGCCGATCCGGGATACCCTGAGGTTCCCCACGTCGCGGTGCGGAAGCTCATCCTCGACTACCTCGGTGACGGCACGCGCCGTTACCTCGCAACCTGGAACGAGGGCCAGCCGGCACGCTTCGAGGACACCCTGTCGCAGACCCGGTTCGGCGGCTCGCGCACGATCTACGCGCCTGGGCGCCCCGACCTGATCAGAGACATCGACACCGTTGTGGCCAGCTGCTTCTCGCTGTCGTACGCCGCGCCCCGATGGTTCGGGAACCGCCGAGCCGACTTCGAGTCCGACCTACGTCACCTGCTGCACGAGTACTCCCCCGACGGTCTCTTCTGGGACTGGCCAGGTGACACCGAACTCGTCATCGCGACCAAGAGCTAACGGATCTGGCACGCACTCATCCCAGCATGACGCGTCCCGGTCAGCCAGCCGAAAGTGCGAATGACGCATATCATCCAGATCCGCGTGCCGAAGCCGGGCACGCTCGGCGAAGCACGCAAGGTAACCGCGCGTCGTGACCCTCACGCCGGATCGCCGAGTATGCGCTGCCATAGATAACAAGTTCGCCCGCTGCAGAGCCGCGCAGAACGGCCGGTTACGCCGCGCCCTCCGTGAACAGTGGCGCTGCCGGCGCCAGAGCAGCCAGACCGGTCCGTAGCGCGCAGATGCCCGGCGACGCCGTCCCAGACCTGCCCGCACGGCCGGCGCGGCGCACCCGGGTCGGCTCGCTCGGGCCTGGTGACGTAGCGTCGTTGGGGTCACCTCTCCAATCCTGAGGAGAACCCCATGCCTGGTCCCACTGTCGTCCTCGTCCATGGTGCCTTCGCCGACGCGTCCGGGTTCGCGGGAGTGATACGCGAGCTCGAGAGCGCCGGCCACACGGTGCTCGCCCCGCCGAACCCGTTGCGAGGCGTCGCCTTCGACGCCGGGGTCGTCAGCGATGTGGTCAAGGCCATCGACGGCCCGGTCGTGCTGGTCGGGCATTCCTACGGAGGCGCCGTGATCGGCCAGGCGTCGGCCGGCCTGGAGAACGTGGCCGGGCTGGTCTTTCTCGCGGCGTTCGGGCTGGAGGTGGGCGAGAGCTGCGCGAGCGTGCAGCAGCCGTTCCCGCCGCCCCTGCTCGCCAAGACGGCCGCCCCGACCCCCTACGATGCGCCCGGCGCCGCGGGCGGTCCCGACCTGTACGTCAAGAAGGACGGGTTCCGGGAGACGTTCTGCGCCGACGTGCCGGTGGACACGGCCGATGTGATGTTCGCGACCCAGCGCCCGCTCGCGGCCGCGGCGCTCAACGAGAACGCCACCGCGGCGGGCTGGAAGAGCAAGCCGTCCTGGTTCCTGGTCTCCGAGCATGACAACGCGATCTCGCCGGACGCGGAACGGTTCATGGCGCAGCGGATGGGCGCCACGACCGAGACCATTGACGGCTCGCACACCGCGTTCATCGCGAAGCCGGTCGCTGTGGCCACGTTCATCCGCCAGGCGCTGCGGTGACCTCGTAGACCGAGATGTAATCGTGGCTCTGCCCGGTGAACGGGCCGCGTACGGGTTGCCTAATCAAGGATCTTGGTGGGGCGTTCCTGCAGGTCACAGACCCTAATCTGCACTTCCGGGAGTGGGGGCGGGGGGTCGAACGCCCGGCCTGCGGGTCATGGGTCCGGCGTGCTGTCGTGTTCGAGAGTGCGGCGTACCTGTGCAAATAGCGGATGGACACCGAGATTCCCGCTGCCGGGTGGCGTCACATCTCACGTTCTGATTGCCCGAAGCGTCTGCGTGGTGTGACCAAACGAGCTGTGGCGCAGATCGTGGCGGGATATAGGCACCGCAGCGGCCAGCCGGCCTCGCGGGCGGATCGCCGGGCATTGCTGGCGGCGGCGGTGACGGTGGTGCTGTGGGCCTCGGCGTTTGTCATCATCCGCAGTGCCGGGCACTACTTCTCACCTGGCGCCCTGGCCCTGGGCAGGCTGCTGTCTGGCGTGGCGGTACTCGGCTTGATCTCGCTGCGCCAGCGATCCGGGCTGCCGCCGCGAGCCGCCTGGCCGGGCATCGCGGCCAGCGGCGTGCTGTGGTTCGGCGTCTACATGGTGGCGCTGAACTGGGGCGAGCAGCACGTGGACGCCGGCACCGCAGCGATGGTGGTCAACATCGGGCCGGCCCTGATCGCGCTGCTGAGCGGCTGGCTGCTGCGGGAGGGCCTGCCGCGGCTGCTGCTGGTGGGGATCGCGGTGTCGTTCGCCGGGGTCATTCTGGTCGCGATCACCACACCCGCGCACGGGCGCCCGTCGCTGCCCGGCGTGCTGCTGTGCCTGCTGGCCGCCGTGTCGTACGCCGTCGCCGTGATCTGCCAAAAGCCCGCGCTGCGGCACGCATCGGCGCTTCAGGTCACCACGCTGGGGTGTGCGCTGGGCGCGGTGGCCTGCCTGCCGTTCACCGGCCAGCTCCTTTCGCAGCTGGCAACCGCACCGCTGCCAGCCACGCTCAGCATCGCCTACCTGGGCGTGTTTCCCACCGCGCTGGCGTTCACCACCTGGGCGTATGCGCTGTCCAGAACACCCGCTGGCAAGCTGGGCGCCACCACCTACCTGGTCCCGGCCCTCACCGTGCTGATGTCCTGGGCAGTGCTGGGACAAGTCCCCGCCTGGCTGGCGCTGGCCGGCGGCGTGCTCTGCCTGGCCGGGGTCGCCTTGTCCCGCTGGCGACCCGCAACGCCATCCCGCGGCCAACCCGCCCTGCCCTCACCAGAAGATCCCGCCAGGCAACCCCATCAGCCACACTCAGGACCGCCAGAACGCCCCGTCTGTGCCCGGGAAGGCACCGTCGGCACTGGTGAGGATCGCGGCCACGGCGACCTCGATGGCGTCGTGGGTGGGGCCGGGATTGGAGATGGCCCTGTCGTAGACGTGCAGACCCTGGAGCATGACGACGAGGAACCGGGCGAGCTTCCGGGGTGAGGAGGCTGCGGGAATCTCGCCCGCTGCATGTGCCTGCTCCAGCGCCTGGTACAGCACGTCCTCGACGTGGTTGATCTGGCGCACGGCGAGCTCCCGCGTCTCGGGATCGGCGGTGCGCTCGGTGACGGCGTTGACCACCAGGCAGCCGCGGGGGCCGTCGGCGCTCTCCCCGGCAATCTCGGTCAGCAGGGCACGGAGCCGTGGCAGCACGGGTCCGGCGGAGCTGTCCAGCAGTTCGGCCAGGCGCGCGTTGCGGAGCTCGCAGTAGCGGGCGAGCGCGCGCAGCCAGAGCTGCTCTTTGCCGCCGTAGGTGTCGTAGAGGCTGCCCCGGTTGAGGCCAAGTGCCTCGACGAGGTCCTGGACGCTGACGGCGTCGCAGCCGCGCCGCCAGAACAGGTCTACAGCCTCATCGATCTTGCTGGCGGGATCGAAGGTCTTTCCGCGTGGCATGCCTCCATCCTACCAAACAGTTTGAACGATCAGTCCAACAGTGTTATCGTTCTTGAACGATCATTCCAGCATTCCGGCTGAAGTGACTCTCGTGAGATGCAGAGGAGATCAACCCACATGACCGCGAACCTTGCAGGGACCGTCGCCCTGGTGACCGGAGCGAGCAGTGGCATCGGCAAGGCGACGGCGCTCTCGCTGGCTGGGCACGGCGCGCACGTGCTGGCCGGCGGCCGTGACGCCGCCCGCGGCGAGGCTGTCGTTTCCGCGATTCGCGCCAACGGCGGGAAGGCGGACTTTCTCGCCGTGGAGCTGGCCGGTGCCGAGTCGGCCAGGGAACTGGCCCGGCGGGCTGTTGAGGTCGGTGGCGGGCGGGTGGACATCCTGGTGAACAACGCCGGCGTCTTCCCGGCCGGGCCGACTCCCGAGATGACGGAGGCGGACATCGACGAGGTGTTCGCGGTCAACGTGAAGGTCCCCTTCGTGCTGGTGGCGCAGCTGGCCCCGGCGATGGCAGCGCGGGGCACCGGCGCGATCGTCAACGTTGGCTCGATGGCCGGCGAGTTCGGGATCGCTGGGATGGCCCTGTACGGGGCGAGCAAGGCCGCCCTGAACCTGCTGACCAAGGCCTGGGCGGCCGAGTTCGGCCCGAGCGGGGTGCGGGTCAACGCGGTGAACCCGGGCCCGACCCGCACCGAGGGCACGGCCGCGGTGAGCGCCCTGCGGGACCAGCTGGCCGCCATGGCTCCGGCAGGCCGCGCGGCCTCGCCACAGGAGATCGCCGCGGTGATCACGCATCTGGCATCCAGCGATGCCAGCTTCATGCACGGGGCGGTTGTGGCGGTCGACGGTGGCCGGACGGCCTCCTGAGCCGCGGGCACGTCCGGCAAGAAGGAGCAGTCATGAAAGCGGTCCGGTTTCACGAGTACGGTGACGTCAGCGTGCTGCGCTACGAGGAGGCCGAGCGGCCGCGGCCCGGCGCGGGCGAGGTGCTGGTCAAGGTCGCGGCCACCGCGTTCAATCCGGTGGACACCTGGTTCCGGTCCGGGATCATCCGGCAGATCTTCCCGGTCAGTCTCCCGCACACGCCCGGGCTCGACCTGGCCGGAACGGTCGTCGAGCTCGGTGACGGGGTCAGCGTCCCCCCGGTCGGGCAGGCGGTTGCGGGCTTTCTCCCCATGACGGGGCCGGGAGCGGCGGCCGAGTTCGCCACCGCGCCGGCCGCCATCCTGGTGCCCGTACCGGCGGGCATTCCGCTGGCCAGCGCAGCGGCAATCCCGGTCCCGGCCCTGACGGCCTGGCAGGCCCTGTTCGAGCACGGCGATCTGCGCTCCGGGCAGCGCGTCCTGGTCAACGGGGCCGGCGGCGGCGTCGGCGGGTTCGCGGTCCAGCTCGCCAGCCAGGCGGGAGGGTACGTCATCGCCACCGCGAGCCCGCGCAGCGCGGCGACGGTGCGATGCCACGGCGCCGACGAGATCATCGACTACACGGCCGTGAAGATCTCCGACGCCGTACGGGATCGGGTCGACCTGGTGATCAACCTCGTCGCCGGGTCAAGGGAGGACACCGAGACGCTGCTGGGCGTCACCAGGACCGGCGGCACCCTTGTGTCGGCGACCTCGCCGGGCGGGGGATTCCCCGACGGGAAGGTGCGCGTGGTGTTCTTCAGCGTCCGCAGCGACCCGGCGCAACTGGCCCAGATCATCCAGCGCGTCGCGGCCGGCAAGCTCCGGCTCGACATCAGCGACCGGCGCCCGCTCGCCGACACCCGTCTCATCCACGAACAGAGCGAGGCGGGCGCCATCCGCGGCCGCGTCCTGCTGATCCCGGAAGGCTGAGCCGCCATGACCACATCCCACCACGCCCCGCCCGTCACCAGCTCGGCCCAGCGGTGGCGGCTGCCGCGGCCCGCGGCCCTGGCCTTCGTCTCGTCCGCCCTGGTCGTCATCGGCGCCGC
Source organism: Streptosporangiaceae bacterium (assembly GCA_030041195.1). Next base: position 11,135 of record JASHOI010000396.1, on the reverse strand, counting down.
CGCGGGCTCACCGGCCCCGCTCTACGGCCTGTACCAGCAGCGCTTCGGCATCACCGACGCCGACCTCACCGCCTCACTCGCGATCTACATCGTTCCTGCGGCGCTGGCGCTGCTGATGTTCGGCCACCTGTCCAACCACATCGGCCGCCGCGCCGTCAGCCTGGCCTCGATGACCTTCGGCGCCGCTGGCTTGCTGGTGCTCGCCGGCCTGCACGGGCTCACCCTGCTCCTGCTGGGCCGCGCCCTGCAGGGCTTCGCCACCGGACTGGCCATGAGCGCCGTGGCCGCCTATGTCGTCGACCTCGACCCGCCCAGGCACCCAGGCGGGCACGGCCAGATCGCGACCGCCGTCACCAGCGGCGGCCCGGTCGGCGGCCTGGCCATCGGGGCGGTCATCTCCGGGGCGATCGTCCAGTACGGCACCGATCCCCGCCACCTCACCTACTACATCTTCGCCGCAGCGCTGGCCGTCTGCGCCGCCGGCATCTTCCTGTCGCCCGAGACCAGCCCGCGACGGCCCGGAGCCCTGGCCTCGCTGGCCCCCGCGGTCCGGATCCCCGCGACGGTCCGCACCCTGTTCATCGGCGCCTCTGCGATCTTCATCGCATGCTGGGCCCTGGCCGGCTTTTACCAGGCTCTCGCCCCGTCACTATCAGCGGCCGAGCTCGGGCATACCGGGAGCCTGTTCGCGGGCTTTGCAGTGGCCTCACTGGTGGCGCCGAGCGCCCTGGGCGGCCCGCTCGCCGCCCGGCTCAGGCCGCGGACCGCGATGGCCATCGGCTCGGTCATCCTCAGCCTCGCCGTCGTGGGCGTGCTGATCTCGGTGGGTGAAAGCTCCACGCCCGGCTTCTTCGCTGCCAGCATCGTCGCCGGGCTCGGCTTCGGCAGCGCCTTCCACGGCGGCATGCGCACCCTGATGGGAGGGCTTGCGCCCGGACACCGCGCCGGGCTGCTGTCAGGCATCTACCTGTTCAGCTACCTGGGCGCGGCGATCCCCGCCTTCGTGGCCGGAGAGCTCATCTCAACCTGGGGCCTGTCCACCGTGACCCGCGCTTACGGCGGGCTGGTCATCTTTCTCGCCCTCGCGGCGATCCTCGTCGTGACCGCGACCAGCAGCCGCGACACCGTCCCCGCCGGTCAGAGCGACGCTCACCAAACCGCCGAAGAGGCGACGACACCATCATGATCTAGCCAGCGCCGGTATCTGCCTCACCACCCTTCCCGTACGCAACAGTCCGCCCGCGCTTCCTGCCGTCCGCGGCCGCATCTGGGCCGAGCGCAGGCGGCTACGCTAGCTGCAGCCGCGTCTCTGTCAATCGAGCCAATAGGGGGCAGCGAGTTGCGAGTCCTGATCGCCACGGCAGGGGCGCGCGGCGATGTGGCGCCTCTCACCGGGCTCGCGGCTGCCATCCGCGCCGCCGGGCACAGCGTAACGATCGCCAGTAACGATGAGTATGAGGGCCTCGTCGTCGGCTGCGGGCTCGAGTTCCGGGCGTTACCCGGCACCCATGGCATGTTTGATGACCTTCGGTGGGTGGAGCGAAGCGGCCTGGCGGCCGGTGTCGGGATCATCAGGCTGCTGGCCGAGAACGTGCGGACGCTGCACAAGGCAGTCCTCGCGGTAGCTCGCCAGGATGCCGCCGATGTGCTGGCGCTGACGGGCATGACCGCGATCGGCGGTTATCAGGTCGCTGAGGGACTGGCCCTGCCGAGCATGGAGTTGCAGCTCATGCCGACGCAGACGACCGCCGACTTCCCGCCTTCCATCGTGACCGGCCGGTCTTTCGGCCGACTGGGGAACCGGATCGCGGGGATGGCCACTACCGCCACGATGGCGGCCCTGGCCGGGTCAGCCAGGGAGATCAGGCACGAGCTTGGGCTGCCGCGGCGCGGGATCCGCGAAGTGCTGTCCGGGCAGCCGGACACCCGGCGATGGCCGGTCTTCAACGGCTTCAGCCCGGCAGTTGTGCCGCGCCCGGCGGACTGGCCTGATGGCTACGAGGTAACCGGCTACTGGTGGCCGCAGAGGCCGGCGGCCTGGAACCCGCCGGCGGAGCTGGAGGAGTTCTTGGCCTCGGGCCCGCCGCCAGTGTTCTTCGGATTTGGTGACGTGACGCCAGACGACACGTACGGCTTCATTGAACTTGCCGCCGGCGCCGGCCGCGAGGCAGGGGTACGGCAGGTGATCCAGGCCGGGCAGGTCGGCCAGCACCCACCCAGCGGACTGGCACCCGGCGATTCGATCGTCATCGGTGACGTGCCGCACGACTGGCTGTTCCCGCGCATGGCCGCGGTGGTCCATCATGCTGGCGCAGGCACCACCGCGGCGGGTCTGCGGGCCGGCGTGCCGTCCGTGACCGTGCCGGTGCTGGCAGACCAGCCATTCTGGGCAGCCCGGCTCGCCGCGCTGGGCGTGGGACCGGCGCCCATCCCGCGCAAGCAGCTTTCCGTGGCCGCGCTCGCCGCGGCCGTCCGCGAGGCGGTTGCGCTCCCGTCGTACCCGGCGCATGCCCAGGTACTGTCGAGACGGCTGGCTGGCGAGGATGGCGCAGCTCCGATCATCAGCTGGCTCGCACGCCTGGGCGGAAGCTGACCAGCATGCGCCGCCGGCCAGGACCAGAATGCTCACCGGCAACCTCCGCGGTCAGTCCGCCGAAGCTGCCCGGCCGAGAAAGCGCAGGACCTCCACCGGGACTGGCACGAAGATAAATCTGCTGTTCTTCTCGGCGGCCACCTCAGCGACGGTTTGCAGCAGCCGCAGCTGCACGGCGGCTGGGTCCGCCGCCAGAACCGAGGCAGCCTGTGCGAGCTTGCGGGCCGCCTGATATTCGCCGTCGGCGCCAATGATCCGGGCACGGCGTTCGCGTTCGGCCTCAGCCTGCCGGGACATCGAGCGTTTCGTCGCCTCGGGCAAGGAGACGTCTCTGACCTCGACCCGCTCCACGCGGATGCCCCACGGTTGCTCGGTGGGCTCGCCGATGACGTCTTTAAGCTCGGCGTTGACCTTCTCGCGCTCTGACAGCAACCGGTCCATGTCGCTGCGGCCGGCGACTGCCCGCAGCGAGGTCTGGGCGACCTGGGCGACAGCGAAGCTGTAGTTCTGCACGTTAACGATCGCCTTGAACGGGTCCACGACCCGGTAATAGACAACCGCGTCCACCCGCATCGTGACATTGTCGCGGGTAATGGTCTCCTGACCGGGCACCGGTGCCACGGTGATCTGCATGTTCACCTTGCGCAGCCGGTCAGTGAACGGGTTGACCCAGGTCAGCCCCGGTTCTCGGATACCGGGCAGCGCGCGCCCCCAGCGGAAGACAACGCCCCGCTCATACTGGCGGATGATCTTGAAACCGAACATCCCCGCCAACCCATCCCCGCCGGGCGGGGCCCGACAGGCTAACAGAACCCGGGACGGCGCCTGCGCGGCTGCCGACGCCGGAATGCCTCAAGCCCACATGCATCATCACACACCAAACGGGCGACTGCTGACGGCCAGGGCGATGGCAGCAGTGATGTCGTGCAATACCCAGCGCGCATAAGGCGGCAATGCGCGCGGAGGGTGCGACCCGTGGCCGTCAGGCTGCGGGAATGGCGTGCGCACCGGGCGCGGTGAATTATGGCGGTGTGACTCAATCTGGCCAGGATCCACGTCCAGCGCGGCATTGCCTACGGACACGGCCAGGCCCTCGACGCCTGTACGCCGCCGGACACCGCCCAGGCGCCTGTCGTGCTGCTGTGGCATGGCGCTGGTGCCAACGAGCGGGACTTGCTGGAACCGCTCGCGCGTATGACGGCGGCGCTGGGCGTGACTGTCGTGGTGCCGGACTGGCAATCCGGCGCGCCGGACGGCGGGCGTGCCCAGTTGCTCGCCTCGCTCAGCTTCACCCGGCGGCGCGATCCAGATCAACGACGTCTACGTCGCCTCCGACGGCATCGTGTACGCGGCGGACCGCAGCGGCGGCGGGCTCTACATTCTCCAGTTCGAGGGCCTGTCCTGAGCTCGCGATGCCCGACGGTTATCAGAAGCAACGGATGCGGTTTGCCTCTCGTCCCGCCCGGGCACGCGCGTGCGAGAGTTGCCGGCCGCTGGGCGCGGTCGAGCAGTGGGAGCTACCTCAGGGGGATCAGCCCGGCCGGGATCAACGCGGTCCTCGCGCAGACCCCGGCACCGTGACCCGGCGAACGGTGACATGCGAGCTGACCGAAACGGTGCATACCCGCACTGAGTGGCTGCCTGTCGCACCAGAATGAGGTCCATGGCCGAGCTAGACGAGCACGGACGTCCTGAACCCCCGGTCGCCGCCGACGAGGTGGCGACGCTGCTGGGTTTCCTCGACTATCAGCGCGCCACGCTGGCCTGGAAATGTTCTGGGCTGGACGCGCCGGGCCTGCGGGCGACGACGGCGGCCTCCACGATGACTCTTGGCGGCATCCTCAAGCACATGGCCCTGGTCGAGGACGGCTGGTTCTCCCGTTCTTTGCACGGCCGCGGGTACGCGCCGCCGTGGGACGCGGTGGACTGGACGGCCGACCCCGACTGGGAATGGCATACGGCTGCCGGGGATTCCCCCGAGGAGCTTTTCGCCTTGTGGCGGCGGGCGGTGGAACAGTCCCGTGCCGACGTCGCGGAGGTGCTGGACGGCGGCGACGGGCTGGGCCGGCCGGCCAGGCGGGGCTGGCCCGACGGGCGTTCCCCCAGCCTGCGCTGGATCGTGTGTCACATGATCGAGGAATACGCCCGTCACAACGGCCATGCCGACCTCCTGCGCGAGTCAATCGACGGCGCCGTCGGCGAGTAATCCCTTCCAGGCAGCGCTGAGCGGTGACGCTACGCCAGGGAAAGGCCGTCACATACGCGTGTCGCGAGCCGCAGGCGTGACATGGACGCCCGGGTCTGACGCTGCCACCGGAGCCAGAACAACCTGATCGGCCGCTCCATTCAGGACGGTCCAGGAAGGTCGAGACCGGTGCACCTTGGCGATCGCTCTGGTTCGGCGAATCTGCACACTATGGGTATGACGTTGACGACTCGGATGCTCACGCCGGAGGCCTGGGACGACTTCGCCGCGCTCGTCGAGGCCAACAACGGCGTCTGGGGTGGTTGCTGGTGCATTGGATTCCATCCGGAGGGCGTCGGCCACGGGCGCGAAGGAAACCGGGAGCTGAAGCGCCGGCACGTGACGCGCGGGACGGTCCACCAGGTGCTGGTCTACGACGGTGATCGCTGCGTCGGCTGGTGCCAGTTCGGCCCACCAACCGACGTGGCCACCATCAACAATCACAAAGCCTATGAAAAGGGCCTGGCCGAGTTGCCGGACTGGCGGATCGGCTGCATCTTTACCAACGCCAAGGACCGCGGCAGGGGCGTCGCCACCGCTGCGGTCGCGGCGGCACTCGACGAGATCAAGCGGGCCGGCGGCGGGGTCGTCGAGGCCTATCCGGAGCAGACCGAGGAGCGGCCGCCGCAACGTGGCGCCTATCTGCATACCGGACCGGAGGAGTTGTATGCGCGATACGGCTTCACGCGGGTTCGGAAGATCGCGAAGTGGCGGTGGGTAATGCGCGCCAAGGTCTTATCCGGCCGCCATCACTGGCTGGGTGGTTCTCAGGGGGCCGGGATGAATAGTGCCTCGAAGGGTGGGTCACCCACGGTCTTCTGGACATGACCCGTCCCTGATGTGTCCTCCAGCAGGAGAAGGTCGCCGGCCCGGAACTCGCGGCTCGTGCCGTCCGTCACCGCGACCCGGAGCGCTCCTCGCAGCATGACGACCCATTGCCTTCGCGGGGCTGGATGCGGCGCGCCCTCGAACGCCCCGGTGCGCAGGTACATCACCCCGGCCGTGCTGGGAACCGGGCCGACGAGCATCGGCGGGGTGCCTTCGGCAACGTGCTGCGTTGAAAGGCTCACCTGTCCGTCGGAGAAGGACGATCCGCCGTCTTGGTCTGTGACGACACGGGTAAATGGCTGTGCATCGGTCATGCGCGTAATTCTCCCCGTCGCGGCCATCCGGCAAGCCGTCGGGGTTAGAGCTTGGTCGCGATGATCACGAAAATGATCACCATGAAGCCAGTAGCCGCGAGGACCAGGACTACGGCGGCGACGCGCATGAGGATCCGGTCATCGCGGAGCAACCGCTGGCGGTCTTTCGGCGAGAGGCTGGGCGGGCGGTAACCAGGGGGAGGATCGTGCAGAACGATTCGTCTGCCTGGAACCCCACTGCCTCTTTTTGGGCCGCCGAGCCAGACCATTGTTCCTCCAGCGATTAGCGCGCGCGGTCTTCGCACCGCGCGCAGGGCGCTTGTCCTGAGCCCTGCTTGGCAGGGCATCGTTTGTTCATCCCGAGTGCGGATATGGTCGCGGTTCGGGCGTGGCTGCCTGGGCGCGGACGGCGCCGGGGGCGACCAGCGCCGCGGCGATCAGCAAGATGAGCAGTTGCGCCAGGCTCACATTGATCTGGTGCAGGTAGTGCACGTAATCGCCGAGCGAGACGATCCGGTACACGCCGGCGGTGACGGCGAGCAGCGTCAGGGTCAGCGACCACACGCCCGAGCCGGCGCTCTTGCGGTACCGGGCCCTGATCGTGTACCCCAGGCAGGCGAGGCTGACCAAGACGCAGCACAGCCCGGGAGTGTCCGGCAGCCATGCGGAGTTGCCGGTCGCCTCGATCGCCAGCATCGGCGCGGACACCAGGAGAAAGCCGGCAGGCAGTGCCACCAGCCAGGGCAGGCGGGCGACCGGCGGGGCGTCCCGGTGGAAGGCGGCCATCGCCAGGACCGGGGCGAGTTCGAGCAGGATCCAGAAGGCCCACGGCCCGAACGGCGGCCCCGGGATGCCGAACACCTGCGCCTGCAGCAGGGTGACAAGGTCCGGGACGATGGCCAGCACCGCGATGATCCGTGCGGTGCGGTAATGCCCGAGGACCAGGGCCACGAAAATCGCGATCCAGGCGCAGCCGGCCGCATCTGTGTAAAACATCAGCGGCCAGATGCTGCCGGACATGGCGGCCGGCGTGTTCGCGGGCTGGGCGACGGGGAGCCAGGTGAACACCTGGTGCGTCCAGGTCAGGCGCACGAACCTGTCCAGGGCCCACACCGCTTGCAGCAGCATCACCGTGAGCACCGCGTTCCGCGTGGCCTGGCCCCAGGCGAAGTACCGGCGCGGGGTGCCAGCGCCGCCCAGGTACAGCCGCGCGGCCAGGCGGGCCACGCTGCCGACCTCAGCCCAGCTGGGCCCTGCCGCCTTGCTGATGTACTCGTCTGTCTCCGGGTCCCCGGTCAGCCAGCTGTCCAGGAAGGCGGCGACCATGTCCTCTTCCCACTGCTCCCGGTAGTAGCCGGGCAGCAGCCGCAGCACCCGCCGGTATCGTCGCTCCAGGTCGCTGCTCATCCGGCCGCCCCGGAACCGTCCAGGCGCAGTCTCGCCCGGACCACCCGGGCGGTGGCCGCGCGAAGCTCGGCCTCCTCAGCCAGCGCGCCGCGCCCATCCCGGGTCAGCCGGTAATAGCGGCGCAGCCGGCCGTCGTGCGCCTCGTCCCGGTCGGGCTCGATCAGCCCCTCTGCGGCGAGCCGGTCCAGCACCCCGTACAGGCTGCCGATCTTCAGCCGGACCCGCCCTTGCGACAGCTCGGCGACCTCGCCAACGATGCCGTACCCGTGCCTGGGACCATCGGCCAGCGCGGTGAGCACGAAAAACGCCTGACCTGTCATCGGCTTAGCCGCCATATCTCCAATATAGTGGAATCCAAGATATCAGGCGATGGCGGGCAGGGCCGGCCGCGGTCGGGCCCGGGCCGGGATTACCGGACCAGCCCGAAGGCGCCCCGGGCAATGGCCAGCAATCCAGGCATGGCCGACGGGGACAGTGCCGTTGCCGGGTCGCTGAGCATCGCGACCACCACGAAGGTCTGGCCGTTGCTGTTGGTGGCCAGATAGCCCATGGTCAGCACGCCCGGCTCGGAGCCCCCCTTGTACCAGACCGTGGGCCACTGCGCCGGGTGAAGCCCGATGCCGCCGCCGTTGGCCGACAGGATCGGACCGAGCGGCGCCAGCCCGGGCTGGGCAGCAAGCTGCTGCAGTCCGGCGAAGGCGCGGCAGATGTCATCGGGCGAGGCGAACCACTCGAGGGTCTCGATGTCGGTGGGCGATGCCGCCTCCAGGCTTTGCAGTTGTGCCGGGCTGAGGCTGAGCGGCAGCGGGTCCACCGAGGAGGCCAGGAACGCGGGGCGCTGACGCGGGGCCAGGCGCAGGTACCGGTCCGCCAGCGCTGGATCGGCGTATTTCAGCAGAAAGAATTCCCGGGTGGTCAGGAACGGCACGTTCAGCGCGGCATGGTCCGACCACTGCCGGTCCTGGGCCTGCACCGCGGACCGGCCCGCCAAGCCGATCAGCATGTCGGCCGCGGTGTTGTCACTGATCGAGATCATCTGGGCTGCCGCCTGTCCCACCGGCACCCGCGTTCCGGCGGGAAGGTCCTGAAGGCATACCGGGCCGAAGTTGCCCGCGCTCTTCACCGCGTCGGTGACGGTCAGTTCCTGGTCCCAGGAGACGCGGCCCGCTGCGATCTGCTGTGCGAGCGCACCCAGGACGAACAGCTTGAACGTGGACGCCAAGGGCCGGGCGGCCGAGGCAGCCACCTGGTGAATAGGGGTGCAGACCCCGCCGGGTGAGATCCGGGCGGCCAGCAGGCTGGCGCCGGGAGCTAGCCCGGCAAGATCCCGGTCGGCCTGAGCCCAGGTGGCCGGCGTCGGCTGATACGACGTGAGCAGCAGATAGCTGATCAGCCCGGCGCCGTCGACCGAGATATTCACCAGCAGCATGACGGAGCCGAAGGAGGCCACAGCCTGGACCGAGGCCGGATCGCGGGCCGAATCCTGCCACAGCAGCCCGGTCAGGGACGCTCCTCCCGGTGCCGGGTTCTGCGCCAGCACCGAGTTGATCTCGGCAGGGCTGATCTCGGCCAGGAAACCGGAGCCGAAATGAGCCTTGATCAGCCGCTGGGACCAGGGGATATCGGCCACGGCGCTGAAGAACCAGGTCAGCTGCCTGCCCACCGGCGCATCAGGGGCGGCCGTCGAGATGAACATGTGACGACCTAGCGTCCGAACGCGGCTCGGGTCGCGGCTGCGGTGGTACTGAAGTACTCCCGCGGCCGGATGAAGCCCCACTCGTTGAAGGTCTGGCCATGGGTGACGGCGCGGCGGTAACCGAAACACGCGAGGTAGAGCGTCCGGATGTACATGACCGCCTCGAGCCGGTCGAGCTCCTCACCGGTCGGCTCGACGTGCCGGCGGTAGGCGCTGACGGCAGCGTCGATGTGCTCCTGGTTCGGCCGGCGTGGGTTCCACGAACCCGTGCCCCAGATCAGGTACGCGAAGTCGGCCAGGCGCGGTCCGCGCCCGGACGCCTTCCAGTTGATCGCGACCGGTCCTTGGTCGCTGAGGACGGCGTGATCGGGGGCGTGCAGGAGATTTCCGTGCAGCAAGCTCTCCGGAAGGCCGCGGCCGTCGTCGGCCGAGCGCACCTGGTCGCGGAGCCGCCCGAAACGCTCGCGCTCGCCGGCCGCAACCTTCGTGTCGACGGCGTCCAGAAACGACAGAGCCGCCAGCAGGTCCTGACGGGGCGTGCCCTCGCGGCTCGGGTCCTCACCACTGGCTCCACCCGGGCGGCCGGCGGAGTCGTCATACGGCAGCGCGTGCAGCCGTCCGAGCAGCTCACCCATCATGGCGAACTTCGCGGCACCGTCGGGGAGCTGGACGCCCTCGACGAAGCGCGTCACGAGGACCGGGCTGCCGTCGAAGTCAGATACCGCATCGTCGGCCGCCAGGCGCTCGGCGGGATAGTCCTGCCGCTCCAGGAATCGCAAGATCGCGGCGTCGCCCTCGACGCCGGCCCGCGGCCGGGCGGGAGGGAACGCGCGGGCGACCCACGGTTCGCCGTCTTTGCGGTCGACACGGAATACGTAGGTCTTGTGCACGCTGAGCTTCGTCGCCGCGACCGGGTCAATGCCGTAGCGATCCCGGAGATGGGCCAGAAGCCGCTCAGCAACGGGCTCGTGGTGCATTCGCGCGCCGAGACCCTCGAGGTCCGTCAGTGCTTCGGTGTAGCGCTGCTCAGTCTCCTCGGCGTGGCGCCGGACAACCTTCTTGAAGCTGCCATCCTTGGTCATCGACAAGCCTCCCCGTGACACCCTCGTCCCCCAGTGACGCGGTGCTGGAAGATGGCCTGTGACGTTGACGACCGAGAGGGCGAATCCCCTTCGCCGATGGAACCCGACTGGGGCGGATGTTCCACAGCTCGGCGACCGGTCGCCGCCGTGAACAAACTCTTCACGAGGCGACCAGTCTTCGTCAAGCGCGCGGCGGGGGAAGGGTGTGGCGTCAGGGGCTGCAACCGGTCAGGCAGCCGTTCGCCGGTACCTGCCTGAAGCCAGGCGGCGGAACCGGAAGGTTCACCTTGGCCAGGTTGGCCGCGGTCGGCGGCAGCCACTGAAAGTCGTCCTGCATGGCCGGGATCCCCGGTCCCCGGGTCACTGTTATCCGGACCGGAAGGTAGGTGGCGGGGTTCACCCAGTAGGTCATGGTCATGTGGGGCATGGTCGCGTCGAGCTTGATCGCGGTGACGCCGTCGATGGTTGCGGTGCCGTCGGCTTTGAGCGTGCCGCAGGACACCTCGAGGCGGATCGCGGCAGCCATCGCGCTGGGATTGAAGGCAATCGTGTTGGGCCGGGTGGTGTCGCATGTCGGCGTGACCGGACGCGACCGGCGGCGGCGAGGCCCTGCGCCGACCGACCGCCACCAGGTCTTGGTCTGGTACTCGACGGCGACCGTGGTCAGCGTTGTCTGCGTTCTGTCGTGTCTGTCATCAGTTAGCACGTATCCGTGGTCAACTACCAGCCGGCCAGCCTGGGTGAATATCTCCTGCCGCATCCGGCCGTCGCTGGTCCAGCTGTCCGTCGGGTAAGAGCCAGGGCCGGTGCCGGGCGGGGTGTAGGTGGTCCGGTCGAACACGACGGTGCTGGCTGGCATCGCGTCCAGTGCCTGGGTCAGGTGGCTGACGACGTAGCCGGTCGTCGGCGTGGCGGGCCCGGCAGGCCGGGCAAGGAAGACGGTGGCCGCGACCCCAGCCGCTGCGGCGGT